>DATHSW010000393.1:0-5166 GCA_035463855.1 Candidatus Deferrimicrobiaceae bacterium | reverse complement strand
GTCGGTGAAGCCACCCAGCTCCACGATCAGGGTGGGATTGCCCTGGAGCTCCTTCACCACGCCGGCCAGCGCGGTCTGCGCTCCGTCAGTCAGCTCGGCCTTGTCGAAGCCGAAGTAGACCTCGAGCGTGTCGGCCGTCTTGTGGTTGTACCGGTTCGACCACAGGCGGGTCAGGCGGGTGTCCACGCCCTCGGCCTTGGTCATCGCCGCGTCGGCCCGGCTCTTGGCCTCGGCCACGGCGCCCTCCAGGCTCTTCACCTGGGTGGTCACGCCCTTGACCTCGGTGTTGACGCCCTCGACCTGGCCCTCCACCTTCACGAAGCGCTGGTCGATCTCGACGTCCTTCTTCGCGAACATATCGCGAACGAAGCCCTTCGTGGCGCACCCGGACACCAGCAGGACCGCTACTGGCAGCAGGACGCCGATCTTCATCATGTTCCGCATGTACCCGCCTCCTCTGTGTGGACGTTGACTGACATATACGACGAATTGCGAACCCGTCTGCGAGAGCAACAAGCAAGCCAGGCGGGGATGGGGGGCCGCGGTGGGACGGGGTGCGTCATTTAGCGTGGTCTGGCCCTTACTTGGAAAGCACGGCCGCAGTCGTGGGCAGTGTGCGCCAACGTGCGGATTCGACGGCCCGTTTATAAACTTTACACGGTGCGTGTAATCGTTACACGACCCCCTACCGAGCGCGCTAGTGGACGGGGGCGGGCATGTGCACGTAGAGCTCCTGCTTGGTCGGCCTGGGCCCCGCGATCGGGCGGGGCGGCCGCATCTCGTAGCGGACCGGCTTCTGGTGGTCGGCGTACTGCCGCTCCGGGTTGTAGACCGTGCTGAACTTCCAGAGCATGCGGAGGTAGTTGGTCTGACCTCGGGCCGCCGCCGAGAGCGCGGCCCCCCCGTAGCGGCGGATCGCCCCCCAGCCCAGGTGCTTGCGATTGAGCACCGCCTGGGTCCGAACCAGTTCCTCGTAGAAGCGCGGGAGCGGCATGGTGGTCGGCAGCACCGCGTGCTGCACATCGAAGAGGCGGTAGTCGCGCGAGGTGAGCTGCCGCGACTCGGTGAGCCAGAGCTCGGTGCCGGGGTAGGGGGTGGCCACCGTGAAGTGCACGACCTCGGGCACGGTGAGCGCCCAGTCGCGCACCGCCCGGAAGCGCGCCTCGTCCCAGCTCGGGTCGGCGATGATGTTGATGGCGACGGTGAGGCCGAGTGACCGGGCGATCTCGAGCGCCCGGAGATTCTCGTTGAGCGTCACCCGCTTGCGGTGGAGCCGGAGGGCCTCCTCGTCGAGGGCCTCGATGCCCAGGAACATGTAGTAGAGGCCGAGCCGCTTCCAGTAGGCGAACAGCTCCTGGTTCTTGATCAGCACGTCGCAGCGGGTCTCGAGATAGTACTGCTTGCGGATGCGTCGCCGCTCGATCTCCCGCGCGATCGCGAAGCCGTGCTCGGCCTGGATGAAGGCGACGTCGTCCACGATGAAGACGTTGGGCTCGCGGAT
The DNA here is from genome assembly GCA_035463855.1 of Candidatus Deferrimicrobiaceae bacterium. Taxonomy (GTDB): domain Bacteria; phylum Methylomirabilota; class Methylomirabilia; order Rokubacteriales; family CSP1-6; genus CAMLFJ01. Next base: position 3,665 of record DATHSW010000393.1, on the reverse strand, counting down.
GCGGGCGAGATCCTCCACCGCCGCCTCCGGCGAGCCCTTGCGGTAGCTGCGCCCGTAGAAGGTCCAGGCGCTGCAGAACGAGCAGTCCCACGGGCAGCCCCGGGTGAACTCGATGGACGCGCACGGATCGAGCACCCCGATGAAGTACTTGTGGCGGCGCCGGCCGAGATGCCGCGCGGGCAGATGGAGATCCAGGTCTCGGAGCAGGGTCGGGCTCGGGCCCGCCCCATGCCGGGTGACGACGCCGGGCAGTGTCTCGAGCTTCGGATCGCCGATCGCCTCGAGCACGAGCGGGGCGATCACCTCGCCCTCGCCGCGGACGATGCAGTCGATGGCGCCGTCCGCGTGGTCGAGGAACTCCGAGGCGATGAACGACGCGCTGTGGCCGCCGACGAAGACGAAGGGGGCGCCCGGCCGGGCCTTCGTCTCCTTGGCCAGGTCCACCACCTCGGGGACGTTGGCCAGGTAGTTCACCGAGAAGCCCACCGCCTGCGGGACGAAGGTCTCCACCTCGCGCCAGTAGTCGGCGTGCTGGAAGATCTGCAGGTCGACCAGCCGCACCTCGTGGCCGGCGGCCTCGATGGCCGCGGCCACCCGCTCGAGCCCGAGCGGCTCGAGGCGCAGGTACAGCTCGGAATACATCAGCGGGCTGGGATGCACCAGGAGCACGCGCATCGTGACACCTCCCCCCGGGGATTTTCCAGGCAGCATACGTGAGATCCGCCGGGCCTGCCTCTACTCCGCGGTGCCCGCGGCCTAAGTCCGCGCCACAAAGAAAAAATTACCCGTTTCGATGTAACGCTTACACGACAAGTGTCAGCCTGATGACATGCGGCGACAACGCTCGGAAGTCTCCGGATTTGTGTAACTGATCGTAATGCCGGGGATTCCGAGGCTCCGCGGGCCGGCGGCAGACGATGGCACTGCCGTTGCCTAAGATTCCGATTTTGGAGGCGCCCGACATGGCCACGATCGACGCGGAGACGGAGGGACGGCAGCGGCTGCTGCTGGTCGATCCCTACGGGACCAGCCGCGAGGGGCTGGGTGCCGCGCTGCGGGGCGGCGGATTCGCCGTCGAGACGGCCGAAGGCAGCTCGGAGGCCATCCGGAAGATCCACGACGGCGCATTCGACCTGGCCATCATCGATCTGGACCTGCCCGCGGCCCCCGGCGTCGCGGAGGACGGCTGGGAGCTGGTCAGCCTCCTGCGCGTCGCGGGCCCGACCCTCCCGCTGATCCTCATCGCGGCCGAATGCCACCCCGACACGCAGGCGGAGGCGGTCCGATTCGGCGCCGCCCACCTGCTCGAGAAGCCCATCAACCCGCGCGAGCTGCGGACCATCGTCCGCGCCCTGCGCCCGGAGACCGCCCCCGCATGAAGCGCGCGTCCATCGGCCTCGGCATCCTCGTCACCTTCTTCATCCTCGCGATGTTCCTCATGGCCGACGCGGAAGTGACGCCGCTGGACGATTCGGCGGTGGTCTCGACGAGCGCGCCTGCGCGTTAGGCTCGGGGGGCTGCGCCCCTCTTTCCGCCCGCTCACCCTCCCTGGGCAGGGACCCGCCGTCTGCGGTACGATGCCTTCCGTGACCGATTCGAGTCTCTGGCTCCTCGTGCTGCTGGCGGGCTGGATCGTCGGCGCGATCTTCGTGGGCATCGTGGGCGGTGCCACCCGCGGCGTGCAGGGCTTCTTCGTGTGGCTCCTGGCCGCGCTCCTGTTCTCGCCACTGCTGGCCATCCTGGGGCTCATCGCGGTCCTGCTGGGCGACCTGGTGCGGGAGGTCGAGATCAAGGCCATCCACGGCTCGCCCGATCTGCCGACGCGCTCGTCCTCGGGCCGGTTCGCTCATCTGGCGGGAGACGACTGAAAGCGGAGGAGAGCATGGCGACGACGATCGGGCTGCTGCATCCGGGCGACATGGGGGGCGTGGTCGGCGCCTGCGCGAAGGCTGCGGGCCAGCGGGTGCTCTGGGCCTCGGCGGGCCGCAGCGCGGGAACCCGGCAGCGCGCGACCGCGGCGGGCCTGGAGGACGCGGGCACCGTGGCCGCCCTGGTCGCGGCCAGCGACGTGGTGCTCTCCATCTGCCCCCCGCACGCGGCCGTGGACCTGGCCCGGGAGGTCGCGGCGCTGCGCTTCGCCGGCCTCTTCGTGGACGGCAACGCGGTGGCGCCGGCCACCGCGCGGGAGATCGGCGCCATCGTCGAGCGGGGCGGCGCCACCTTCGTGGACGGCGGCCTCATCGGCCCGCCCCCGCGCGCCGCGGGCTCCACCCGTCTCTACCTCTCGGGCCGCGAGGCCAAGCGCGCGGTCGCCCTCTTCGAGGGCAGCGCGCTCGAGGCGATCGCGGTCAACGACGTGCCGGGCGCCGCCTCCGCGCTCAAGATGGTCTACGCCGCCTTCACCAAGGGCACCTCCGCGCTCCTGATGGGCGTGCGCGCGCTCGCCGCGAGCGAGGGGGTGGACGACGCCCTGCTCGCCGAGTGGCACCGCTCCCAGCCCGACCTGCCCAAGAAGTCGGAGGCGGCCGCGCGGGACAACGCGCGGAAGGCCTGGCGCTTCGTGGGCGAGATGGACGAGATCGCCGCGACCTTCGAGGCGGCCGGGCTGCCGGGCGGCTTCCACCGGGCCGCCGGCGAGATCTACCGGCGCCTCGTCGACTACAAGGACGCGGCGACGCCGCCCGCGATGGCCGACCTGGTCGAGCCGCTCACGCGGCCGCGCCGTCAGTAGCGGCTTCTCGCGGCCGTGGCCGAGATCCTGACGGTCCGCTGTCCGGCCTGCGGCGCCACGAACCGGGTGCCCCAGGACCGGCTCGCGCAGGGACTCGCGCCGATCTGCGGCCGCTGCAAGACTCAACTCCCTCTCTCGGCGCGGCCGGTGACCGTGACCGACGCGAGCTTCGCCACGGACGTCGAGCGGTCACCGCTGCCGGTGCTGGTGGACGCATGGGCTCCCTGGTGCGGACCGTGTCGCACGCTCGCCCCGGCGATCGACGCGCTGGCCGCCGAGATGGCCGGCCAGGTGCGCGTGGTGAAGCTCAACGTGGACGACAATCCGCAAACCGCGGCGCGCTTCAATCTGCGCTCGATCCCGACCCTGCTCGTCTTCAAGGGCGGCCGGGAGGTCGATCGCATGGTGGGGGTGCAGCCCAAGCAGGAGATCGCGCGACGCCTCGCCCAGGCCATCGCCTGACCACGCGGCCCCGCGCCACCGACGCAGTGGTGCCGGCGTGATAGACTCGGCGTCCGTAAGTCGTGCAGAATCCTTGAGGCGAGCCGTTAGCTCAGTTGGTAGAGCACCTGACTTTTAATCAGGGGGTCGGTGGTTCGATCCCACCACGGCTCACCACACCTCCCGGGAGCCGACCTGCCTAGCTGCTGTCGCTGAGGGCCTGACGGACGGCCTGCCGCAGGTCGTCGGGGCTGAACGGCTTGGAGATCACGGGCACCCGCGAGGCGGCCAGGAAGCCGGCGTAGTCGAGGGAATGGGCCTGGCCGGTCACGTAGATCATCCGCGGCATCGCGTCGCCGTGGCGCAGCTGCAGGGCCCAGTAGAGCGCGGCGCCGTCCATCTTGGGCATCCGCAGATCGCTCAGGATGAGATCGTAGCGTCGCTGGTCGGAGAGCTGGAGCGCGGCGGCGCCGTCCGCCGCCATGTCGATCTC
>DATHSW010000392.1:0-5301 GCA_035463855.1 Candidatus Deferrimicrobiaceae bacterium | reverse complement strand
CGGGCTGCCCGGGCCACGCCTGGGCGGCGCACCTGACCGGCGGTCGGTTGCCCCAAGGCCGGCGCGGCCCGACCCGCTCAGCCCACCCGGAAGTTACCGGCCTTGACCGGGCCCGGCTTCCGACGCTAGTCTTCGAGCCGGCGGAATCACAACCAAGGACGGAACCCGGGACATCGCCCGATGATTGGTCGGCTGATGCGGCGCGTGCTCATCGTGCTGCTGCTCACCCTGCTCCCGCTTGCTGCATGCATCGATACCGCCTCGGCTCAGCTCCCCGCCCGCGTCGCGACGCCCTACACGCTGATGGACGACGAGACTCGGTTGCAATTCCAGGGGGGGGTGGAGACACCCGTGCGGGGCAACGGTCCCTGGACCGGTTACGGCTATCTCTTCTACACCCGGCCGCACTTCCTCGCTGAGGACCTCTACCTGCGGTTGGTCATTCCGCCGGGCTACTTCATATCGGAGCTGGTCTACGACAAGTGGCCCAGTCAGCATAGCGCCGTCGGCGTCGGCGTCAGCGGCGGGTTCTGGGCGGAGAGCCAGGCGGAGTGGAGGGATGGCCGCTTCGAGAAAGCGGAGTCGTTCTCCGGCCACTCGGCCGGGGGGACGCTCGCCTATTACCTGCGGGGGCCGAAGCTCGCCGGCGTCTTGCCGCTCGAGGGCCAGATCCGGGCAAATCCCAAGTACGTCTGGTACGACCGCACCGACGACACGGCGCGCCGCTTCCGCCTGCCCGAGAACACCGCGCTCTATGACATGCGCGCGGGGATCCGCCTGGGCGGCGTGCCTCCGGAGCTCTTCCCCAAGGCCGCCGCGGAACTTTCGGTGTGGCACGCCGTCAGCTACCGGGACAACGCCGGCCGCTACGGCCTCCCGGAGCGACCGGAGGAAACCGAGCACCTCACGCAGCGGACGTGGACCCGGGTGGGCGGGATCTACACGTTCTGGGGCACCCAGGCGAGCGCGTTCCTGAACGCGGGCATCGCCGAGGACGTCGACGCGCTTTCCGCGTTCCGCTTGGGCGGTGGTCTCCGCCTTCGCGCCGAGTTTCCGCTGATGCTGCACGGCTACAACGTCGAGGAGATCTTCGCGCGACGCTTCGTGCTGTTGAACCTCGCCTATCGGTTTCCGATCTGGCCGGGGCAGGACCGCGTCCACCTCCAGTTGCTGGCCGACTACGCGCGGGTCGACTATGTCCGGGGCCATCGCCTGCCGCGCAGCGGCCTCGCCGGCGTCGGTGCCAACCTCTCGGTCGCCCTCACGAAGCGCATCACCCTGGTCGCTGGCTACGGCTACGGCATCGACGCGCCACGCCACCATTCGTTTGGCGGTCATGACATCGACGCGCAGTTTGAATTCAAGTACTAAGCGATCCGGCCAGAGCCACTTCTTGCCGAGACCTCCGAGGACATCGTGAATGTGTCAACCGCCCTGAAGTCCGTCGCCACCTTCGCGCTAAAGCATCTGGATATCCGGGGCCCCATAGGCGTTTGGGCCGTCGCGTCGTGTGCTGTCCTGGTGTTTGCGAATCTCCCAGTTGTTGTCTCTGCCCAATCACCCTGCCCAGGAATTCACGTGAATGTTCTGAACATACGGAACAGCACCGGGACCGTAGCGTGCGCGTTGTTCGAATCGCCGGATGGCTTCCCGACCGACTATCTGCGCGTGGCAACGAATATTATGATGATAAGAGTTCGCAAGGCCCAAGCGCGTTGCGACTTTGAAGACATCCCGCCGGGAACCTATGCGATTGCCGTCATTCATGACGAGAATATGAACGGCAAGCTCGATACCAATTGGCTGGGCTTCCCGGTGGAAGGCTACGGTTTTTCACGCGACGCTAAGAGATTCATCGGCGTGCCTTCCTTCTCTGCAGCCAGCTTTGCGTACGACGGGCGGAACCTAGATCTGACGGTGACCCTGCACTACTGATGGCAAGTGGATGAATAGCGACGATGCGGCGCCAGAAGAAACGGACCATCGTGCTCAGCCGGCAGTCGACGGGCCGGACGCCGCCGCTTTGCCCTGCGGCCCTTGCGGGCAACGGCAGGGGCCGCACTGTGTCGCGCCGGTTGGGGGCCGGGGAGGGAGGCGACCAGAGACATTGTGAAACTCCGAAGGCCCCCGCAGGGGTTTTCGTTTTGGTTAGGCGTCATTCTGATGGCGCTGAGCTTTGGGATGTTTTTCTCGTATCCCGTCGTGCCCTTCTTGCCGATCTCGGTATGGCGCAAGGGCGGACTGGTAGTAGGGCTATCGGCCGTGAGCTGGGGGATGTTCTTTGTGGGATCGGTGCTCGTCGGCAAGAAGGGCGTAGCCTACCTGAAGCGACGCTTCTTCGAGCGGAGAGAGCACCAACGGGGTCGCGACCGAACGTGACCTATTTCCGGATGCTCCCCGGGGCGGGCGGGTCCCCTTGGCCGACGGCAAGGGGAAGAGGCAGGCTTAGAGGGTCGAGGGCAACTGTCCGCCGGTCGGTTGCTCCGGGCCCGCAAGCCCGCGCCGCGGCGCGCGCCCGGCTATGCGCGGCGCCGCGCTGGCCGACGTGCGCGCGGTCCTCGGCCACGCGGACGTCAAGATGACGATGCGGTACGCCCACCTGAGCCCGGAGCACCTGCGGTCCGCCGTCGCGCGCCTCGACGGCCTCGCCGCGGCGCCGAAGGCGGCCGAGAGCGCTTCCTCTAGCACACGGCTAGCACAAGAGGGTAGAATCGACCACGTCGTGCGCGTAAGCCCTTGAAACGCCGGGGTAGCTCAGTGGCAGAGCAACTGATTCGTAATCAGTAGGTCGCGGGTTCAACTCCCGCCCCCGGCTCCAGCAGTTCCGTTCCGCCGGCGACGGCGCGGTCGCCTCCACGCGAGGGACGCATGACCGACGACGCGCTCGTCCGCTTCACCGCGCACCAGCTCCCGCGCGAGGACCTCCACGCCCTCATGGCGCGCTCCGACGGCTCCGCGCTCCTGCGCGCGGCCTGGCATTTCGGCGCGCTCGCGTTCGTCTTCTGCGCGTTCCACGAGACCGCGCACCGCACCGCCTTCCGCACCCGCTGGCTGAACACGCTGGTCGGCCCCCTGGCCGGCTTTTTCACCTTCTGGCCCTACCGGAACTATCGCGTGTACCACTGGGAGCACCACCGCTACACGCAGGATCCGGAGCGGGATCCCGAGCTCTTCTTCCCGAAGCCGCGGCGCTGCAGGCCTATCTGTTCGTGCTGACCGGCATCCCGAACGCGATTCGCCGGGTGGGCGACATGCTGCGGCTCGCCGCCGGGCGGGCGGACCGGCCCTGGATGGCGCCGGCGGAGCGCCGGCCGTTGATCCTCGAGGCGCGCGCCTATCTCGCCGGCTACGCCACGGTGGCGGCGGCCTCCGCGCTGGCCGGCACGCCCGTGGCGCTGCTCGTGTGGATCGCGCCGTGGATGGTCGGCCAGGCGTTCCTGCGGCCGTACCTGCTCGCCGAGCACACCGGCTGCGCGGTCACGCGCGACTGTCTCGAGAACACGCGTACCACGCTCACCCTGCCGCTCGTGCGCCTGTTCGCGTGGAACATGCCGTCGCAGCTCTTCGGCCGAGGGCCTGGCATTCTGCGGCACCCGGGCTGACAATACCCGCGCTCATCTCCCTGCCCATCCGTCCTGCAACTCCCTGAGTTGTAAGCGTTCGAGGCCATGGCGCGGGCTTTGCTCCCTCGGTTCGGGCAGGCACACCATGACGCCCAGTGTGGTCACCTTGCAGGAGGTGCTGAGGCACCACCGGACGCTGTCCCGGCGAGGGCGGGAGTTCTACGAGAGCCTGCTCGCCCACGGCGACGTCCTGGCGGTCCGCCTCGACTACCTGCCGGGCGCGATGATGTGGCTGGTGACCACGCCCAAGCAGGCCCGGTTGATGCGCAAGGCCCGCGAGGGGCGCAACACGTCGGACGTCTGCGTGATGAGCCTGGCCGAGGCGCAGGAACTCTTTAGCACTCTGGGCGACCCGGCGCCCACCGGTCTCTACGAGGTGGCCGCCTGGCTGCTGGCCCCGGCGCCCGAAGACTTCTCGATGCCCGCCCGCGAAGAGTTCCCGGAGCCCGAAGACCCCACCTCGCTGTAGCGCCGTCGCTCGGGGAGCTAGCTCACTCCCGGCTCGAGCAGGGTGAGCGTGCCCGCATCGGCGTCGAGCTCGGCCAGGCAGCCGACCGGTAGCGTGGTCTGGTCCTCGATGTGCCCGACCATGATGCCGGAGACGGCCGGCACGCCCAGGGCCCGGCAGCGCTCGCCCAGGATGTCCTCGATCGGCCGGTTCTGCAGGAAGAACGGCGACGGATCGCAGTTCGTGAACTTCCCGAACGCCACCCCCGCGATTCCCGCCAGCGCGCCCGACAGCCAGAGCTGGGTCAGCATCCGATCGATCCGATAGTACGCTTCCTCGACGTCTTCGAGGAACAGGATCGCCCCGCGCAGGTCCGGGAAGTAGGGCGTGCCGCAGAGGTGCGCCAGCAGGCAGAGATTGCCGCCGAGCAGCCGGCCCCGCGCCCGGCCCGGTACCAGCGTGGCCACCCGGTTGTCCCAGTCCACCCGGCCCTCGGCCCGCTCGAAGGGCGGGGGCCCGCCCAGGCGCGTCGGCGTCTCGCCGGTCCAGAGCACGCGCTTGAGCTCGCCCAGCGAGTAGGGCGTGAAGGCGCGGAGGGCTACCGGCCCGTGGAAGGTGACGAGCCCGGCGTGGCGGTGGATGGCCATGTGGAGCGCGGTGATATCGCTGTAGCCGATCAGCGCCTTCGGCCGGCGCTGCATCAGCGCGTAGTCGAGCGCGGGCAGGATCCGCGAGGCCCCGTACCCGCCGCGCACGCACCAGATCGCGTCCACGCCTTCGTCCGCGAACATCGCGTTGAGGTCGGCGGCGCGGGCCGCGTCCGCGCCGGCCAGGTAGCCGTCGCGGTCGTAGAGATGAGCGCCCGGCTTCACCTTGAAGCCGAGCGACTCCACGGTGTCGATGGCGAAGCGGATGCGCTCGGGCTCGTTGGGCGCCGATGACGGCGCCACCATTCCGATGGTCTGTCCCGGAGCGAGCCGGCGCGGGCGGAGGAGTGCCATGCCGGCATCTTACCGCGCCCGTGATGCCTCAGAAGTAGGTGTTACCGAGCGGTGGGGTCGGTGCCTCAAAATAGTGTTACCCACGGGCGGCCTCCTGGCGCGAGGCTCGAGTATCGGCGAGCTTCCAGAGCACGTCCAGAGTCTGCTGAATGTCCCGGGCCAAGGCGATGGGATCAAGCGCGGCGAACTGCGCGGCCAGCGCCTGCCGCTGCGCGGCGGGGAGGCCGCC
>DATHSW010000391.1:0-8082 GCA_035463855.1 Candidatus Deferrimicrobiaceae bacterium | reverse complement strand
CCGGGCGGTGGAAATGTCGTAATTCAAGACCTGACCCCTACATGGCGGCTTTCTTGGCGCGGAGGGCGGCGATCTCGGCGGGGGAGTAGCCGAGGTCGGCGAGGACGGTGTCGGTGTGCTCGCCGCGGAGGGGGGCGGGGCGGCGGACGCCGGGGGACATGCGCGAGAAGTGGAGCGGGGTGCCGACGACCGGGATCTCGCCGAGCTTGGGATGGGTCACGCGCTGCACGATGCCGCGCTCGGCGGTCTGCGGGTCGTTCATCACCTGGTCCACCGTGTTCACCGGGGTGGCGGGGACGTCGGCCTCCTCGAGGCGCTTGAGCAGCGGCTCGCGGTCGAGCGCCCCGATGGTCTTCTCGAGGATGCCCTCGAGCTCCGCCCGGTTCGCCACCCGCCCCTGGTTCTTCTCGAAGCGCGCGTCCGCGGCCAGGTCGGAGAGGTTGAGGGCCTTGGCCAGCTTCTGCCAGAAGCGGTCGTTGGCGGCCGCGATGAAGATCCACTGCCCGTCGCGGCACTTGAAGTTGCGATAGGGCGACAGCGACGGGTGGCCCGAGCCGAGCGCACGGGGCAGCGCCCCGGTGAGCAGATACCCCTCGGCGTGAAAGGCGAGCAGGCTCACCGCGGTCTCGAGCAGGGAGCCGTCCACGCGCTGGCCGAGCCCGGTCTTCTCGCGCTGGATGATGGCGTTGGAGACGCCGAGCGCGCAGAGGATCCCGGTGGTGAGGTCGAGGAACGACACCCCCGCCCGCACCGGCTGGCCGCCCGGCTCGCCGGTGATGGACATGATGCCGCTGAAGGCCTGCATCAGGGCCTCGTAGCCCGGGCTGTCCTTCCGCGGGCCGGTTCGGCCGAAGGCCGAGACCGAGCAGTAGATCAGCCGCGGGTTGATCTCGGACAGCACGTCGTAGCCCAGCCCGAACGACTCCATGGTCCCGGTACGGAAGTTCTCGACCACGACGTCCGCCGTCTTCACGAGGCGCTTGACCACCTCCACCGCCTCCGGCGTCTTGAGGTCGAGCGCGATGCCGCGCTTGTTCCGGTTGAAGAGCAGGTACGCGGCGGCCTCCCCGTCCTTGTGGGGCGGCCAGGTACGCGACTCGTCACCGGGGCCGGTGTCCTCCACCTTGATGACGTCGGCGCCCAGGTCGGCCAGGAGCGCCCCGCACCAGGGCCCCGCGATGACACGGGACAGATCGATGACGCGGATGCCGTCGAGCGAGAGAGCGGGCTTGGTCATGGCGCGTACTATACCGCCGTTGGCGGTGTATATTCACCCCTCGGAGGAGCCGCCCATGGAGCTCTACGACGTGATGCGCACCACGTTCTCGGCCCGCGAGTTCACCGCCGACCCGCTGCCCGACGAGACGCTCTACCGGATCCTCGACCGCGCGCGCTTCGCGCCGAGCGGGGGCAACCGCCAGGGCTGGCGCGTGATCGTGGTCCGGGACCCGAAGACCCGCGAGGGGCTGGCCGCCGCGACCGCCCCCGCGGCCAAGCGCTACGCGGCCCAGGTGCAGGTCGGGGAGAGCCCGTGGAACACCATCGACCGCACCCGGGTCGACGCGGCCACCATCGAGCGCACCCCCGCCCCGCCCCGACTGATCGAGCCGGTGCTGAAGGCGCCGGTGGTCCTGGTGGTGTGCGTGGATCTGAAGGTGGTGGCCTCGATGGACTCGGAGTTGAAGCGGGTCGGCGTGATCAGCGGCGCGTCCATCTACCCGTTCGCGTGGAACATCCTGCTCGCGGCGCGACACGAGGGCTACGGCGGCACCATCACCACCCTGGCCGCCGCCCAGGAGCCCGCGGTGCAGGCGCTGCTCGGCCTGCCCTCCCACGTGGCGCTGGCCGCGGTGATGCCGCTCGGACGGCCGGCGAAGGCCATCACCAAGCTCCGGCGCAAGCCGGTCGAGGAGTTCGCGACGCTCGAGCGCTGGGGCGGGCCGGCGCTCGCGCCCGGCCGCCCGGCCTGACGCGGCTGCGCGCCGCTCCTACGCGGCCCCGTCCCGGAGCAGATCGAGGATGCGTTCCCCGGTGATCTCGCCGGGGATCAGCACGTGGTCGGCGCCGGCGCGCAGCAGGTCCTCCATATCGGTCTTCTCCTCGCCGGTCATGACGATGACCGCGCGCGGCGCGAGGCGGCGCAGGTTGCCCACCAGCCGCCGGGTGCTGATGCCCTTGAGGAAGGTGTCGGAGATGGTCGTGACCACGATGCGGGCCTCCTCGATGCCCAGGTGCTCGAGGGCGTCGGGATTGGCGAGATCGCCGTACTCCCACCGGAACCCGCGCGCCCGGACCCCGTGGGCGCGGTTGACGTCGTAGTCCACCAGCGTGATGCGCGCTTTCAGCTGCGGCGCCTGCGCCTCCACCAGGTCCAGCACCGCCTGGGCGATCCGGAAGTGCCCGAGCAGCACGATGTCCCGCGCGGGACGGGCCTCCGCGGCGGGCGCGGCGCCGCCGCCGACGCCGGGCGCGCGCTCGAAGGGCCGCACGAGCCACCGGGCGATGTGGTCGTTCCAGGTGATCAGGTAGGGCGACAGCAGCGAGGTCAGGATCATGGCGGTGAGCACCACCGCGCCCACCCGCTCCGAGACGTGGCCGTAGCCCGCGCCCAGGGTCAGGATCACGAGCGAGAACTCGCTGATCTGGGCGAGGTTCAGCGCGGTGACCGTGCCCGCGTAGAGGCCGTCGCCGAGGACGTACGCGGTCGGCACCACCGAGATCACGCGGCTCGCCAGCACGAAGACCACGATCAGCAGCGCCTGGCCGAGGACGTCCGCGGTCGGCACCGGCACCTTCAGGCCGAGCGCCACGAAGAAGAGGGTGACGAAGAAATCGCGCACCCCGGTGACCTTCGAGATGACGTCGGCGCCGTAGGGGAAGGCCGAGATGCTCACCCCCGCGATCAGGGCGCCCATCTCGCGCGAAAGCCCGAGCTGGTCCGCGAAGCCGGCGATGCCGAAGCACCAGGCCACCGAGGAGATCAGCACGAGCTCGGGCCGGCGCGCGGAGGCCTCGAGCAGCGGGGCCAGGAGGTAACGGCTGGCCAGGAAGGCGACGCCGACCAGCACCGCGCCCCCCGCGATGGACTGGGCGATCCGGAGCACCCCCGGCTCGGCCAGGCTCGGCTGCACCGCCATGAACAGGATGGCCCAGATGTCCTGGACCACGAGGACGCCCAGGGTGAGCCGGCCCGAGAGGATCTTGAGCTCGAACTTCTCGCGCAGCAGCTTGACCACGATCAGGGTCGAGCTGAGCGAGATGACGATCGCCAGGTAGACGAGATCGAAGCGGCCGTCCGCCACCCGGTAGCCGAGCCAGGCGAAGAAGGCGAGGCCGAGCAGGGAGTTGATCGCGAACTGGCCGACACCCAGCACCATCATGGAGCGGCCCAGCCGCCCGAGCTCCCGCAGGTCGATCTCGAGCCCGATGATGAAGAGGAGGAGGATCAGGCCGATCTCGGAGATCAGCTCGATGCTCTCCGCGTTGGTGATGAGCCCGAAGCCCATCTGGGGGCTGAGCCAGATGCCCCCCGCGATGTAGCCCAGGAGCAGCGGCTGCCGGAGCAGCCGGGCGACGTGGCCCAGGAGCGCGGCGAACACGATGCCGAGGGCGATGTCGCGGAGCAGGGTCACGTCGTGCGGCACGGGTCGCGGCCACCTCGCTCTTGGGATAGAATCGGTCGCCGTATCCTAACCAACTTTGCGGTTCCGAGGAGGATCTCGTGGAAAGACGCACGCTCGGCAAGAGCTCCCTGGCCGTCTCCGCCATCGGACTCGGCTGCATGTCCATGTCCAATGTCTACGGCAAGGGCGACGAGGCGGAGTCCATCGCCGTCGTCCACCGCGCGCTCGACCTCGGCGTGAATTTCCTCGATTCCTCCGACATGTACGGCTGGGGCCAGAACGAGGAGCTGCTGGGAAAGGCCCTGCGCGGCCGGCGCGACCAGGTGGTGCTCGCCACCAAGTTCGGCAACCTGCGCAAGCCGGACGGGACCGCGGGGGTCAACGGCCGGCCCGAGTACGTGCCCCAGGCCTGCGAGGCGAGCCTGAAGCGCCTGGGCGTGGACACCATCGACCTCTACTTCCAGCACCGGGTGGACCCGAGCGTCCCCATCGAGGAAACGGTGGGCGCGATGGCGCGCCTGGTGGAGGCGGGCAAGGTGCGCTTCCTCGGGCTCTCGGAGGCGGCCCCCGCCACCGTGCGCCGCGCCCACGCGGTGCACCCGATCACCGCGCTGCAGTCCGAGTTCTCGCTGCTCTACCGCGTGGAGGCCGAGGAGTCCCTGCCCACGCTCCGCGAGCTCGGCATCTCGTTCGTGGCCTACTCGCCGCTCGGCCGCAGCCTCCTGACCGGTCGTACCCGCTCCGCCAGGGAGATCCCGCCCGACGACCGGCGGCGCGACCACCCGCGCTTCCAGGACGAGAATCTCAAGAAGAACCTGGCCCTGGTGAAGCCGCTGGAGGACATGGCCCGGAAGAAGGGCTGCACGCCCGGCCAGCTCGCGCTGGCCTGGCTGCTCGCGCGGGGTCGCGACATCGTGCCGATCCCGGGCACCAAGCGGAAGGAGCGGCTCGAGGAGAACGTGGCGGCCGCGGAGATCCGGCTCGCCCCGGACGAGGTCGCCGCCCTCCAGAAGGCGGTCCCGGTGGGGGCCGCGGCGGGGGAGCGCTACCCGGTGCCCGCGATGAAGTCGGTGTACGTCTAGGCCCGCGGCGGCCGTGGGCTGGCTCGAGACCTACCGCGGCACCGTCTTTCGCTGGGAGGTGGACCACAACGACCACCTGACGGTGGCGTATTACTTCTCCCGCATCGCCGACGCGGGCGCTTGGCTGCTCGGGGCGGTCGGCCTGGCCGCCGCGGGCGCCCGCACCGCCGACTGCTTCGTCCGCTACCAGCGCGAGCTGCGGGTCGGCGACATCATGCACATGGAGAGCGGCGTGATCGGGATGGAGCCCGACGCGCTGGTGTTGGGGCACAAGCTCTTCGACTCCGGCGCAGGCGGCCTCTGCACCACGGTGGAGCAGCGCGTACGCCTCGCCGCGCCCCTGACCGCGGCGATGCGGCGGGCCGCGGAGACGCGCCGGGTGGAATGGGACGGGCCGGCCCGCGAGCGGCGGCCGCGGCCGGCCGGCCTCGCGGGCTTCCGGGACAGCGCTCGCGACATCGTCGAGCCGGCGGAGCTGGACCTCCTGGGCGGGCCGGCGCTCTCCCACTACATCCACCGCTTCTCGGCGGCCAACGGCCACGCCATCGCCGCCTTCGGCATGACGCCGGCCTACATGCGCGCGGAGCGGCGCGGCTTCTCCACCTTCGAGTTCCAGCTCGAGCTCGGCGGCGCCCTGCGCGCGGGCGACGGGGTGCGGGTGCGGTCCGGGGTGTGCCACGTGGGCAGCTCCTCGCTCCGCCTCCTCCACGTGATGACCCGGGAGCCGGACGACCTGGTGGTGGCCACCCTCGAGCAGTCGGGCGTGCACTTCGACCAGGAGGCGCGGCGGCCCGCGCCGCTGCCCGACGCGCTCCGCGAGCGCGCCCGGGCGCAGCTCGTCAAGACGGCCTGATGCCGCTGGCCCTCGGCCTCTTCTCGATGACCACCGGGCCGTGCAGCTACCCGGAGGGCGCGGCCCGGGTGGCGCGCGCGGCGGAGGCGGCGGGCTTCGACTCGCTCTGGGGCGGCGAGCACGTGGTGCTGCCGGACCCGCGGGTGCCGCCGTCTCCGATGGAGCCCGAGGACCGCATCATGGACCCGGTGGTGACGCTGGCCTTCCTGGCCGCGCACACCTCGCGCATACGCCTCGGCACCGGGATCATCATTCTGCCCCAGCGCAACCCGCTGGTCCTGGCCAAGCAGCTCGCCTCGCTCGACGTGCTCTCCGGCGGCCGCCTCATCTTCGGAGTAGGCGTGGGGTACCTCGAGCCCGAGTTCCGGGCGCTCGGGATCCCGTTCGAGCACCGCGGCCCGGTCACCGACGAGTACCTGGCCGCGCTGCGGGTGATCTGGAGCGAGGCGCGGCCGGCCTATCGCGGCCGCTTCGTGAGCTTCGACGGCGTGCAGGCGCATCCGCAGCCCACCCAGCGGCCCGGGCCGCCGATCGTGGTGGGCGGGCACACCGCCGCCGCCTTCCGTCGCGCGGTGGAGCAGGGGCACGGCTGGTACGGCTTCGCGCTCGACGAACCCGGGGTCGAGCGGTGCCTGGAAGGTCTGCGCCAGGCGGCCGCGCGTCACGCGCGTCCGGCCGCGCTGGGCCCGCTCGAGATCAGCGTCACGCCGCGGCCGACCCGGGGCGGCGAGGCGATGGACCGCGCGAGCGCCGAGCGCTTCGCCGCCCTCGGGGTCCACCGCCTGATCCTGATGCCGCCCCGCTCCCTCGACGCGGCGGGCCTCGAGCGCTTCGTCGACAAGACCGCGCGCGAGCTTCGCTAATTTGTCCGCTCCGGGCGGCCCCACTCGATCGCGAAGCCCACGCCCGGCCAGCCGGGATTGTCGTGATCGCCGCCCACGCGCGAGCCCACCGGCGCGTTCGGGGCGCTCCAGCCCGCCGCGCCCGCGCGGCCCGACTTCGTCTGCTTGGACAGGGGCGCGATGAAGTTCGGTCGGTCCGGCAGCGCCGGGCGCTGCGGACGGAGATCCCGATCGGGAACGGACGGAGCCACGCGCTCGCGCGACGGCGGGGTCGTCTTCAAGTCCATCGGCTGAGCGGCGACACGCAACGGAAGCGTCGCCAGCAATGGTGCGGCGACGAGCAGAGCCACGATCGATCGGTTGAGCATGGTCGTCGTCCTCCTCCGGTCTTTGGACGCACGCCGCGTGCCGGATGGCTCCGGGGCTGAATAGTCAATGGAGACGCCACGTTATCGGCTGGCGTCACCGGGGAGACCCCCCGGCGGCGGAAGGATCGACGTTGTAATTCTTACCCCTTCACGGGGCCCGGCAAGGCGCTTATCATGGCGGCACTTCACCGCTCACCTTCGAAGGAGAAGGCCATGACAGCCATCAGTCAGTCCGTCGATCTCGATCGCCGCGGCCGCGTGGCCGTGCTCACCGTCAACAACCCGCCCGTCAACGCCCTGAGCCAGCACGTGCGTCAGGGTCTGCGGGATGGCTTGAAGCAGGCGGCGGCGGACGGCAACATCGCGGCCGTCGTGATCACGTGCGCTGGGCGCACGTTCGTTGCGGGCGCCGACATCACCGAGTTCGGCAAGCCGCCGAAGGAGCCGGGACTCCACGAGGTGCTCGACCTGATCGAGGGCTCGCCCAAGCCGGTGGTCGCCGCGATCCACGGCACCGCGCTCGGCGGGGGGCTCGAAGTGACGCTGGCCTGCCACTACCGCGTGGGCGCGAAGACCGCGCGCTTCGGCCTGCCCGAGGTCAAGCTCGGCCTCCTGCCCGGCGCGGGCGGCACCCAGCGGCTGCCCCGCGTGGTCGGGGTGCCCAAGGCGCTCTCGATGATCGTGAGCGGCGATCCGATCGGCGCGGACGAGGCGCTCAAGGCCGGACTCATCGACGAGATCGTGGACGGCGATCTCACCGCGGCGGGCGTGGCCTTCGCGGAGAAGGTCATCAGCGAGAAGCGGCCGCTCAAGAAGATCCGTGACCTCGACGACAAGATCGCGGCGGTGCGGGGCAAGCCCGAAGTCTTCGCCGACTTCCGCAAGTCGGTCGCCCGCCAGACCCGCGGCTTCCGCGCGCCCGAGAACTGCATCAAGGCGATCGAAGCGGCGGTGAATCTCCCCTTCGATCAGGGCCTGAAGCGCGAGCGCGAGCTCTTCCAGGAGCTGATGACCTCGCCCGAGTCGAAGGCCCAGCGCTACTTCTTCTTCGCGGAGCGCGAGGCGGCCAAGATCCCGGACGTGCCGGGCGACACCCCGAGCCGCGAGATCAAGAAGGCGGCGGTGCTCGGGGCCGGCACCATGGGCGGCGGCATCGCGATGAACTTCGCGAACGCGGGGATCCCGGTGACGGTGGTGGAGGTGGCCCAGGACGCGCTCGACCGCGGCCTCGGCGTGGTGCGGAAGAACTACGAGGCCACCGCCTCGCGCGGCCGGCTCACCATGCAGGACGTCGAGAAGCGCATGGGGCTCATC
>DATHSW010000390.1:0-4699 GCA_035463855.1 Candidatus Deferrimicrobiaceae bacterium | reverse complement strand
CCGGCGGCAGCATGCGGTGCACCAGCGGCACCAGCATGAGGCTCGAGGTGAACACCGGGATCGAGACCGCGGCGGCCAGCTCGGGCTGGAACTTGGCGAGGAAGCCGCAGTTGGTGGTCACCGCGCGCACCCCTTCACGCTCGAGGAAGCGCGCGCCCTCGATGAAGCCGGGCAGCAGCTCCCGCTGGCCCTGGCGCACCACCCGGTCCGGGGAGGCGCCGCTCACCCGGTGGTAGCGCACCGGGAAATCGAAGGTGGAGGCATTGCCCATGTCGCCCGGGATGCGCGGGAATCGGGTGTCGAGCATGAGGATGCCGACCGAGAAGCCGTAGAGGTTCTGCCCGCCCCGGACGCGCATGAGCGGGATTGCTAGTTCAGCTGGGCCAGCTTCTGGCGCACGCGCCGGAGCTGGTTCCGCACCTGCTCGTGGTCGGCCGCGTTCGGGAAGTCGGTGAGGTACTGCTCCCAATCCGCCGCCCCGCGCTCGAGCCGTCCCATGTTGCTCCAGGCCGCGCCGCGGTCGCGCCGCTCCCCGGCCGAGGCGGGGTTGAGCACGAGCAGGCGGTCGATCACCCGCACGACCTTGTCCCAGGCTTCCCGGCGCCAGTAGACCCCCTTGAGATTGGCGAGCATCCGGGTGAGGAACTGGCGGTTGCCCACCGGCGCGAAGTGCTCCGGCGCGAGCCGCACCGGCCGGCCCAGCGCCCGGCCGACCAGCTCGCGGCAGCTCTCGGTCGTCAGCAGCGCGCCGCGGTTGAAGGGATCGAGCAGCACCTGCTCGCCCGCGATGCGGGCGCCGGTGATGAAGTGCCCCGGCAGCCCGATGCCCTCCATCTCGAGATCGAGCCGGCGCCCGACCTCGATGAGCACGAGGGACAGCGTGATCGGAATGCCGAGCCGGCGGGCCAGGACCTCGTTGAGATGGCTGTTGCGCGGGTCGAAGTAGTCGTCGCGGTCGCCCGCGAAGCCCAGCTCCTCGAAGAGATACTCCCGGAGCCGGTGGAGCCGGCCGAGGGCGTCGGCGGCCCGCCGGGCGGGCTCGGCGGTCTGCGCGAGGGCGGCGAGGCGCCCGAGGTGCTCGTCGACGTCGAGGCCGGGATGCTCGGCGGCGGCGATCAGGAGGGCGGCGCGGGCGACCTCGATCTGGCCGTCCGGACGCTCCACCGCCAGGGCGAACTGGGCCAGCGACGGATCCGGGTCCATCAACAGCCGGGCGCGTGGTGGATGCCGGCGGTCCGGAGCGCGGCGCCCTGCAGCTCCTCCGCCAGCGCCAGCGTGCGCGCCGCCGCCCGGCGCGCCGTCTCCTGCGCCTCCGCGGTGGTGGCGAGCTTGAGCAGGAGCGAGCGGCCGAGCTGGTGATGGAACCGCTCGTCCGGCTCGATCACGTCACGGTAGAGCGTGGCGGTGATCCGGTCGCCCGCGCGGTCGCAGAACTCGATGAACTGCCGGTTCTTCACCACCGCGATCGCCTCGCGGGTGAACTGGCCGGCCGCGACGCGCTCGACGGTGGTCTGGAGCGAGTCGAGGTACTTGAAGAGCGGCCCGAAGCCCTGGGCGAGCGGATCGAAGCTCCGGGCGTCGAAGCCGAGCTCCCCGAGCCGGTCCGCGATCATCCGGTAGTGCTTGGCCTCGTCCCCGGCCTGGCGGGCGAAGGCCATCTTCACCTCGACGTCGCTCGTGGCCACCAGCCAGCGGGCCGCGATCTCGGTCGCCTCGATCTCGTTCTTGAGCGCGACCTTCAGGAGATTCGTCACGTTGAGCGCGCCCGAGACCTCGGGCGTGAGGGTGGCGTCGGGCTCGAGCCGCCGAAGGACCGCCTGAGTGCTCTCGTCGAGCTGGGCGACGAAGTCGGCGGCGGTCACGCGGCGAGCCCCCGCTGCAGGAGGTCGGGGAGCTCCTGGGTCAGGGCTTCCTTGGTCACCACGCGCCGGCAGCGGGCGTGTAGCGGCTGGGTCGCGCGCGCCAGGGCGTGGGTGGTGTAGCCCAGGACCGGCGCGGCGGGCACGCGGTCCAGCGCGGCGAAGATCGCCTCGTAGTCGTATCCGGTGGCGGTGAGGTCCACGATCACCAGGGTGGGCGGCTCGCCGTCGAGCGCGGCCGCCACCTCGTCGGGGGTGCGCGCGAACACGAGCGGGGTACCCACCAGACGGGCCGTCTCCCGGATCCGGGCCACGAAGAAGAGATCCTTCACCACCGCGACCGCTTTGATGGCGCGTCCCCGCCTAGTCGTCCTGCTCCTGGATCCCGAGCCAGTACTTGTTCCACTCGGCCAGGTGCGTGAGGGTGGACAGGTCGCGCATCCGGTCCACGTAGACGAGGCCGTTCAGGTGATCGGTCTCGTGCTGGATCACCCGGGCGAAGAACTCCTTGGCCACCACGTCGATCCGGTTGCCCTCGCGGTCGAGAGCCTCGAGCCGGACCGCGCCGAAGCGGGGGACGATGCCCCGCATGTCGGGCACCGAGAGGCAGCCTTCCCAGCCGTCCTCCATCTCCTCGGTGAGTGCGGTCACCACCGGGTTGATCAGGACGGTGAGCGGGATGGCGGGCGCGTCGGGATAGCGCGGGTTGCCGTGCACCTCGATCACGCAGATCCGCTCGAGCACGTGCACCTGCGGGGCGGCCAGGCCAGCACCGTTGTATTCCCTCATCGTCTCGACCATGTCGTCGATCAGCCGCTGGATCTCCGCGGAGCGGATCTCACCGACCGGGACGGGGGCGGCGACCTTGCGAAGCACCGGGTGTCCGAGACGCGCGACTTTCAGGATGGCCATACCGATCTCCTCTCGCGCTCGGATTGTAGCATAGGCGGCTCAGGCGCCCCGGAAGCCGGCCAGCACCGCGGGCCAGCGCGGATCGTCGAGCGGGGGCTGGAACGACGGATAGAGCTGGGTGCGGTCGTAGAGGCCGCGGTATCGCCCGCGGATCCGCTCGCCGATGGTCGCGAAGGGCCCGCTCACCGCGAAGAGATCCAGCGTCTCGTCGCTGATCAGATCGGTCATGCCCTCCCAGTCGCCCGCGAGCGACTTGGCGTGAAGCCGCGGGACGAGATCCTCGAGCCCGTGGATCGCGAGCACGGCCTGGTACGTGCGAGTGGACGCGTAGAAGGCGATCTGCCGCTTCACCGCCCGCGCGTTCCGGGCGCGCTCTTCCTCGGTGTCACCCAGGACGACCATGGTCGAGGCGCGAAAGGTGAAGTCGGCGCGCGAGCGGCCGCCGAGCCGCAGCCCCTCCTGCACCGCGGGGTGCACGCACTCGCGCAGGTACCGCGCGCTGTGGAAGGAGTGGATGTGCAGGCCGTCGCCGACCTCGCCCGCGATCCGGCACATCTGCGGATTGACTCCGGCCAGGTAGACCGGGATCCGCGGGTGCTCGATCGGCCCCGGGTTGAAGAACGGCGTCATGAGATCGAAGCGGTAGGAGCGCCCGCGGAAGTCGAGCGGCGTGCCCTGCTGCCAGCAGGCCCAGATCGCGCGCAGCGCCTGGACGACTTCCCGCATCCGCGGCCCCGGCGGCTCCCAGGCCACCGAGAACCGCCGCTCGTTGTGGGCCTTCACCTGCGAGCCCAGGCCCAGGCTGAAGCGGCCGCCGGAGGCCTTCTGGAGGTCCCAGGCGATGTGAGCCAGGACCATCGGGCTCCGCGGGAAGGCCACCGCGATCGCGGTGCCGAGGCCGATCCGGGACGTGGTGGTGGACGCGACCGCCAGGGGCAGGAACGGATCGTGGCGGGTCTCCGCCGACCAGATCGCGCCGAAGCCCAGCTCCTCGGCCCGGCGAGCGTACGCGGGCACCGCCTGGAGATCGAAGGTCATCAGCCCGATGTCGAGATTCAACGCTGATTCTCCAGGTAGATCCGAGCATTGCGTCGCAGCCCCGAAGGTTTCGCTCGAAGCAGCGGGGTGCCCGCGAAGCGGTGGCGGAGCGTCTCGTCGTCCATGCCGGACACGGCCGCCGCGCCCGGGTACGGCGCGGGAGGGTCGAAGGCCGCTTCCTCGCTGATCGGGGCCTTCCGGTTCCAGGGACAGACGTCCTGACAGATATCGCAGCCGAACTGCCAGCCGGCCATCCCGGCGTGCAGCCCCGGATCGATGTCGCCGCGGTGCTCGATCGTGAGGTAGGACACGCAGCGCCGGGCGTCGAGCACGTAGGGGGCGACGAAGGCGCCGGTCGGGCACGCGTCGAGGCAGGCGCGACAGCTGCCGCAGCGGTCGGCGAGGGGCTGATCGTGGGTCAGCTCGGCGGTGGTCAGCAGCACGCCGATGAAGAACCAGGAGCCCAGCCGCGGGTGGAGCAGCATGGTGTTCTTGCCGATCCAGCCGAGCCCCGCCCGCGCGGCCAGGTCCCGCTCGAGCACCGGCCCCGTGTCCACGTAGCCCCGGCTGCGCGCGCCGGCCGTCGCGGCGAGGTGTCCGGCAAGCCGCTCGAGCCTCGGCCCGATGACGTCGTGGTAGTCGCGGCCCCACGCGTAGCGGGCCACGGGCTTCCAGGAGGCATCGGCGGGGTCGCCCTGAAAGTAGTTGAGCGCGACGCAGAGCACGGAGCGCGCCCCGGGCAGGACGCGCGCGGGATCGAGTCGCTCCTCGAGCCGCCGCCCCAGATAGCCCATGGTGCCCGCGTGTCCCGCCTCCACCCAGCGCCGGAGCGCGGGCCCGTGCTCGGGGGGCCCGGCCGGCCCGGCGGTCACGAGGTCGAAGCCGAGATC
>DATHSW010000389.1:0-5312 GCA_035463855.1 Candidatus Deferrimicrobiaceae bacterium | reverse complement strand
TGCCCTCCGCGAAGCCGGTCGGCTCGGCGCGTGGGGCCTCGTCGACGGGAAGCGCACGCCGCGCCGGCAGGCGTCACGCTTCCTCGCTGCCGCGCTGGCGCCCGGGGCTCTCGAGGGGCTCGGCCCCGACACCCCGGTCGCCCTCGCCCTGCTCGCGCTCGCCGACGGGACCGGGGCGGTCGAAAGGTGGATGGACCGCTTCGGCCTGGCGCCAGCCCGACGTGAGACGATCCGCCGGGCGCGCCGGGACGCCCCGGGGCTCGTCGCCCGCCTGGCCCGCGCGCGTGACCGGGCGGTCGCGTACGGCATAATGCAGGGGGTGCCGGAGCTGACCCTGGCCTGGGCGCGGACGCTCGCAGGGGGCACCGCCGCTCGACGCCATCTCGACCGCCATCTTCGCAGCGGGCGCCATCTCCGGGCCCTGGCCACCGGCGACGACGTCGGGACCCTGGGCGTTCCACCCGGGCCTGCCGTCGGCGAACTCCTGAGGGCCCTCCGGGCTGCCCAGGCGGCGGGGCAGGTCCGAAGCCGCACTGGTGCGCTACGCTGGCTCAGGAGCGCCGTGGCCCGGGGCCACGCGCGGGGACGCATCGCTCACCCGACCGGGTAAGAGAGGAGGCTGGTCGTGCCGACCAAGTACGTGTTCGTCACCGGCGGGGTCGTGTCGTCCCTGGGCAAGGGGCTCGCGGCCGCATCCATCGGCTGCCTCCTGGAAGCCCGCGGCTTCCGGGTCACCCTGCAGAAGATGGACCCGTACATCAACGTGGACGCGGGCACCATGAGCCCGTACCAGCACGGCGAGGTCTACGTGACGGACGACGGGGGCGAGACCGATCTCGACCTCGGGCACTACGAGCGCTTCACCTCCGCCCGCATGACCCGCGACAACAACGTCACCACCGGCAAGGTATACGGGACCGTCATCGAGAAGGAGCGCCGCGGGGACTACCTGGGGCGGACGGTCCAGGTCATCCCGCACATCACCGACCAGATCAAGGCGTCGATCCGGAAGGTTGCCGCCGGCGTCGACGTGGTCATCGTCGAGATCGGGGGCACCGTCGGGGACATCGAGGGGCTGCCGTTCCTGGAGGCGGTCCGCCAGTTCAAGAAGGACGTGGGCAAGGACAACGTCATCTACGTGCACCTCACGCTCGTGCCCTTCATCCACGCGGCCCAGGAGCTCAAGACCAAGGCGACCCAGCACTCGGTCAAGGAGCTGCGCGCGATCGGGATCCAGCCCGACGTGCTCCTGTGCCGGACCGCCAAGGACCATCCGCTCACCCCGTCGATCAAGTCCAAGATCGCGCTCTTCTGCGACGTCGAAGAAGAGGCGGTGATCGCGGCCCGCGACGTGGACACGATCTACGAGGTGCCGCTCGCCTTCCACGACCAGGGTCTGGACGAGTCCATCGTCAAGCTCCTGGGTCTGCCCTCCCGGCCGATCGATCTCTCCCGCTGGGAGGAGATCGTCCGCCGGGTGAAGGCGCCGCGCCGCCGCTGCCGCATCGGGGTGGTGGGCAAGTACATCGAGGTGAAGGACTCCTACAAGAGCCTCTACGAGGCGCTCGCCCACGGGGGCATCGCCCACGAGGCGGCGGTCGAGGTGGTGTGGGTGGACGCCGAGCGCATCGAGCGCGAGGGGCTGGCCGGCCACGTGGCCGGGCTCGACGGCATCCTGGTGCCCGGCGGCTTCGGGGACCGGGGCATCGAGGGGAAGATCCAGGCCATCCGCTACGCGCGCGAGCAGCGGGTGCCGTACTTCGGCATCTGTCTCGGCATGCAGTGCGCGGTCATCGAATACGCGCGCCACGTGTGCGGGCTCGAGGGCGCGAACTCCACCGAGTTCGACCCCACCCCCGCCCACAACGTGATCGATCTCCTGCCCGAGCAGCGCCACGTCCAGGCCAAGGGCGGCACCATGCGGCTCGGGCTCTACCCGGTGCTCCTGAGCGAGGGCAGCGCGGCCTCGCGGGCCTACGGGCAGGGGCTGATCGAGGAGCGCCACCGGCACCGCTACGAGGTCAACAACGACTATCTCGGACGGCTCGAGAAGGGCGGCCTCCGGATCTCCGGCATCTGGGCCGAGAAGCAGCTCGTGGAGATCATCGAGCTGCCCGATCACCCGTGGTTCGTGGCCGGGCAGTTCCACCCCGAGTTCCGCTCGCGGCCCTGGGAGCCGCACCCGCTCTTCGCCGCGTTCATCAAGGCGGCGCTCGACCACCAGGGGGGCGCGTGACCGCGACCCGGGCGGTCCGCGTCGGCTCCGTCACCATCGGGGGCGGCGCGCCGCTGGCCCTCATCGGCGGCCCCTGCGCCATCGAGAACGAGAAGCACGCGCTCATGATGGCGGAGCGGCTGCAACGAATCACGGGCGAGGCGGCGGTGCCGTTCATCTACAAGTCGTCCTACGACAAGGCCAACCGCTCCTCGATCCATGCCTACCGCGGGCCCGGGCTCACCGAGGGGCTCCGGATCCTCCGGAAGGTCAAGGACGAGACCGGCCTCGCCGTGCTATCCGACGTCCACGACGTCTCCGAGGTGGCTCCGGCGGCGCAGGTGCTCGACGTGCTGCAGGTGCCCGCCTTCCTCTGCCGGCAGACCGACCTCATCGTCGCCTGCGCCCGGAGCGGCCGGCCGGTGAACGTCAAGAAGGGGCAGTTCGTGGCCCCGCGCGACATGATCAACGTGGTGGAGAAGGTGCGGGCGTCGGGCAGCGAGGACGTGATCCTCACCGAGCGCGGCACCAGCTTCGGATACAACAACCTGGTCGTCGACTTCCGCGGGCTGCCGATCATGCGGGCCTTCGGCTACCCGGTCGTCTTCGACGCGACCCACTCGGTGCAGCTGCCGGGCGGGCAGGGGGACCGCTCGGGCGGCGAGCGGCAGTACGTGCAGGCCCTCGCGCGCGCGGCGGTGGCGGTGGGGGTGGACGCGCTCTTCATGGAGATCCACGAGGATCCGGACCGCACGCTGCCGGACGGCCGCCCGCTCTCCGACGGGCCCAACATGCTGCGCCTCGACGATCTGCCGCGGCTGCTCGACGAGATCCGCGCGATCGCGGCCGGCCCGCGCCGCTCCTGATGGATTCCCAAGCGGAGCGGGCGCGCGTCCTGGCGCTGGCCGAGCGGGTGCTGCGGCTCGAGGCGGAGAGCGTGCTCGCGCTGTGCCCGCGGCTCGACGAGCGCTTCGTGGACGCGGTGGCCCTGCTGCACCGCTGCCGCGGGCGCGTCATCGTCACCGGCATGGGCAAGTCGGGCCTCATCGGGCGCAAGATCGCGTCGACCCTGGCGAGCACGGGCACGCCCGCCTACTTTCTCCATCCCGCCGAGGGCGTGCACGGCGATCTGGGCATGGTGGCGCGCGAGGACGTGGTGCTGGCCCTGTCGAACTCGGGCGAGACCGACGAGGTGCTGGCGGTGCTGCCCGCGCTCAAGCGCCTGGGCATCCCGCTGATCCTCCTCACCGGCGCCCCCGCCTCCACGCTGGCGCGCCAGGCCGATCTCGTGGTGGACGTGGGCGTCGCCGAGGAGGCCTGTCCCATGAATCTCGCGCCCACGTCGAGCACCACCGCCGCGCTGGCCATGGGCGACGCGCTCGCGATGGCGCTGCTCGATCTGCGCGGGCTCGGGCCGGGCGACTACGCGGCGCTGCACCCGCGGGGCAGCCTGGGCTGGAAGGCGCTCTTCAAGGTCAGCGACCTCATGCACACCGGTGAGGCGATGCCGCTGGTCTCCGAGCAGGCCACCATGAAGGAGGCCATCGAGGAGATGAGCGGCAAGGGGCTCGGCATGACCACGGTGGTGGACTCGGGTGGGCGGCTCGCCGGCGTCGTCACGGACGGTGACCTGCGGCGGCAGCAGCTCGCCCACGGCGCGGCGCTGCTCGAGCGGCGCGCCGGCGAGTGCATGACCCGGGAGCCCAAGGTGATCGGCGCCGACGAGCTCGCCGCGAAGGCGCTCGCCCTGATGGAGGGGCGCATCACCAGCCTGGTGATCGTGGACGCGGCCGGGCGGCCCGCCGGCGTGATCCATCTCCACGACATCCTGCGCGCCAAGATCGTGTGAGGGCCGCGCCCCGCGCCTCCCGCGTCCGCCTGCTCGTCCTCGACGTGGACGGGGTGCTCACGGACGGCGGGCTGTTCGTCAGCGCCTCCGGCGAGGAGGCGAAGCGCTTCCACGTCCACGACGGGCTCGCGCTGGTGGCCGCGCGCCGAGCCGGGCTCCAGATCGCGGTGCTCTCCTCGCGCGCGTCGGCCGCGGTGACCCGCCGCATGGCCGAGCTCGGCGTGAGCGAGGTGCACCAGGGCGTCGCGGACAAGGCGGGCGCGCTGGACGCGTTGCGGGAGCGCCTCGGGCTCGCGGTCGCGGAGGTCGCGATGATGGGCGACGACCTCCAGGACCTGCCCGCGATGGGCCGCGCCGGGCTGGCGCTGGCGCCCGCCAACGCCGCCGCCGAGGTCAGGCGCGCGGCGCACTGGGTCGCACGCCGGCGGGGCGGTGACGGGGCGGTCCGGGAAGCGGTCGAGATGCTCCTAAAGGCCCGCCGCGCTTGGCCGCCTCGCCCGTAGAACGCCGCCGCGCCTTCTTCATTTGCCTCGGCCGTAAGTCCTGTGCTAGCGTGGCATGGAGATTGCTATGAGGAAGGCGCCATTCATCATCCTGACGCTCGTCGTGGTATTCCTATCCGTGGTGGTGGGTGTGCTCATCCACCGGGCCCGGACGCCTCGGGCGATTGCCGTCGAGCCCGTGGCCACGAACGCGGACTATCGGCTCAAGCAGGTCCGCCTCCAGGAAACGGGCCGCGACGGCTCCCGATGGCAGCTCGACGCCGAGTACTCCGAGACCTTCGAGGAGCGAAGCACCACGGTGATGAAGAAGGTGACCATCAAGGTGGACCAGCCGTCCAAGAGCGCGGCCCAGCCGCGTTCCTGGACGGTCACCAGCGACGAGGGCGATCTGAACCAGGGGACCAAGGACGTGGAGCTCCGGGGCAACGTGGTGCTGATCTCGAGCGACGGGCTGCGGCTGGAGACGGAGCGGCTGCGCTGGGACGCCGGAGGGCAGCGCGCGTGGACGGACGATCCGGTGACGATCTACCGGACCGGCGCGGTCGTGCGCGGGATGGGGTTCGAGTCGCGGGTGGAGGAGGAGGCGAGCAGCATCAAGGGGCGGGTCCGGGCCATCTTCAGGCGCGGCGCTCCCGCCGGACCGGTCGCTCCCGGGCGCTCATGAGGCGGCCTCTCGCGCTGGGCGCGCTGGTGCTGTGGTCGGCGATGACGCTGGCGCCCGCGGCGTGGGCCCAGCCCGCGCCCG
>DATHSW010000388.1:0-19565 GCA_035463855.1 Candidatus Deferrimicrobiaceae bacterium | reverse complement strand
GTCGCCAACGTGGCCGATCCCGGCACCGGCTGCACGCTCCCCGCCTAGTCGAGGATACGCGGCACCCCGCATGCCGGCCGATCTGTTCGCGCAGGCGCTGAACGGGCTGGCCTACGGGGTGCTGCTGTTTCTGCTGTCCGTCGGGCTCACCCTGATCTTCGGCATGCTCGACGTGGTCAACCTCGCCCACGGCTCCTTCTACATGCTCGGCGCCTACGCGGGGCTGAGCCTCATCGCGGGCACCGGCAATTTCTGGCTCGCCCTCCTGCTGGCCCCGCTGGCGGTGGGTCTCATCGGGGCGCTGGTGGAGGTGGCCTGTCTCCGCCCGCTCTATCGGCGGCCGCCCCTCGACCAGGTCCTGCTCACCTTCGGGTTCATCTACCTCTTCGAGGACCTGGTGAAGTGGATCTGGGGCGGCCGCATCCGCTCGATCCCGCCCCCCGATCTCTTCTCGGGCTCGGTGTCGGTCTGGGGCGCGATCATTCCGTCGTACCGGCTCTTCGTCATCGTGTTCGGGCTCGTGATGGCCGTGCTGCTCTGGCTCCTGATCGAGCGCACCCGCCTCGGCGCGATCATCCGCGCCGGGGTCTTCGACGCCGAGATGACCGGCGGTCTCGGCATCAATATCCGCCGGGTGTTCACCGCGGTCTTCGCGTTCGGCGCGGCGCTCGGCGGGCTCTCGGGCGTCATCGCGGGGCCGATCCAGTCCGCGTACCCGTCGATGGGCGTGGCCATCTTGATCCCGGCGCTGATCGTGGTGGTGGTGGGCGGCCTCGGCAGCCTCAAGGGCTCGCTGGTCGGCAGCCTCGTCATCGGCCAGGCCGAGACCTTCGGGAAGGCGTGGCTGCCCGACGCGGCCATGCTGATCATCTACGTGGTGATGGCCACCGTGATGCTGGTCCGGCCCCAGGGGCTCTTCGGCCGCCCCCTCAAGTGACGGCCCGGCTCGTCGGCTTCGCCGCGCTCGTGGTGCTGGCGGCCCTGTTCCCGCTCGTCGCGGGCAACTACCCGGTGAAGCTGCTCCAGGAGATCCTGATCTGGGGCATCTTCGCGATGAGCCTCGACGTGCTGATGGGCTACGCGGGGATGGTGTCGTTCGGCCACTCCGCCTTCTTCGGCATCGGCGGCTACGTGGCCGCGCTCGCGCTCGCGAAGAGCCCGGGGCTGGTCTCGGCCCTCGTGCTGCCCGCGCTCGCGGCCGGCCTGGCCGCCCTGGTCATCGGGTTCTTTTCCATCCGCGTGAGCGGCGTCTACTTCATCATGCTGACGCTGGCGTTCTCGCAGATGTTCTACGCCTACGCCTTCCAGGTCTCGTGGCTCGGCGCCGAGGACGGCATCGTGGGGATCCCCCGCCCGGCCCTGCCCGGCGTCGACCTCGCCAATATCAGGAGCTTCCACGGCTACCTGCTGGTGCTGTTCGTCTTCGTCGCCCTCGGCCTGTGGCGGGTGGTGCGCTCCCCGTTCGGCCACGTCCTGCGCGGCATCCACGAGAACGAGGCGCGCATGGAGGCGGTGGGCTACGCGGTGGACCGCTACAAGCTCCTCGCCTTTGCCATCGCGGGTGTCTTCGCGGGCCTCGCGGGCTCGCTCTACGCCCAGTTCAACGGCTCGATCACGCCCGACGCCTTCTTCTGGACCACCTCGGGCGAGGCGCTGCTCATGGTCATCATCGGCGGCACCGGCACTCTGGGCGGCGCGGTGCTGGGCGCGGCCGCCTTCATCCTGCTCCAGAGTCTGGTCAGCACCTATACCGAGCGCTGGATGCTGATCCTGGGCGTCACGTTCATCCTGTTCGTCCTCTTCGTCCCCGGCGGCATCGTGGGCGCGCTGCGCGGCCGGGTCGGCCTGCGCGCATGACCGCGCCGCTCCTGGCCACCGAGGCCCTGAGCCGCGCCTTCGGCGCGCTCGCCGCGCTCAACCACGTGTCCCTGGAAGTGGCCCCGCGCGAGCGACGGGCGATCATCGGCCCCAACGGAGCGGGCAAGACCACGCTCTTCAACGTCATCACCGGCCAGCTCGCCCCCACCGCGGGCCGCATTCTCCTCGAGGGCACGTCGATCGGGGGCCTGAGCCCGCACGCGGTCGCCCGGCGCGGAATCTCGCGGTCGTTCCAGCGCAACAATCTCTTCCCGAAGCTCCCGGTGGAGGAAAACCTGCGGCTGGCCGCCGCGGCGGCCGCGCCCGGCACCTGGGACCTGCTCGGCAGCGTCGCGCGCCGCCGCGGGCCGCTCGACCGCGCGCGCGAGGTGGCCGGGGTGGTCGGGCTCTCCGAGCGCCTCGGCGAGCCCGCCGGCCGCCTCTCCTACGGCGAGCAGCGCCAGCTCGAGGTCGGCGTGGCGCTCGCCACCGCGCCGCGGCTTCTGCTGCTGGACGAGCCGACCGCGGGCATGTCGCCGGAGGAGACGCTGCGCATGACCCGCATGCTGGAGTCCCTGCCGCGGGAGGTGACGCTGCTGATCATCGAGCACGACATGGACGTGGTGGGCTCGCTCGCCGACCGCGTCACCGTGCTCCACTACGGCGAGGTGCTGACCGAAGGCACCTTCGCCCAGGTGAAGGCCGATCCGCGCGTCTACGAAGTCTATCTCGGGAGCGCGTGACCGTGCTCGAGGTGGACGGCATCCACACCTACTACGGCGAGAGCCACGTGCTGCACGGCGTCTCCCTCCGGGTGGCCCCCGGCGAAGCGGTGGCCCTGCTGGGCCGGAACGGCGCCGGCAAGACCACCGCGATTCGCAGCATCGTGGGCTTCACCCCGCCGCGCGCCGGCCGCGTGGTCTTCGAGGGGCGGGCGATCGAGCGCTGGCCCTCGTATCGCATCGCGCGCCACGGTCTCGCCCTGGTGCCGCAGGGCCGGCGCATCTTCGCGCCGCTCTCGGTGCGGGAGAACCTGCTGCTGGGCGCGCGCGCCTCCGGTTGGACGCTCGAGCGCGTGTTCGAGCTGTTCCCGCGGTTGCGGGAGCGCGAGGCCCAGGCGGGCGGCACGCTCTCGGGCGGCGAGCAGCAAATGCTGGCCATCGCCCGCGCGCTGCTCACCAACGGCCGCCTGCTCCTGCTCGACGAGCCGTCGGAGGGCCTGGCCCCGCTCATCGTCCGCGAGATCGGCGCGACACTCCAGGCGCTGAAGGCCCAGCGCCTCTCGCTGCTCCTGGTGGAGCAGAACTATCACCTGGCCTTGCGGGTGGCCGACCGCGTCTACGTGATGAACAAGGGCCAGATCGTCTACGAAGGCACGCCGGCCGGCCTCGAGGCCGACGAGGAGATCAAGCGGCGCTACCTCGGGGTGGCGTGAGCGCGCGCCGCCTCAGAGCAGCTTGAAGAGGCAGGATCAGCGTGATCTGCGGCACCAGGACGATGATGAGCAGCCCGATCAGCAGGACCGCCACGAAGGGCAGCATCGCGCGGGTGGCCCGGTCCACCGAGACCTCCGCTCGCTCATATCCCAAGGCTCCCCCCGGGTCGCAAGCGTCCGTGACTTTGCTACACTCGGCTCCATGAGCTGGATCGACCCGAAGTTTCCGCAGAGCGCGACCCCCACCGACCTGGTCGGGCGCGTGCTCGGGCTCAATCCCGGGATGATGACGGGGCCCGGCACCAATACCTACCTGGTCGGCCGCAGCCACCCGATCCTGATCGACACCGGCGCCGGCGAGGCGGACTACCCGGCGCTCTTCGAGCGCTACCTGCGCGCGCGCGGCTGGCGACGGCCCGAGCGCATCATCCTGACCCATCGCCACCGTGATCACCTGGGCGGGGTGGGGCAGCTCCGCGAGCTGTTCCCCGGCGTGCCCGTCTCCAAGCTGATCTTCAAGGACGCCGGATTGCCCGAGGACGTGGACATGCTGCGAGACGGCCAGGTGGTCGAGGGCGACGGCGTCACGCTCGTGCCCATCCACACGCCCGGCCACGCCTCGGACCACCTCTGCTTCTTCTTGCAGGAAGAGCGCGCGCTGTTCAGCGGCGACCTGATCCTGAACGGCTCCACCACCGTGATCCCCGACGAGGACGGCGACCTCGGCCAGTATCTCGACTCGCTCCGCCGCGTGCAGGAGCTGGGCGTGCGGCACATCTATCCGGCCCACGGCCCCGTGATCGAGGACGGCCCCGGCAAGATCCAGGAGTTCATCGATCACCGGATGCTGCGCGAGCGCCAGATCCTGGAGGTGCTGGGCGGCGGCTCCCGCACGGTGCCCGAGATCGTCAAGGTGATCTACGCCGACGTGGTGCCCGCGCTGCACCGCATGGCCGGCATGTCCGTGCACTCCCACCTGCGCAAGCTCAGGAGCGAGGGGCGGGTGGCCGAGGAGCCGGTGGCGGGCGGTCCTTCCCGCTGGACGCTCCTCTGACCCGCCCGCGCGCCGTACCGTGCTGCTGACCAACGGCCGGATCCACACGATGGACGCCGCCGGCTCCGTCGTGGACTCGCTCGTCATCCGTGACGGCCGCGTGGCCTTCGCGGGGCGGCGCGCCGACGTCAACCCGGCGACGGGGGAGCCCACGCTCGACCTCGGGGGGCGCGCGGTGCTGCCGGGGCTCGTGGACGGGCATGGCCATCTCATGCTGCTGGCCCGGGCGCGGCTCGAGCTGGACCTGGCCGCGGCGCGCTCGGAGGAGGAGATCGCGCGGATGGTCGCGGCGGCCGCGGCGCGGCGGCGGCCTGGGGAGTGGATCACCGGGCGCGGTTGGGATCAGACGCGGTGGCCGGGCCAGGCCTACCCCTCGCGAGCCTCGCTCGATCGCGCGGCGCCGGGACATCCGGTCGCGCTGATCCGGGTGGACGGCCACGCGACCTGGGCCAGCGGAGAGGCGCTCGCGCGCGCCGGCATCACGCGCCATTCGAGCGACCCGCCGGGCGGCCTGATCGCGAAGGACGCCGAGGGCGAGCCCACCGGGATCCTGATCGACCTGGCCCAGGACATCATCCGCTCGCTGGTCCCGGCGCCATCGGAGGAGCGCTTCGACCTGGCGGTGCGCGACACCCTCGCCGAGTGCCTCGCCAAGGGGCTCACCGGCGCGCACGAGCCGGGGCTCGACCTGTCGGCGGTGGCCTCGTACACGCGCCTGATCGAGCGCGGCCACTTCCCGTTCCGCATCTTCGCGGCGCTCTCCGGCAAGAAGGCCTGGGGCCGCTACCGCGACGGCACGCCCGAGACCGTGGGTGACGGCTTGCTGGTGGTGGGCGCGGTCAAGCTCTGGCTCGACGGCGCGCTCGGCTCGCGCGGCGCCGCGCTCCACTCGCCCTACTGCGACGACCCCGCCAACACGGGCCTCGTGCTGGTGCCCCCCGAGGAGATCGAGCGCATCACGCGCGAGGTGAGCGCCCGCGGCTTCCACGTCTGGGTGCACGCCATCGGCGATCGCGCCAATACCATGGTCCTCGACGTCTTCGAGCGCGTGCGGGCCGCGGGCGGCCCGCACTCACGGTTGCGCGTCGAGCACGCCCAGGTCCTGACGCCCGCCGACATCCCGCGGTTCGCGCGTCTGGGCGTGGTGCCGAGCATGCAGCCCACCCACTGCACCTCCGACATGCGCTGGGCCGGCGAGCGCCTCGGCCCCGAGCGGCTGGCCGGTGCCTACGCCTGGCGCTCGGTGCTCGACACCGGCGCCTACCTGGCGGGCGGCTCCGACTTCCCGGTGGAGGACGCCAACCCGTTCCACGGCCTCCACGCCGCGGTGACGCGCCGGCCGCCCGAGGGCCCCGATCCGGGCTGGCAGCCCGGGCAGCGCATGACGCGGGACGAGGCGGTGCGCGCCTTCACGATCTGGAACGCGCGCGCCGTCGGCCTCGAGGCCGACCAGGGCTCGCTCGAGGTGGGCAAGCGCGCCGATCTGATCGCGCTCTCCGACGACGTCTTCACCTGCGCGGCGGAGAGGATTGCCCGCATCACGCCCGCCCTCACCATGATCGGCGGCGCGGTCGTCGCGGGCGGCTTGCCCGGGCCCGGCTAGAGGAGCGGTCAGGGCAACCTCCGCCCCTCCGACGAGCTAGAAGCGCAGCAGCAGCAGGAAGCTCGTGGTGGCCAGCAGGTTGCTGGCCGCGTGGGCGAGGATGCCGGGCACCAGGCTCCGCGTGCGCTCGTAGCCGAGGGCCCAGATCATGCCGCTCCAGGTGACGGCCACGAAGCCCTGCAGCCCGTAGCCGTGGGCCACCCCGAAGAGCGCCGAGCTCAGCAGCGCCGCGGGCCAGGGCGGCAGGCGGAGGCGGAGGGTGGGGTAGAGCAGACCGCGGAAGGCCAGCTCCTCGAAGGTGGGCGCCCACACCACGCCGTCCACGGTGCCGGCCGCCACGGAGGCCGGCGAGCCCCACAGGAAGTCCTCGAGGAAGCCGTCGGCCCAATGCGACGTCACGCCCAGCGCGTTGAGGCCGATGGAGAGCAGGCTCTCGCCCGCCAGCGAGAGACCGAGCAGCACGAGCCCCCAGCCGAGGACCCGCAGGCCGCTGCCGTCCCGCACCCGCAGGCCGAAGGTGTCCCGGATCGAGTCGCCGCGGGCGTGCAGGTAGCGCCGGAGCCACCAGAGCATCGGCAGGCCACCCAGCAGGCCCATGATCGCGGTGCTGGCGGGAACGCGCGGCAGCAGCATGAGGACGAGCGCCGGCATGAGCAGATAGGCGAACGCGGCGCGAAAGAAGAGGCCGAGGCCGTCGGCCCCGCGCCACTGCGGGGGCAGGGGGGCATCGGCCACGCGCGCCCCGCGGGGGGAGCGCGGCAGGCGCCAGAGCAGCACGAGGGCGGCCAGCAGCATGGCGCCCGCCGCGGCGGTGAGCACCCGCACGCGCGCGAGCAGCGCCCGCCCGCGCGCCTCGATCGTGGCTTCGCTGTCGGCCTCGAGCGCCGGGTCGTCCACCCGCGTGGCGATGCGGCGCACCAGCGTGTCGGTGAACCAGTCGCGCGGCAGCTCGCGGCGGATCTCCTCGGCCATCGCGGTGGCTTCCTCCGCCGGGGGCGCGTCGAGATAGGCCGCGTCGAGCCAGCGTGCGTACTCGGTGGCGGCGGTGTCGGTGGCCTCCAGCGCCTCGATCATGGCCGCGGCCCGCTCGAGCTGGCCGCTCTCGCCCAGGAGCACCACCAGGTTGAGCTCGCCGCGGGCGGAGCGCTGGTCCTCGTCCAGCTCGTCGAACCGCACGATGGCGTCCTCGAGCGTCTCCGGCTCGGCGCCGGTCAGCTCGTAGAGCCGGAGCTCCCAGGCCGGCATCTCGTCCGTCACCTCGTGGAAGTCCATCTCGCGGGAGACCAGCCGCTCGAGCGATTCCTCGGGCCTCTCCAGATTTGCGAGCGGGGACCCCCAGCTCCAGTAGAAGACGCCGACGAGGACGACGGTGAGCACGGCGTAGATCGCCGTGCTCCAGGAGGAGAAGTAGCGGGTGGCGGGAGCCGGCCTGTCTTCTTCTGGCGGGATCAGGATTTGCGTGCCGCGGCCACGAGCGCGGAGAAGAGGCGCCGGGCCGGCTCCGAATGGCCCACCAGCTCCTCCGGATGCCACTGCACGCCGAGCACGAAGCGCGCGGGATCGTCCCACTCCGCCCCCTCGACGAGCTGATCGGGCGCCCACGCCACCGCGGTGAGCCCGCGGCCGAGGCGATGGATCGCCTGGTGATGCATGCTGTTGACCTCGAGCTCGTCGGCGCCCAGCGTTTCGGCGAGCCGGCTGCCCGATGCGACCTTCACCTTGTGGGTGGGCTGATCGCGCGGCTCCTTCTGGCTGTGCGGGAGCTGGGTGCCGGGCTCGGTGGCCACGTCCTGGTAGAGGGTGCCGCCGAGCGCGACGTTCAGCACCTGGAGGCCGCGACACACCGCGAGCACGGGCAGGCTCCGCCCGAGCGCCAGGTGCAGCGCCGACGTCTCGAGCGTGTCGCGCGACGGGGCGACGTCGTAGAGCTTGGGGTGCGGGGCCTCGCCCCAGAGCGCGGGATCCACGTCGCCGCCGCCGGTGAGCAGGAGCCCATCGAGCTCGGCGACGAGCTGCCGCAGGGACGCCGCGGAGAGCTGCGGCGGCAGCGGCACCGGCACGCCGCCGGCCTGTTGCACCGCGTGCAGGTAGGTGGAATTCACGTAGGCCCGCTCGGGACTTGCGCCGACCGTGATGGAGGTGCTGACGCCGATCAGGGGCGAGCGACGATTCATGCCGTCATGCTACCATACCGGCCATGACACTCGACTCCGCACAGTACCAGCGCAGCGCTGCGCCGGCGGGCTCGGGCCCGATGACGCAGGTGATGGGGCGGAAGTGGATGGTGGCGGCCGGACACCCGCTCGCGGCGCAGGCCGCCGCGCGCGTGCTGGCCGACGGGGGCAACGCCATCGACGCGGGCGTCGCGGCCGGGTTCATGCTGGGAGTCGTCCATCCCGACATGGTGAGCTTCGCGGGGGTGGCGCCGATCCTGGTGCACCTGGCCTCGACCGGCGAGACCTTCGAGGTCTCGGGCGTCGGGCCCTATCCGCGCCGGGTCAGCGCCGAGCTCTTCCGCTCCAAGCACGCGGGCGACATCCCGGTGGGCCTGCTGCGCACGGTGGTGCCGGCCTCGCCCGACGCCTGGTGCGTCGCCCTGGAGCGCTGGGGCACGCGGACGTTCACCGACGCGGTGTCCGCCGCGCTCGAGTGCGCGGAGCACGGCTTCCCCACCTCGGCCTTCTCGGCCTCCATCATGGCCAACAACGCCGAGCGCTACACGCGCTTCCCCACCTCCGCCCGGATCTTCCTGCCGGGCGGCAAGCCGCACGCGCCCGGCCAGCTCTTCGTGCAGTCCGAGCTGGCCGCGACGATCAAAGAGATGGTGGCCGCCGAGGTGCGCTCGCGCAGCCGCGGCCGCGCCGGCGCCATCCGCGCCGCGCGCGACGCGTTCTACAAGGGTGACATCGCCAGGCGCATCGTGGACTACCACGCCCGCGAGGGCGGGCTCATGGCGCTCGAGGACTTGGCCGAGTTCCAGGCCGAGGTCGCGCCCGCGCTCAAGACCACCTTCCACGACTACGAGGTCGCGGCCTGCGGCTTCTGGTGCCAGGGGCCGGTCTTCTTGCAGATGCTGAACCTGATCGAGCCCTACGACTGGCCCGCGCTCGGCCACAACACCCCCCGGGCGCTCCACATCCTGGTGGAGGCCATGAAGCTGGCCTTCGCCGACCGCGAGGCCTACTACGGCGACCCGCGCTTCGTGAAGGTGCCGGCCGAGGCGCTGCTGTCGAAGGCCTACGCCGAGCTGCGCCGCGGTCTGATCCGCGAGGATCGGGCCTGGCCCGACATGCCCCCGCCGGGTGATCCGGAGGGCAAGGCCGCGGTCCGCAACGGGCACGGCACCGCGTCCAAGGTGGGCGCGCCCTCGCCCGCGGGCACGCTCGACACCTCCTACGTCTCCGTCATCGACGCGGAGGGCAATGCCTTCTCCGCCACGCCCAGCGATCCGGGCGGGGTGGACTCACCGGTGATCCCGGGCGTGGGCTGCGTGGTGTCGCCGCGCGGCTCGCAGGGCTGGCTCGAGCCGGGCCACGCCAGCGAGGTGGCGGGCGGCAAGCGGCCGCGCCTCACCCCGGCGCCCTCGCTGGTGCTGCGCGACGGGCGCGCCTTCATGGCCTTCGGGACGCCGGGCGGCGACGTGCAACAGCAGGCCCTGCTGCAGGTGCTGCTGAACGTGGTCGCCTACGGCATGGCGCCCCAGCAGGCGGTGGAGGCCCCCCGGCTGGCCACGCGCAGCTTTCCCGATTCCTTCTGGCCCCACACCAACTCGCCCGGGCGGCTCGATGTGGAGGCCCGCATCGCTCCCGAGACGCGCGCGGCGCTGGCGCAGCTGGGCCACGCCATCACCGACTGGCCCGACTACGACTGGCGGGCGGGCGCCGTCTGCGCCTCCGTGGTCGGCAAGGACGGCGTGCGCCTGGGCGGAGCCGACCCACGCCGCGGCGCGCACGCCATCGGCTGGTAGCCGGCAGGCGCCCGCTGTCCCGCCGCCTCGTCCCGGTCGCAGGCCTGCTGGGCCTCTGCGTACTGCTGGGCGGCGGTACTCCGGTCGCGGCCGAGCCCACCCTGCCGCTGCCGTCCCGCCTCCCCCCGAAGGACCGCCAGCAGTTCGAGGAGATCGTCAAGCGCGCCTTCGCCTCCACCCAGAAGGACCTCGAGCCCTACCCCGTCCGCCCCGAGATCTTCGAGTACCTGCTGGATCACCCGGAGTTCGCCAGCCACGTCACCCGCGCGCTCAAGGCCGCCCGCTACCGGATATGGCATGAGGCGGGCTCGCTCTGGCTCGACGACGGCTGGGGTGTGCGCGGTGTCTTCACGCCCGTCTACACCGAGCCGGGCCTGCGCCTCATGCACGCGCAGGGCGCCTACCACTCGGCGCTGCCCGACCTCAAAGGCCGTGCGGTCGTGGCGCTGGCCTACCGGTTCCAGCCCGCTCCGCAGGGCCGCCAGCAGGTCGCCACCACGGTGACCGCGTTCGTGCAGATCGACAACGCGGTCATCCGCGCCATCGGCAAGCTGGGAGGGCCGGTGGTGCAGAAGAAGGCCGACCTCGAGGCCCGCCGGCTCCTGCGCCTCTTCTCTAAGGTGAGCCGCGCCATCGAGGACAACCCCGGCGACGTCTACGCTCGCCTGCGCGGCCGGCCCGATGTGCCGAAGCAGGAGCTGGAGGAATTCCGGCAGCTGCTGAGGGTCCGGTGAGAGGGGGACGCTTGGTCAGCTTCTCGGGGCTCAGTCTCGAGCGCATCGTGGTCTCGCTCGCCGCATCGGCTCTGGTGGCCGTGTTGTCGGGGACCGCGCTGGTCGGCCTCCGACTTCCCCCGGCGCTGGCCGTGGCACTGGTGACGTGTGCGGCCGTACCGGGCGCGCTATGGCTGGCGCGCCGGCTCCCGTCACGACTCGACGGGGTGCTCGGTCGTCACCCGGTCCTGGCGGTTGGCTGGTTGCTGCTGGCGGTCGCGTCGATCGGGACGACGGCCCGCCTGGCCACGTTCATGGTGGACCCAACGCGCTCCGCGGCCTCCGTGCTTCCGTTCGACGAGTTCTTCGTTCGCCATTCCTGCATCTCCGCGCCGTTTCAGGCCGCGCTCCTGGAACGGGCGGGGGTTCAGAACGTCTACGAGCGCACGCACTACGAGG
This sequence comes from Candidatus Deferrimicrobiaceae bacterium, assembly GCA_035463855.1. Taxonomy (GTDB): domain Bacteria; phylum Methylomirabilota; class Methylomirabilia; order Rokubacteriales; family CSP1-6; genus CAMLFJ01. The sequence goes on along the minus strand of DATHSW010000388.1, from coordinate 8,477 downwards.
GGCCGCGAGGCGAGCCCCACTTTCTGGACGGGTTCGTCATCGACGCGTTCTTCTATCCGCCTCCCGCGCTGCTGCTGGCCAAGGGCGCCCTCGCCCTCTCCGAGGATTTCGGCATGTGGAGAGCCGTGTGGTTCGCGGCCGAAGGGGCGATCGTGTTTCTGGCTCTGCTCGGTCTGGCGTGCTGGATCGGCAACCGGAACGGGCTGGCGGCCGGCCTGCTCGCGCCGGTCGTGTGGCTGTCGGTGCCGACGCTCGTGACGCTCCAGATGGGAAACTTCCATCTCGTCGCGGTGGCCGGGGCGATCCTGAGCATGCTCGCGTTCGAGCGAGGCCGGAACGCCCTGGGCGGCCTGCTGCTGGCCGTGGTCACGCTGACCAAGGTGTTCCCGGGCATCCTGATCCTCTATCTCCTGTTCCGGCGACGGTGGCGAAGCGCCGGGTGGACCATCGCGTCGGCCGCCGGCCTCGTGCTGCTGGCCCTGGCCGTCCTGGGGCCGGCTCCATTTCACGCCTTCGTGTCCTATCAGTTGCCGCGACTGTCCAGCGGCGAGGCGCTCGAGACCGTGTTCGTCTATGAGGTGGCGATCGCCGCGAACCAGTCGGTCTACGGCGTGGTACAGAAGCTCGGGCTCCTGGGGGTTCCCGGGATGTCCGGGCGGACCGCGGCCACCGTGACATGGCTCTACGGGCTGGTCCTGGTGGGGCTGGCTGCGCGGGCGGCCTTCCTGGACGTCGGCGGAGCGAGACGAGCTCTGGTGTGGCTCGCGCTTCTCCAGCTGGCGTCGCTTCGAAGCCCGTTCGTTCCGGACGTCTATGCGCAGTTCGCGCTCCTGTGGATGCTGGCCCTTCTCTTGGCCGTGGTCGGACGGCGCGGCCGGATCGCGATCGCGCTCGTCGGCGGCCTCGTGCTGGCGAACCTGATCGTACCGAACCAGAAAGTCATGCCCCTGACCCTGCTGTTGGTGCTGACGCTGTTGCAGCAGCTGGGCTTCATGGCTCTGTGCGCCGGGCAGATCCTCCGGCGCCCGGAGGGGCGCACGACCCCGGCGTGGAGCGGCTAGGCTGCCCAGGCGGTACGTCTCCGGGAACGGACCGCTACAGCTCGAGGTGAGCGATGGGATCGATCAACGGACGCACAGTGCTGATCACCGGCGCCGCCCGCGGCATCGGCGCCGCCACCGCCCGCCGCCTCGCCCGCGAGGGCGCCAAGCTGGTCCTGGCCGACCAGGACGGCCCCGGCGTGGACCGGCTCGCCGCCGACCTCGGGCAGGTCGCGGTCAGGGCCGACGTCACCAAGCCCGACGACATCGCTCGCATGGTGGACGAGCCCTACCAGCGCTGGGGGCGGCTGGACGTGCTCTTCAACAACGCGGGCGTCATCCGCGTGCAGCCGATGCTCGAGGTCACCGAGGCGGAGTGGGACCGCGTCATGGACGTGAACCTGCGCGCGGTGTTCTTCGTGCTGCAGGCGGTGGCGAAGAGGATGGTGAAGCAGGATCTGATGCCGGGGTCGGAGCTGCGGGGCAAGCTGATCCAGACCGCGTCCATCGCGTCCTATCGGGGCGGCAACCACCTCATGACGCCCTACTCGGCGTCCAAGGCGGGGGTGGTGAGTCTCACCCGGTCCGCGGCCCAGCTGCTCGCGCCCGAGCGGATCACCTCCAACTGCGTGTGTCCGGGCGCGGTCGAGACGCCGATGTGGGAGCAGATCGACAAGGAATGGGGCGCGCTCGAGGGCCTGGGGCAGGGTGAAGCGTGGAAGCGGCGGATCCGGCACATCCCGCTGGGACGCCCCGAGCGGGCGGAGGACGTGGCCGGGGTGGTGGCCTTCCTGGCCGGGCCGGATTCGGACTACATGACCGGGCAGGCCGTCAACGTGGACGGCGGCATCGTGATGGGGAGCTGATCTCCGCCGGAGATCGCCGGCGGGTTACCGCATCGTCAGCTCGTTGACCGGGGTGAAGAACGTGGCGGCGCCGTAGAGGATCTGGCCCACCACGCAGAACCAGGCATGGCGGTCGGGATCGGCGGTGGAGCAGCGCTGCGGGGACGCGTCGGCGGCGCGCCGCGGCGGGGCCGCGGTGGCGCAGCCCACCAGCATGATGGCCGCGATCAGGACCAGCCCAGACCGCCGCGCGGTCCGGCCCACCACTACGCCCTCGGCGCGCTCTCGCCGTCGGCGCGGGGCAGGGCGGTCACGGTGGCGGTGGACGGCACGTCGAGCTCGCGATTGGTCAGGTCCACCGCCACGCGCAGGGCGCGCAGGCCCTGGGCGCCCTGCAGCTCGTCCAGCTCCAGCTCCTCCACGTCGCGCGTGAGATAGCCCAGGCGCTGGAGGTACTCGATGTACTCGCGCCACTCCGCGGCCTCGCTCGGGTGCGAGTAGACCAGCGCTATCTTGCCGGGCTGGGTGAGCCGCTCGGTGGTGCCGCGGAGGATGGCCTTGTCGATCCGCTTCTTGATGATCTCGTAGCGGACGTTGTAGGCGCCGTCCACGTCGAAGCGCTTCTCGTCGGCGCGGAAGCGGATCGAGAGCGGAGCGTGCTGGATCAGGATCAGGTTGGTGATGTCGAGCCGCACCGGCAGCCGGTCCTTGAGGCGCTCCACCCGCAGGGCCACCCCGCAGGCCACCATGAGCTGCCAGAGGCGCATGTTCTTCAGATAGAGCGGGTCGAAGACCCCGTCCTCGCGGAGGGCGCCCCCCAGGTAGATCGTGTAGTCCACCCCGTCCGTCTTCTGCTTCTCGAAGAAGTGCGGGAACATGCCCTGGGCCGCCTGCTCCTCCAGGTCGATGTAGGAGGACACCGCCTCGTTGATCCGGGTCACGCTCTCGTCGAACTCCTTGCGCCGCGCGTAGACCAGCCCGATGCCCGGATCCACCGCGGCCCGATAGGCGTCGATCTTCTCGTGTACCGTGGGGCCGAAGGTCTGCAGGTGGCCGAAGAGCGGCTCGAGGTCCGTCTTGAGGAAGACGAGCACGCCCATCTCGTCGCCCGAGCGCAGCGTCACCTCGATCTCGGCGGTGTGGCCGTCGATGCGATGGGTGAGCTGGTCGAGGATGGGCCGCGGCCGCACCTCGTACGCCGCCCGCAGCACCTCGCGGGCGAGGCCGAGCTGGGTGAGCAGGTCGGCCTGGATCGCCCAGGCGCGGTGGGTGGAGGAGCCGCGGATGTCGGACACCGCGTACAGCGGGTGGACGTCGCGGAACACGATCGGCTCGATCCCGGCGGGCTTGTCCTCGCCTTCGGCGCCCCGCTCCATGCCCTCCAGCACCGCCTTCCGGAAGCGCCACTCCACCACCGGGTGGATCGCGGTGAACTGCTCCTTGATGAAGCCCTCGACGCGCGAGTGCAGCTCGTCGACGCTGCGCTTCACCGCCACCGAGAAGAGTGGGAGCACCTCCTGCAGCCGCGGGGCGAGCAGGGCGTTGACGTCGCCGGCGATCGGCGAGCTGAGGCTCAGCATGCCGATGAGCTCCCGCTGGTAGTGGAGCGGCGCGACCACCAGGCTGCGCATCCCCTTGCGCAGGATCGCCTCCTCCTTCGAGGAGCGCGTGGTCAGCGCGGCCAGGTCCTCGATGAAGATCGGCTCGCCACGCAGGCTGGCCCGCTCGTAGACCGAGCCCGCGAAGTCCGCCATCTTCCCGTGGGCGGAGCCCGCGAAGATGCAGCCCTGGGCCTGCTGGAGCTGATGGCCGGAGTTGAGCATCAGGATCCGGTCACTCTCGAAGGCGACCAGGGTCAGGTGCAGGTTCGCGCGGCGGAAGAGCGTGCGCAGCTTCGCCTGCAGCTTCTCGAACCGCGCGTTGGAGACGATGGACTCCTTGTCGATCAGGTCGCGCTTGATCGAGGAGAGCACCTCCTGGTCCGTCACGTCGGAGGCCTTGACCACCGTGAAGCCGGAGAAGCGCACGCTGCCCGGCGGGATGAGCGCCTTGAGCCCGTCCAGGTCCACCCCCTGCGCGGTGAGCCGCTTGCGCGTCTCGTCGGACAGGGGCGGCAGCGGGCGCACCGCCTCCACGTCCACGAAGCGGCCGTCGAACTGGATCTTGAAGTGGCGATCCAGCCCGGTCTCGGGCTCCGGCATCGTGAGGATCAGCGGATAGTCCACCGGGAACTTGATGCCGTGCAGGCGCTCGAGGATCAGCGCGTAGGCGTTCAGGAGCCGGAAGTCCTTCAGCGCGCTCATCTCGAGATTCAGCCGCCCGTAGAGCACGCCGTCCGCGCCCATGATGCTCTCGAACGCGCGCGTGCCGTAGACGGTACGGAGCGTGAACGGGATCAGCGCGCCCATGTAGGCCTGGTCCCAGAACACGGGCGGGAACACCGCGCCCATCAGCGCGTCCACCAGCTCCCCGTGCTCGTCCAGCACGGTGATGTCGTCGATGGGGGCCAGGAGCGCGGGTACCCGGTGCACGCGCGCCTGGAGCGACCGCGCCATCTCCCCGCACAGGGACGGGTCCTTGGCCTGCTCGTCCCAGTAGCGGATCAGCGGGGCCAGGCTGAGGCGGCTCTCGAAGGGGAAATCCCGCGCGAAGTCGGGGGGGAGCTCGGTGCCGTCGTTCGCCATGTCCATCATTCTACTCCAGCGCGCTAGCTCGCCGTGGCGGGCAGGACGGCGGGCGCCGCCGTCTTGCTGGGCCTCCGGTTCACCGGCGCTTCCTTGATGGCCAGCGCCATGGGCACGGCCAGGAACGCCAGCACGGCCGCGGAGATGAAGGCCCACGAGTAGGAGCCGGTGGCCTGGAAGATCCAGCCGCCCGCCGCGGCGCCGAGCGCGGCGCCCACCTGGTGCGAGAAGAAGATCCAGCCCGAGAGCGCGCCCACCGAGTAGCGGCCGAAGATGTTCGCGGTGAGCGTGGTCGTGGGCGGCACGGTCGAGATGTAGTTGAGCCCGAAGATCGCCGCGAAGATGTGCAGCGACGGGACGTTCCAGACGTAGAGCAGGAACAGGAGCGATAACCCGCGCACGCCGTAGTAGAAGGCGAGCGGTCCCTTGCGCCCGAAGCGGTCGCAGATCCAGCCCGAGGTCACCGTGCCCAGGATGTTCATGGCGCCCATCACGCCCAGGGCCTGCGCGGCGTGCATCTCGGAGAAGCCGTGCTCGGCCGCGTGCGGCACCAGATGGGTGAGCACCAGCCCGTTCGAGGTGTAGCCGCAGACGAAGAAGCTACCGGCCAGGAGCCAGAACGCGGGGACCTGCATCGCGTCGGTGATGCTCGTCCGGCCCTCCGGCGGGGCCGGCATGCCGCCCGGCGCGGCGGTCCGGCCGGCGCCGAAGGCCTTGACGCCCTTCTCGGCCGGGTCGTTCCGGACGAAGAAGAAGGTCAGCGGCACCGCGACCACGAAGAGGAGGATGCCGAGCCAGACGAACGACTGGCGCCAGCCGAGCGTGAGCGTCAGGCCCACCGCGAGCGGGATGATGACGAGCTGGCCCGCCGACATCGCGCCCCCGATCATGCCCATCACGAGCCCGCGCCGGCCCTCGAACCACCGCGCGGCGACGGTGGCGGCGGTAGACATGCCGACCCCGCCCGAGCCGAGCGCCATCAGGATGCCGGCCGTGACGTAGACGTGCCAGAGCGCGGTCACCCGCGAGGTCAGGATCGTGCCGATCCCGAGGAGGATGACCGAGAGCATGATGACCCGGCGCGGACCCCAGTGATCGGCGAGCCAGCCGACGAACGGTCCGGCGGCGCCCAGGAGCAAGAGCGAGAGCGCGGCGGCGCCCGACAGGGAGGCCCGATCCCAGCCGAAGGTGGCCTCCATCGGCTTGATGAACACGCCGAAGACGGCGCGCAGGCCGGAGGCGAGCAGCATGACGATGACCAGGGCGCCCAGGACGACCCAGGCGGGGTGCAGTCCGCCGCGCGATGCCTTCACCGACACCTCCTCGAGGTAGGTAAACCCGGCCAGCTTACGCTGGTGTCCCTTTGGATGGCAAACAGGTTGGGTCGGGATTCAGGCCTTCCGGGTGTAGAGTGATCCCGGAGACAATGGCGAGCCGGCGCGTGCTCATCGTGGACGACGAGGCTGAGATCCGGAAGACGCTGACGGATATCATCAGGGGGATGCGTTATCCGGAGGCCCTGGAGATCGAAGGGGTGCCGGACGGCCAGCAGGGCCTGGACGCGGTGGTGCGCCAGCGCCCGGACCTGGTCCTGCTCGATCTCCAGATGCCGCGCATGGGCGGGCTCTCGGTGCTCAAGCAGATCCGCGAGGCCGAGCCGCGCCTGCCCGTCATCGTGATCAGCGCCACGCAGGACAACAAGGTGAGCGCCGAAGCCCTGCGCACCGGCGCCGTCGCGTATCTGCCCAAGCCGTTCGACCCGCGTCACGTCGAGATGCTCGTCACGACTTTTCTCGACTCGAGCAAGCCGCGCTCGCCGAAGCCGGCCCCGGGCGCGCGCTGATCCGCTTCACCACGCACGTTCTGCGCGCAGCGTAGAGCCTTCACATCGATGCCCGGCGGACGTCCGTCATGTCCGGGCACCAACAGACTCGCCGGGGCGAGAGCCCGAATTCCGCGTAACTCGCCCGGAAGCGTGAGCCGCCGCCCCCTGGCAGGAGGATTGCTCCCATCAGGGCGCATGCAGGCGCCCATGCAGACCAAGCGTGTTCTCGTGGTGGACGACCAGACCCCGGTGCGGGAGCTGGTGGCGGCGGTGCTCGCGGCGGACGGCCACGCGGTGGAGACGGCGCGCGACGGCGCCGACGCCCTGCGGCTCCTCGACGCGGCGACGCCCTATGACCTGATCGTGAGCGATCTGAAGATGCCGGGCCTGGACGGGCCCAGCCTCTATCTCGAGCTGACCCGGCGCTGGCCCGATACGCGTCCGCACCTCCTCTTCATCTCGGGCTTCGTGGATTCGCCCGAGTACGCGGGCTTCCTCCAGGGCACGCGCGTGCAGGTGCTGCTCAAGCCGTTCGCGGTGGACGACCTCTCGCGCGCGGTGGACGGCCTCCTCAGCCAGTCCTAGCAGACCTAGGCCGAGCCGGGGCCGCCCCCTACGCGGGCTTCGCCTCCGCGCCCTTCCGGAAGACGATCCGGCCCTGGTCGGCGTCCGCGACCACCGTGTCGCCTTCGACGAACGTGCCGCTCAGCAGCTCGAGGGCCAGCGGGTCCTGGATCATCCGCTGGATGGTCCGCTTGAGCGGCCGCGCTCCGTAGACGGGATCGTAGCCCTCCTGCGCGAGCAGCGTCTTGGCGGCCGCGGTCAGCTCGAGCGCGATGCGCTTGTCGGCCAGGCGCTTGACCAGGTGCCGGGCCTGGATCTCCACGATCGCCCCGATCTCCTCCCGGCCGAGCGGCTCGAAGATCACGGTCTCGTCGATGCGGTTCAGGAACTCGGGCCGCAGGGCCTGCTTGAGCAGGTCCAGGATGAGCGCCCGCACCCGGACCGGGTCCGTCTCCTCGCGGAAGAACTGGCTGCCGAGGTTCGACGTCATGATGACCATCGTGTTGCGGAAGTCCACCGTGCGGCCCTGGCCGTCGGTGAGGCGGCCGTCGTCGAGCAGCTGCAGCAGCACGTTGAAGACGTCGCCGTGGGCCTTCTCGATCTCGTCGAAGAGCACCACGGAGTACGGGCGCCGGCGCACCGCCTCGGTGAGCTGCCCCCCCTCGTCGTAGCCCACGTAGCCCGGAGGGGCCCCGATGAGCCGCGCCACCGTGTGCTTCTCCAGGTACTCGGACATGTCGATGCGGACCATGGCCCGCTCGTCGTCGAACATGAACTCGGCCAGCGCCCGCGCCAGCTCGGTCTTGCCCACGCCGGTGGGGCCCAGGAACAGGAAGGAGCCGATGGGCCGGTTCGGGTCCGAGAGACCCGAGCGCGCGCGGCGCACCGCGTTGGCGACGGCTACGATGGCCTCGCGCTGGCCCACGACCCGCTCGGCCAGGCGCTCCTCCATCTTCACGAGCTTCTGGACCTCGGCCTCGAGCAGCCGGGTGACCGGGATGCCCGTCCACTTGGCCACCACCTCGGCCACGTCCTCCTCGTCCACTTCCTCCTTGAGCATCCGGCCCGCCTTCTGCATCTCGGCCAGGCGCGCGTTCTCGGCGGCGAGCCGCTTGTCGAGCTCCATCAGGGTGCCGTAGCGCAGCTCCGCCGCCTTCTGGAGATCGCCCCGCCTCTCCGCGTCGGCCATGGCCGCGCGGGCCGCCTCCGCGTCCTCCTTGGTCTTGCCGATGGTCATGATCGCAGCCTTCTCGGCCTGCCACTGGCTCGTGAGCCTCGCCGACTTCTCGCGCAGCTCGGCCAGCTCCGCGTCCAGCCGGGCCAGCCGCTCGCGCGACACCTCGTCGGACTCGCGGGCCACCGAGACCCGCTCGATCTCGAGCTGCATGATGCGTCGCTGGGTCTCGTCCAGCTCGGCGGGCATCGAGTCGATCTCGATGCGCAGCCGCGAGGAGGCCTCGTCGATCAGGTCGATCGCCTTGTCGGGCAGGAAGCGGTCCGCGATGTAGCGGTGCGAGAG
>DATHSW010000387.1:0-4376 GCA_035463855.1 Candidatus Deferrimicrobiaceae bacterium | reverse complement strand
CCGCTCGGCGGCAACGCCCTCGTCGTGCTCAACGTCGAGTGGCGCTTCCCGCTGTGGCGCTGGCTCGGCGGCGCCATCTTCTTCGACAGCGGCGCCGTCACCGCACGCGTGGCGGACCTGTCGATCGACGAGCTGCGCTCGGGCGTGGGGGCCGGCGTGCGCCTCCGGACCCCGGTGGGCCCGCTGCGGGTCGACGTCGGCTACCCGCTGGACCGTGTCCCGCGACAGGACCAGAAGCTGCGGATCTACGTGACCGTGGGCTATCCCTTCTGATGAGGCGCCGGGAGAGCGGCCTGGTCCTGATCGGCGTCGTGCTCGCGCTGCTCGCGCCCGCCCCGGCGCCGGCCGTGCCCGTTCTCGTGGACACCGTGGTGGCCACGGTCGGGGCCGCCACGGTGACGGCCGGAGACGTGGCGCTGGCCCGGGCCCTCGGCCTGTTCGGATTCACGCCGACGACGGGGCCGATCGGCGCCGCCGAGGTCGATCGCAGCGTCCGGGCGCATCTCGTCGTGGACGAGGCGAACCGGCTCGACATCGTGGTCGACGAGGCCGAGGTGGAGGCCGCGTGGCGGGCCCTGGCCGAGCGCTGGGGCGGCAGTGCCGCACTCGCCGGCTGGCTGGCCGACAATGCGGTCGAGCCCGCGTGGGCGCGCCGGCTGCTGCGCGACGACGTGCGCCACGAGCGGTTCGTCGAGCTGCGGTTCCGGGCGTTCGTCTTCGTGCTCGAGGAGGACGTCTCGGCCGCCCTCGGTCCCGGCGAGCACACGCCGGCCGCGCGCGAGCGGGCGCGGGAGTGGCTGCGGGCGGAGATCGCCGAGCGCCGGCTCGCCGAGTGGCTCGAGGAGGCGGCCCAGCGCGTGCCGGTCCGTCGGCTGCTGTCGCCGGAGGATACGGTGTTCTTGCCCTGGCCCAAGCCGCCTCCCCGTGTCACGGGACCATCCAGGACCATCACCCACCTTTGGTCGCGACTGCGCTCCTCCAACTACCGGGCACAGACACCAGGAGCATGGACATTGCGACCGCACCAGCAAGGGGGTCCGCTGGCGCCGAGCCCTTCTGAAAGTGGTCTGATTTCGACCAGTCAGTGTCATGATGTCACCGGATTCGCCAGTGGCCGTCAGCTCGAATCACGAGCGTATTGCGTAACATCGCGAACCGAGAGAATCTATCCTTGAGCCGGAGTCATGGCCCACGCGTTGCTGCCCGACAACGCGGGACGTTGAAAAGTTTTCGACTGGAGGAACCGATGAGACGATTTGTGGCGGCGGCCCTGGTGGGTGTGGCGATGATCATGCTATCCGGCGCGTGGACGATCAGCGAGGCGCGTGAGCGCGGCGGGGTCGCGGTGCTCGACATGGTTGCCGGGGACACGAGCGTGCAGTGTGGCGCCCGGCGTGGTGCCGGTCAGCCGCAGTCGACCGCGACTTTCGTGTACCACGTGACGATGACCAGCGCGGCCGGCGGCGCGGTCCGCCTGCAGTTCGTGGGCGGCTCGTTCATCGACTTTCCGATCGCCGCAGGCGGGACGCTCAGCTTCAGCCAGGTGGGTGGTGCGGTGCCCGGCTTCAACGATGTCGTCACAATCACCGGGACCGGGACCGCGACCGACCTCCAGGGCACGATCAGCGCGCTGTTCGACACTGGATCCCGGCCGCACCCGACGCTAGCCCCCGACTACTGCCTGACGAATAACTGATCGCTGGCTTTTGTGCGCGCACGAACGCGGGCGCCGGGGGGTTCCCTCGGCGCCCGTCGCTGTGTTCATCGCGCGTTCGGCATCCGCGGGCATCCCGGCATCCGGAGGTCCGCAGCATCCGGAGGTCCGCTGTCGCTGGTCAATGAAAATGTCGTCCTGACTGTTCCGTGAGAATGTCATCCCCTCGGTCACGGCGGGTGCGGCGAAGTGCGTTGAGCGCGAGGTGGCGGTCTGCCGCGAGGCGCCAGGGATGAGTGGCGGCCGGCCGGCGGCGAGGGGCGGCGCCGTCCGCGGTCGGGGCGCGATGGCGGGAGCGGCTGGGCGGCGACGGGGCGGGTGGGCTGAGGTGGTGCGCGGTGGAGACCCGCGTGCGGTTGCGCGGCGTGAGCACGAAGGCGGGCTCGGGGGCCGGTTGGGCGGCGAGCAGCCGGCCGGTGGCGGCCAGGACCAGGAGCCGGCCATCCACGAGCTCGCGGAGCTCGACGCGGAGGCGCGCGTAGCTGCGGCCGTGCGGGCCCCGGGGCAGCTGCAGGCAGCGGGCGCCGAGGCGGACGGTGTTGTCGCGGGCGACGCGGGCGGTGTAGCGGCAGCCGAGCAGGCGATCGAGGTCGCGCGGGGGGCGGCGCCAGACGGCGGGGGCGGCGGGGGGCTGGCCGAAGCGGCGGTTAAAGTCGGCGATGAAGGCCGGCAGGAAGGCATTGGCGGCCTCCACGGTGGCGATGCCGCGCAGGCGCAGTTCGACGACGAGGCGGTCCTGCAGCGTGCCCCACAAGCGTTCGATGCGGCCCTTGGCTTGCGGCGAGTGGGCGGCGATGTAGGCGATGCCGAGGTCCTGCAGCAGGCGGCCGAAATGGGTCGGGTGTTGGCGCCCTTGCAGCTGCTCCTCGAGGGTCCAGTGGCGATCGTTACGGACGAAGACATTGAGGCGGTCGCCGTAGAGCGCTACGGGCAGCCCGTGGGTGGTGAAGAGCTGCTGGCAGAGCGTGAGATAGCCGTGCAGATCCTCCTCGGGGCGGAAGTGCAAGGCGAGGATCTCGCCGGTGGCGTCATCGATGGCGCCCAGCAGGGTGAGGGCGGGGCCGCGGGCTTCGAGCCAGGCGAAGGGGCTGCCATCGAGCTGGACCAGACTGCCGGCAGCCAGTTCGCGGGGGCGCCGGGCGCGATGGCGCGGGGCCCGGCGCCGGCGCACCGCGGCGCGGTCGAGCCGGAGCCGGAGGCGCCGCACGGTGGAGCGGCTCACCGGCAGGCCATGGACCTCGCGCAGCTTCTCGGTGAGATGGACGTCGTTCATCCGCTCATAGACGGTGGTCATGAGGTGGATGATCTGCGCGCGGACGGGATCGGCCAGCCGGCGGGGCGAGGGCTGGCCGCGGCCGCGGTGCACGAGCCCGCCCACGCCGTCGGCCCGGAAGCGGGCTTTGAGCCGCTGGACGTGGCGCAGCGTCAGGCCGAGGGCCTCGGCGGCCTGCCGGTTGGTGATGAGCCCGGCGCTCACCGACCGCACGAGCCCGGGCCGGGGGGCTTCCTTGCCGCTCATGGTGATGGTCTCCATGAGGGGATGACATTTTCACTGAACAGTTACCCCATGACATTTTCATGTAGCACCGGCACCCTCGAACGCGCTCGTTGACGCCGCTTTCCCAGCGAGCTAGTGTGTCGTGCTGCTCAGACGCCTGGCCGGTCTACCGGAGGCTCGGCAATGAAATGAAGTGTCCCCGGTGTCAGCAGGAGAATCCGCCCCAGGCGAAGTTCTGCCTGGAGTGCGCGACGCCGTTGGCTCTCCGGTGCTCCAACTGCGGGACACAGTTGCCGGCGGGGGCGAAGTTCTGCTTCGAATGCGCGACGCCCGTTAGCGCGCCTGGATCGCCACTACGGCTTGCCTCACCCGAGGCCTACACACCGAAGCACCTCGCCGAGCGAATCATCAATTCAAAGGCCGCTCTGGAGGGCGAGCGCAAGCAGGTGACTGTTCTGTTCGCCGACCTGAAGGGCTCGATGGAGCTGCTCGCCGACCGCGACCCCGAGGAGGCGCGGAAGCTGCTCGATCCCGTCATCGAGCGCATGATGGAGGCTGTCCATCGCTATGAGGGCACCGTCAACCAGGTGATGGGCGACGGGATCATGGCGTTGTTCGGGGCGCCACTCGCCCACGAGGATCATGCCGTGCGCGCGTGTTATGCCGCCCTCAGGATGCAGGACGGCGTGCGCCGCTATTCGGAGCAGCTTCGCCGGGCGCAGGGCGTGGAGGCCCAGATCCGCATCGGCCTCAACTCGGGCGAGGTCGTGGTGCGCTCGATCGGCAGCGATCTCCGGATGGACTACACGGCGGTGGGCCAGACCTCGCATCTGGCGGCCCGCATGGAGCAGCTCGCGACGCCGGGGACGGTGCGGCTGACGGGCGAGACCGTGCGGCTCGCCGAGGGCTACGTCGAGGTCAGGTCGCTCGGGCCCATCCCAGTGAAGGGCCTCGCGGACCCCGTCGAGATCTTCGAGCTGACGGGAGCGGGTCAGGCTCGGACGCGCCTGCAGGCCGCGGCGCTCCGCGGCCTCACGCGCTTCGTCGGCCGCGACGCCGAGGTCGAGCACCTGCGCCGAGTCCTCGACCGGGCCGCAGCGGGCCACGGCCAGGTCGTCTCCATCGTGGGCGAGGCCGGCGTCGGCAAGTCCCGCCTCACGTACG
>DATHSW010000386.1:0-8183 GCA_035463855.1 Candidatus Deferrimicrobiaceae bacterium | reverse complement strand
CGACTCGACGAGGCGAATGATGTCCTGGAGAAAGAACGACATGCCGATGGCCGAGATCAGCGGGATGAGCCGCGGGGCGCCGCGCAGTGGTCGGTACGCGACGCGCTCGATCGTGACGGCAAGAGCGGCACTGGCCAGCATGCCCGCAAGGAGCACGCCAAGCAGCACGAGAGCCCATGGCGCCGTCTCAAGCACGCCGGCCGCCTGAAGCCCCAGCAGGATCTCGACACCCACGAAGGCGCCGAAGATGAAGATCTCCGAGTGCGCGAAGTTGATGAACTCGAGCACGCCGTAGACCATCGTGTAGCCGAGCGCGATGAGCGCGTACATGAAGCCGAGGATGATGCCGTCGAGAAGAACCTGCGGGAAGATGCCGATCAGGAGCTCAACGTCCATCGGCATTCCGTGCGGAGGAGGGAAGAGCGGGAGGGGCGAGCCGCCCGCCCCTCCCGCCGATGATCGTGTGGATGGCTACTTCTTGGCCGCCGGCGCGGCGATCGTGAGCCGCTTGACTTCCTTGTTGTCGCCCCACTTCTGAGGGTCGTCGCTGGCGACCTGCAGCACGAAGTAGAGGGCCTTCTTCGGATCGCCCTTGGAATCGAACTCCACCGCGCCGGTGATGCCGGTGTAGCGGACGTCGCGGACGGCCCCGGTCACCGAGTCCCGGGTGGGCGCCTTGCCGCCCTTGGTGGCCGCCTCGATCGCCTTGAGCGCGATGACGGTGGAGTCGTAGGCCTGGGCCGCGAAGGGCTCCGGGTTCTTGCCGAACTTCTTCTTGTACTCCTCGGCGAACTGCTTGGCCTGGGGGTACACCGACACCGGGCCCGCCACCGACGTGTAGTTCATGCCCACGACGGTCTTGCCCGCGATCTTGGTCAGGTCGGAGGAGTCCAGGCCGTCCGGGCCCATGAACTTCGCCTTGACCCCCTTCTCACGCGCCTGCTTGAAGAACGGCGCCGCTTGCTCGTAGATCCCGCCGAAGTAGACGAGATTCGGGTTCTTGGCCTTCATGGGGGTGATGATGGGGTCGAAGTTCGACTTCTCCTCGGTCCCCTCGAAGCCCAGCACCTTGATCCCCTTCTTCTCCGCGTCGGCCTTGAAGAACTCGGCCACGCCCTGGCCATAGGTCGTCTTGTCGTGGATGATGTAGACGCTCTTGGCCTTCAACGTCCCGGCCGCGAACTCCGAGCCCACCACGCCCTGCACGTCGTCCCGGCCGCACACCCGGAAGACGTTGGGGTAGCCACGGTCGGTCACGGTGGGGTTGGTATTGGCTGGCGAGATCATCGCCAGGTTCGCTTCCTTGTACACCTCGGACGAGGGGATGGCGACGCCGGAGTTCAGATGGCCGACGACCGCCATGATGTCCTTGTCCGCGATGATGTTCTTGGCGTTGGCCACCCCGACGTCGGGCTTGGCCTGGTCGTCGAAGGGCACCAGCTCGACCTTGAAGCCGGCCTTCTCGAGGGGGCCCTTGAACTTCTCGATGGCCAGCTGGCTCCCGAGCTTGATGCCTTCGCCCAGGGCGGCCTGGCCCCCGCTGAGCGGGCTCTGGGTGGCGATCTTGATCGTGCCCTTGGACTGGGCATCGGCGATGGATGCCATCGGGAGCACCAGCGCCAGCGCGACGAGCGATGCGATGACCAGCCGAAGCCGTGCGAGTCTCATCGGTTTCCTCCTCCTTAACCGAAGCAAACGGGTGGGTTCAAGCGCGGCCATTATAGCGATTTCTGGATGGTCGTCAACGGACGGCGGCCTCCTCCGCCGCCCGGGAATCGAGCCGCCGTAGGACCTCGATCGCCTCGCGTGCCCGGTTGTCGCGCCCGCTGCTCCGGTAGGCCTGAACCAGCCAGAAATGAGCGGGCACCAGAGCGGGTGCCACGGTGACGGCGCGCTTCAGGGGGTCGATGGCTTCCTCCGCCTTGCCTTCCTCGACGAGCGACCGACCCAACAGGGTGAGAGCGCCGGGGTCGTCCTCCACGAGTCCGATCGCCCGGCGGAGTGGGGCGCCTGCGGGCCCATCACGGCCCGGTCCAGATTCTCCGGGCCCTCCCCGAGCGCGCTCCAGGAGTGGGATGGCGTCCTCGTAGCGGCCCCGGAGCACGTAGAGCAGCCCGAGCCGCCCGAGGCCGCTCGTCGAATGCGGCGCAAGCTCTCGGTACTTCCGCAGGGCGGCTTCCGCCTCGTCGTACCGCTTGCGGACCGCCAGGAGGGTGCCGAGGTTGTAGTACGGGATGGAGTTGTCGGGCCGGAGATCGATGGCGCGACGCAGATGGCCTTCCGCCTCGTCCAGGCGCGCCAGACCCAGCTCGGTGCCGGTGATCGCGGCGCCCAGATTGCCGTGACACAGCGCGCAGGCCGGGTCCATCTCCACCGCCCATCTCCAGAGCGTCTCCGAATCGCGCCAGACATGCGCCTGGGTCCAGCTGGCCAGACCCAGGACCAGGATGATCAGGGCCGCGCCCCCCGCGACCGTCGACCCGATCGCCGCCGACACCCGGCCCCGCTCTCTGAGCCGGAGCACCCAGAGAATCCCGCCGGCGGCCAGCATCGCGAAGCCGATACCGGAGAGATAGCTGTAGCGGTCGTTGACGAGCTGGCTGCCCGCATGCACGACCCCACTGACCGGAAGCACCATCAGGCCCGAGTAGGTCCACGCGGCAAGACCCCCGGGCCAGCGGGCGCGTGCGAGGATGATCGCCGTGGTCACGGCTCCCACCGCCAGGAGCGCGGGGAGGAACGGCCAGCTTCCGAGCTCGACGCGGGCAGGCAGCTCGTACATCGGGGATAGCCGGATCGGCAGCACGAACTTGATCGGGTAGAAAAGGAAGCTGTACGCGACCATGCCGACTCGCGCGGCCGCGCCGTACGCCTCGTAGGAGGTGACCTGGGTGCCCCGGGGCAGGGCGATCAGCGCCACCACGGCTGTCCCGGCGGCCATGGCCGCATATGGCACCTTCTCGAGCAGCAGCCGTCTCCAGCCCGCTTCCCCCCGCCGGAGCGGATAGACATCCAGCAGGAGCAAGACCGCGGGCAGGGGCATGACGGCCGCCTTCGCCAGGAGAGCCACGAGGTAGGCGGCCAGGGAGATTCCCTGCCAGATCGGCGGTAGGCTCCCACCACGCTCGAGACCCTTGAGATAGGCCAGGACCGCGAGCAGGAAGAACAGGCCGCAGAGCACGTCTCGTCGCTCGGTGATCCACGCCACCGACTCGACGCGCAGCGGGTGGACGCCCCACAGCAGGGCCGCGAACCCGCCTGCCAGGATCACCGGCCACGTGCTTCGGGTCTCCTGCGCGGCGTCGCCCTGGGCCGCCGCGAGGAGCCGGCGGGCGATCACATACACGAGGGTCGCGTTCCCCGCGTGGAGCAGGATGTTCGCCAGGTGGTACCCCCAGGGACTCATTCCGCCGAGCACGTAGCTCAGACCGAAGCTCAGCCACGTGACCGGGATGTAATGCCCCATGAGCGTGGTGGTGAACATCCACTGGATCTGCGGCCATCCGAGACCGCGGTAGTGCGGATTGGCCACGAAGTTGACGGAATCGTCCCAGTTGAGGAACTCCCCCCGGAGCGCGGGGAGAAACGCGGCGCCGGTGACGCAAAAGATGAGGATGGGCAGCAGAATGCCAGCGCGTCCGGCGCGGGTCATGGGCGCGGAGACGAGGGGGTCTCGCGGCCGGCGCCGGGTACCGCGGCGGTGAGGGAGCGCGCCTCGGCCAGCAGCGCTTCGGCCTCGCTGCCCCTTCCCTGCGCCTGGAGCACCCGCGCCTGCCCTTCCAGGGCCTGCACGAGATAGCCCCGCAGACCGGGGGCATCCGACTTGCGGAGGAGCGCCTCCCGCAGCAGCGGCGCGGCGGTCTCGTAACGACCTTCCAGCAGGTAGACCAGGCCGAGGCGTTCGGGACCGGAGGCGGCCTGCGGGACCCGCTCCATGTAGCTCCGCAGCGGCGCCGCGGCCTCCGCGTAGCGGCCCTGAAGCACGAGGGCTGTCCCGAGGTTGAAGTACGCGTCGGGGAGATCCGGGCGCAGGGCGATCGCGCGGCGAAAGAGTCCCTCCGCCTCCGCGGCCCGGGTCGCCCCGGCGGGGCCGCCGAGCGCGCTCTCTCCGAGCTTGCCGTGGCAGACGCTACACTCCGGATCCATCTCCACCGCCCACCGCCACAGGGTCTCCGAGTCCTTCCAGACCTGACCGTAGCTCCACGACGCGATGCCGAGGCCAGCGAGCGCGACGAGGCCCCCCAGCGCGAAGGACCGGCCCATGGCGCGACTCAGGGCTCCACGCCGGACGAGCCGGATCACGCCGAGGACCGCGCCGCCCGCGAGCAACGCGAAGCCCAATCCGGCGAGGTAGCTGTAGCGGTCGGGAGCCAGGTCGACCCCCTGCCGCACGACCGTGCTCGTCGGGGCCAGCATGAGGGCCGAGAACGTCCACGCGGCCAGGCCGGCCGGCCACTGCCTCCGGATCGCGATCAACCCCGCGGTGACGAGGATGACGCCGGCCAGGGCGAGGCCGAACCGGGGCTCGAGCAGGCTGATCCGGTCGGGCATCTCGTAGAGCGGCGAGAGCGACCCGGGCCAGATCAGCCGGATCGGCGAGATCAGGAAGCTGTAGGCCGCCGCGGCGAGCCGCGCCGGGACGCCGTGCTCTGAGATGTGGGTGAGAACCGCGCCATGGCGTACCGCGTAGGCGATTGCACCCGCGGCGGACAGCGTCACCAGCAGCAGCGGGAGCTTCTCGCGCACCAGGGCCGGCCAGCCCAGTCGGCGGAGCCGGCGGAGCGGGTAGACGTCGAGCAGGAAGAGCGCGGCCACGAACGGCAGAGCGGCGCCCTTGGAGAGAAGCGCGGCCGCGAGCGTCGCGGCGCTGACGAGAGTGAGGCCGCGGCGCGCCGGTCCCCCACCCTCGACCGCGCGCAGATGGATCCAGGCGGTGAGGAGCACGAAGAAGGCGCAGAGCACGTCCGGCCGGGCGGTGATCCATGCGACGGGCTCGACCCGGAGCGGGTGGACCCCGAACACCAGCGCGGCGACCGCGGCGGCTGCGGGGAGACCCGGCTCGCTTCGCGCGAGCTGGCTGCCGTCGGCGCCCGCGGCGGCCAGCAGCCGCCGGGCCACGCAATAGAAGAGGACGGCATTGATGGTGTGCAGCAGCACGTTCACCAGGTGATAGCCCCACGGGTCCATCCCGCCGAAGACGTAGTTGAGGCTCCAGGTGAGCCGGGTCAGCGGGATGTAGTGACCGAACAGCACGCTCGTGAAGGCCCACCGGATCTCCTCGCGGCCGAGTCCGCGATAGGACGGATTGCCGAGGAAGTTGACGTTGTCGTCCCAGTTGAGAAACGAGCCCCCCAGCGTGGGAAGGAAAACGGCCGTGGTCAGGAGCGCCACGCCGAGCGGGATCAGCTCGCGCCGGATCATCGGAGCGTGGGTGGACGGCCGGGGTCGGCGCGGAACTGCGCGAGGAGTCGCTCCGCGTCCGGATCCCCCGGCCGGAGCGCCACCGCGCGCTCCAGATGGACACCCGCCGCGTCGCTGCGCCCTTGCTTCCAGAGCGCGAGGCCGAGATTGCGCTGGAGCTCGGGATCCTCCGGGATCAGAGTGGCCCCCTCCCGGAAGAGGCCTTCGGCCTCGCGGAGGTGGCCGGCCCGGGCCTGCACGATTCCCTCGTTCCGCAGCGTCAGGCCCAGATGGGCGCGAAGGCCCGGATGCTCGGGCGCCCTCGCGAACGCAGCGCGCAGCAGCGAGAGCGCCTCGGCATGCCGGCCGCTTCGCGCGTACAGCACGCCCAGGTTGACCGACGCGGCGACGCGGTCAGGAGCCAGCTGTATCGCGCGGCGGAACGCGGCCTCGGCTTCCCGGTCCTCGTGCCGCTGGGCCAGAACGGCCCCCAGCGTGTTGTAGGAGCTGTCGTAGGTCGGGTTGACGGACAGAGCGTGTCGGGCCAGCTGTTCAGCCTCGCGCAGCCGCGCGGCATTGTCGGTGTTGATGAACAGCACCGCGAGATTGTTGGCGCAGATCGCGCAGCGGGGGTCCACCTCCAGACCCCAGCGCCAGAGGGTCTCCGAGTCCCGCCAGATGCGGCTCTGCTGCCAGCTCCCGACTCCGAGGGCGGCCACGACGAGGGCCGCGACCCCGAGGGCCATCGCGGCCACCGGGCGGCTCACGCGCCGGTCCCCGGCGGCGCGGAGGATCCACGCGACCGCGCCCCCGGCCATCAGCGCGAAGCCGAGTCCCGACAGGTAGCTGTAGCGGTCGTGGGCCAGTTGGAAGCCGGCATGCACGACCCCGCTGATCGGCAGAAGCATGATGGCGGAGTACGCCCAGGCCGCCAGACCGCCGGGCCATCGCCGGCGCAGGAGTACGAGCAGAGCGGTGACCGCCACGAGCCCGACGATCGGAAACAGGAACTTCGAGGATAGCGGGTCCAGGCGGGCAGGCAGCTCGTACATGGGCGACAGGCGGACCGGCCACACCCACGCGGCCGGGTAGAACCAGAAGCTGTACGCCACCATGGCCAGGCGGGCCTCCGGGCCGTAGGCGACGTACGGTGTGATCCGTAGCCCGGACAAGCGCAGCGCGACCAGCGCCCCCACCGCGCCGGCCAGGGCCAGCGCCCAGTACCCGGCTTTCTCGGCGATGAGCCGCCGCCAACCGAAGGCGCCGCGCCGGAGGGGGTACACGTCGAGCAGCATGAGCACCGCGGGCAGGGTCATCACGGAGGCCTTCGACAGGAGCCCCCCCGCGAAGAGGGCGAGGGAGCACGTTCGCCATCGAGGCTCGAGGCGGTCGCCCGCCTGCACGCCGCGCAGGTAGGCGAGGACCGCGGCCAGGAAGAACAGCCCGCTGAGCACGTCGCGCCGCTCGGTGATCCACGCGACCGACTCGACACGGAGGGGATGGAGGGCGAACACGAGCGCGGCGGCCGCCGCCCCCCAGGCCAGTTCCGTGTCTCCACGCCCGTCCGGCCGCCCGCCGTCGCGGGCGGCCGCGAGCAGACGGCGGGCGACGAGATAGAACACGATCGCGTTCGCGGCGTGGAGCATCAGGCTGGCCAGGTGGTAGCCCCACGGATCCGTGCCGCCGGTCACGTAGTTGGCCGACAAGGTGAGCCAGCTAAGCGGGATGTAGTGCCCCATCCGCACGTTGCTGAACGCCCACTGGATCTGCCGCCAACCCAGCCCGCGGTACGACTCGTTCTGGAGGAAGTTGACGTCGTCGTCCCAGGTCAGGAACTGGCCGTCGAGCGCGGGCAGGAAGGCCACGACGGTCAGAATGCCGACGACGATCGGGATCAGCCGGCGCACGCGGCGGGTCCTAGCGGTCCGGACGGGGCCCGGCCCCGCCGGGAGCGATTCGCGCGAGAAAGAGCCGTGTCGCCGCCTCGGGGTCGGGCGCCGCGCACAGGGCCGATATCACCGCGACCGCGTCGGCCCCGGCGGCGAGCACCGTCGCCGCGTTGTCCGCGGTGATGCCCCCGATGCCCACGAGGGGGACCGGGACTTCCGCTCGCACCCGGCGGATCAGCTCCGGCCCCACCAGCTGGAACCCGGCTTTCGTGGTGGTCGGGAAGATGCTGCCGACCGCGACGTAGTCGGCGCCGTCGGCCACCGCGCGCCGCGCCTGCTCGGGGTCGTGGGTCGACACGCCCAGGATCATCCCGGGCCGGAGGAGGGCGCGGACCCGCTGGGCCGGGAGGTCATCCTGGCCCACGTGGAGGCCGTCGGCACCCGCAGCCAGGGCCAGGTCGGCCCGGTCATTCACGATGAAGAGCGCGCCGACCTCGCGACACCGCCGGGCGAGGCGCTGCGCCAGCGGGAGCAGCTCAGCGAGCGGCAGGGTCTTCTCGCGGAGCTGGACGAGCCGACCGCCCCCGCTCAGGACCGCGTCCAGCAGCCCGGGCAGATCGCGGCCACCGGACACCGATCGGTCGAGGATCGCGTAGAGGGGCGAGGGCAGCCGCACGGCGGCGCCCCTACAGGTTCTGCTCGAGCCGCGCCAGCGTGGACCCGCCCGCCACGAACGCCGGGTCGGCCAGCAGCTTCAGGTGGTAGGGGATCGTCGTCTTGATGCCCTCGATCACGGTCTCGTAGAGCGCCCGTTGCATGCGGGCGATCGCTTCGTTGCGGTCGTGGCCGTGGACGATGATCTTGGCGATGAGCGAGTCGTAGTGCGGCGGCACC
>DATHSW010000385.1:0-7648 GCA_035463855.1 Candidatus Deferrimicrobiaceae bacterium | reverse complement strand
GATCCAGCCGCCCGGCTCCGAGTGGAAGAGCGGGTGCAGCACGGCGTCGGCATCGAAGACCGAGTAGTTGCCCCAGGTGCCGTACATGCCGTTGGTGGCCTTGCCCTCGGTCTGGAGGAACTTGTTCCACGCCGGGCCCGGGTCCCACATGCGGGCCGTCGTGCGGAGCCCGACCTCCGTCAGCATCTGCCCGATGGCCTCGAAGATCGGCCGGTTCGGAATGGTGGCGCTGTGCAGCGTGATGTCCACGCCGTTCGGATAGCCCGCCTGGGTGAGCAGTTCCTTGGCCTTCTTCGGATCGTAGGGATAGGGCTTCACCGCGGGGTCGAAGCCGAAGGACATCGGCTGCACCGTGGTGGCGACCTGGGTGCCGAGGCCGGCCATGAGCTTCTGGATGATCGTCTGCTTGTCGACGGCGTAGTTGGCGGCCTGGCGCGCCGCCTTCTTGTCGAAGGGCGCCGAGCGCATGTCGAGGGCCAGGTAGTGCACGCGCAGGATCGGCGTGGTCGAAATGTAGGCCAGCGGATGCGTCTTGAGCTCGGGCACGATGTCGGCGGAGACGTTGCGGATGAGGTCGACGCCGCCGGTCTTGACCTCGGCCACCTGCGTCGCGATCTCGGGGATGGCGCGGAAGATGAGGTGCTTGAACGCGGGCTTCCCGCGCCAGTGCTGATTGAAGGCCTCGAGCCGGATGAGCTGGTCGCGCTTCCACTCCACGAACTTCCAGGGGCCGGTGCCCACCGGCGAGGTCGTCCCGAAGGCCTGGTCCCCCACCGACTCGATGTGCTTCTTGGGCACGATCGGGAAGAACACGAGCCGCTCGAGCAGGAGCGGGAACGGCTTGTCGGTGATGATGTGGACGGTCTCCGCGTCGATGATCTTGACCTCCTTGATCGCGCGGATATTGCCGTACTGCGGCGACTTCTTGGTCTGGTCGATGACCCGGTCGAAGGAGTACTTCACGTCCGCCGGGGTCATGACGTCGCCGTTGTGGAAGCGGACGCCCTTGCGGATCTTGAACTCCCACTGGGTGTCCGAGATCGGCTTCCAGGAGGTCGCCAGCGACGGTTCGAACTCGAGCTTGGTGTTCCGGTGCAGCAGGGAGTCGAACATGTTGATGTTCACGAGGATCCCGACCCGCTCGAAGTGCATGTGGGGATCGAGGGTCGGGGCGTGGGACACCAGGGCGACGGTCAGCGTGTCCTTGGCCTGGGCGGTGACGCCGGCGGGGATGGCGGCCAGCGCCAGGAGCGCCAGGACGAGGGCGGCGGCTAGGGGGGCGCATCGCTTCATGGGGGGTGTCCTCCTCAGTTCACAAAGCCAGGTCGGGATGTGGGAGAGGGCGGCGGTGACCTCAGGGCTTGCCGAGCGTATACCACAAAGGGCCCGCCCAGCACAATGCGCCCGCGCAAACCCTCTCCCTTCTGGGGGAGAGGGAAGGGTGAGGGGGCTCAGGCGGAGGCGAAGGCCCGGTCGAGCGCCTGGGCGAGGTCGGCGATGAGGTCGTCGGCGTCCTCGATCCCGACCGCGAAGCGGATCAGGTTGTCCTTGATCCCGATCTCGAGGCGCTCCTCGCTGGTGAGCTCGTAGAAGCTCATGATCGCGGGCTGCTCGATGAGGCTCTCCACCCCGCCCAGCGAGGCCGCGATGTACGGGATGGTGCACGCGTCCACCACCCGGGAGGCCGTGTCGAGGTCGCCGGCCACCTCGAAGGAGACCACCCCCCCGAACCCCCGCATCTGCTTGCGGGCGATGGCGTGCTCGGGATGGCCGGGCAGGCCCGCGTAATGCACCGCGGCGACCCGGGGGTGCCCGGCCAGGAACTCGGCCACCGCCTGGGCATTGGTGTTCTGGCGCTCCATGCGGAGGGCGAAGGTCTTGAGCCCGCGGATCAGCAGGTACGCCGCGAACGGGTCCACCACCGCGCCGGTGATGCCCTGCAGGCCCCGGATGGCCCCCACCAGCTCGGCCGAGCCCAGCACCGCCCCGGCCAGGAGGTCGTTGTGGCCACCCAGGTACTTGGTGGCCGAATGCACGACCACGTCCACCCCCCAGTCGAGCGGCCGCTGGTTGTAGGGCGTCGCGAACGTGGCGTCGATGAGCGTCTTGACGCGGTGCCGCCGGCCGATGGCCGCGAACCGCTCGAGGTCGAGGATGCGGTTGTAGGGGTTGGTGGGCGACTCGCTCACCAGCACCCGGGTCGTCGGCTTGATCGCGTCCTCGAGGGCCTCGTAGTCGCCCGCGGGCACGGTGGAGACCTCGATGCCGTAGCGCGAGAGCGTCTGGTTCAGGAACTGCCGGGTGCGCCGGTAGCTGTCGTCGGTGACCACCACGTGGGTGCCGCGCGAGAGCATGGCGAAGAGCGCGGTGGTCGTCGCGGCCATGCCGCTCGCGAAGAGGAGGCACTCCCCCGCCCCCTCGAGCGCGGCCAGCTTGAGCTCCGCGATGCGCTGGGTCGGGTTGCCGTAGCGCCCGTACTCGACGCGCTCGATCTTGCCGTCGAAGTGGTCCTTCAGCTCCTGGGTGTTGGCGAAGGTGTAGGTGGCGGTCTGCACGATCGGGGTGGCCAGCGAGTTCGCCGGTTTGGGGCGCGGCTCTCCCCCGTGCACCGCCAGCGTGCTGGGACCGACCGGCTTCTTCGGCGGGTCCACCCGCTCGGGCTCCGCGCGGTCGTGCCCGCCGTGCTCGTCCATCACGACACCAGCGCCCGCGCCTTCTCGACGTGGCGCGCGATGGTCCGGGCCACCCGCTTGGCGTCGGCGGGCAGCTCGACCGGCTTGTTGCGGTGGGCCGGCTTGATGCCCTCGAGCGCGCCCATGTGGTAGGCCGCCTTCTGATCGGCGAACTTGAGCCCGTTCGCGGTCGACAGCACGACGATTCGCTCATTGGAGCGGATGATCTTGCGGTCCACCAGCTTGCGGAGCGCGGCCAGCGCGACGCCGGTGTGCGGGCAGTTGAACATGCCGGTGCGGTCCGCGCGCGCGGCCTCGTCGGCCAGCTCCTGCTCGGAGGCCTGCTCGACCACCCCGTTGAAGCGCTGGAGGGTCCGGATCGCGCGCTTGACGCTCACCGGGTTGCCGATCTGGATCGCGGTGGCCAGGGTCGGCTGGGCGACGATCGGCTCGAAGCGCTTGAAATCCTCCTGGAACGAACGGTAGAGCGGGTTGGCCCGCTCCGCCTGGGCCAGGCAGATGCGCGGGAGCCGGTTCACCAGCCCCAGCTCCTGCATCATCAGGAAGCCCTGGCCGAGCGCGTGCACGTTGCCGAGGTTGCCCCCCGGGATCACGATCCAGTCCGGCACCTCCCAGTCGAACTGCTGGACGATCTCGATGGCCACCGTCTTCTGGCCCTCGATGCGCAGGCTGTTCATCGAGTTGGCCAGGTAGATGCGCCGCTCCTTGGTGATCTCCTGGACGATGGCCATGCAGCCGTCGAAGTCGGTGTCGAGCGAGAGCACGAGGGCGCCGTTGGCGAGCGGCTGCACGAGCTGGGCGATCGACACCTTGTCCTTGGGCAGCAGCACCACCGCGGGAATGCCCGCCGCCGCGCAGTAGGCGCCGACCGCCGCCGAGGTGTCGCCGGTGGAGGCGCAGGCCACCGCGTCGATGGGCGTGCCGCCCGCCATCATCTCCTTGACCAGCGAGACGAGCACGGTCATGCCGAGGTCCTTGAAGGACCCGGTATGCGAGTTGCCGCACTGCTTGATCCAGAGATCCTCGACGTGGAGCTGCTTGCCGTAGCGGTCGGCCCACAGGAGGTTGGAGTTCCCCTCGTACATCGACACGATGTTCTCGTTGGCGATGAACGGGACCACCCACTCCTTCTTGCCCCAGACGCCGGAGCCGTAGGGATAGATATTGCGGCGGTAGCGGTCGTCGAAGAGCTGGATCCAGGCGGCCGCCGAGCGCGACCGCAGCGCGTCCATGTCGTGCTGGACCTCGAGGAGGTCCCCGCAGGTCGGGCACCGGTAGATGACCTCCCGGAGGTCGAACTCGCCCGGGCAGCCGTTGATGCACTGGAACCACGCGTTGTACGCCATGCCCCGCCAGTATAAACCCGCCGGCCGCCCGCCGTCAGTCCGGGCGGGGCGCGGCCGCCGCGGCCGATCGCTCGACCCTCGTCGCGGCGACCCCGCTACGCGTCGCGGAAGTGCGGCATGACTTCGCGGGCGAACAGCTCCATGGACCGGCGGATCTTGTCCTGGGGCAGCCCGCCGAAGTTCATCCAGCAGAGCACGTGGCCGATCCCCATGTCGCGCATGGTCTGGATGTGGCGGGCCACCGTGTCCGGGGAGCCGAAGGCCACCGTCTCCGCCACCAGGCCCTCCCACGTCACCTTCTTGAAGCGCTCGGCGGCGGCCCGGAACCCGGGCTGGAGACTCGGGTGGGCGTCCTCGATGCGCTCCGGCACCTGGAAGCGCCGCAGCGAGTCCTGATACCACATCTCGGCGTCCTTGGCCTCGGCCAGGGCCTGGGCATCGGTGGGCGCCACGTAGATCTGGCGGGACACACCCCAGTCCTTCATCAGCGTGGCGATCTCGGCCTCGGTGCGCCCGTGCTTGCGCAGCGCGGTGAGGTAGCTGTCGCGCCGCTTGACGAGCTGGTCCACCGGCCCGGTGAGCAGGGAATTCAGCATGGGCCAGCCGCGGGCCGCCGAGCTCTCGATGCCGTCGTCGCTGCCACAGACCTGGTAGATGGGCGGGTGGGGCCGCTGCCAGGGCTTCGGGATCACCCGGACCTCGCCGATCGTGAAGAAGCGCCCCTCGTGCGTGAACCGCTCCTGGGTCCAGGCCTTCAGCATGATGTCCACGGCCTCGTCGAAGCGCTCGCGGTTCTCCTGCTGGGGCACGTGGTAGCCCTGGAACTCGGCCGGGCGGTTGCCCCGGCCCACCCCTACGTCGAGCCGGCCCTTCGAGATGATGTCGATGAGCGCCACCTGCTCGGCCAGCCGCAGTGGGTGATGGAACGGCAGGATGGCCGCGGCGAGCCCGATCCGCACCCGGCGCGTGCGCGCCGCCGCGGTGGCGGCGAGGCTCGCCGGGTCCACCGCCAGGCCGTAGTCGATGAAGTGGTGCTCGGTGAGCCAGATCTGATCGAAGCCCAGCTCCTCGGTCCACTCCATCTGCTCGAGCTCGCGATGGACGACGTCGGCGTGGGTGAGGCCCGGTGCGGCCTGGAAGAAGTAGAAGGTCCCGAAGCGCATGGACGTGAGGCTTATAATCGCACCGGAGGGCGCGAATGGAAACCAGAGTCGACGAGGTCGCCGAGCGGATCTACCGGCTGTCCACGTTCTTGCCCGCGGTGGGCCCGCGCGGCTTGACCTTCAACCAGTTCCTGGTGGACGCCGAACAGCCCCTGCTCTTCCACTGCGGCCAGCGGGCCCTGTTCCCGGCCGTCTCCCAGGCCGCCGCCCGGATCATGGATCTGCGCCGGCTGCGCTGGATCACCTTCAGCCACATCGAGGCCGACGAGTGCGGCGCCCTCAACGAATGGCTCGACGCCGCCCCCGCCGCCACCGTCACCCACGGCGCCATCGGCTGCGCGATCTGGCTCAACGACCAGGCTCCGCGCCCGCCCCGGGCGCTGGCCGACAACGAGGTCCTGGACCTGGGCGGCCGGCGGGTGCGGCGCCTCGACACCCCGCACGTGCCGCACTGCTGGGACGCCGGGCTGCTCTACGAGGAGACCACCGGCACGCTCTTCACGAGCGATCTCTTCACCCACGCGGGCGATCCGGTCGCGGTGACCGACGGCGACATCATGGGCCCGGCGATCGAGGCCGAGAAGCAGTTCGGCTACACCGCGCTCACGCCCGGGACCGGGGCCACCATCCGGCGACTGGCCAAGCTCGCGCCGCGCACGCTGGCGGTGATGCACGGCTCGTCGTACTCGGGCGCGGGCGCGCCGGTGCTGGAGACGCTCGCGGGCTTCTACGACGGCCTGCTGCAGCAGGGCCGCTGACCCCTCACCGCCGACCGGCTACCGCGTTTCACCAGCCGCGAAGCGCCAGGTGTCGCCGTCGCTCACGATGCGCCCCGCCGTCGGGTGGTGGAAGTGCGTGCCGAGCACGGTCACCCGGCGGTCGGCGTAGCGCGCGCAGAAGGCGCGCCGGGTCCGGCACGCCTCGGCGGCGTCGGTGTCGAAGCTGGTCTGCCACGCGGGCTCCGCGACCTGGACCGGGTGGTGCATGAGATCACCGGTGATGACCGCGTCGGCGCCGCCCGAGCTCAGACGCACGCTGACGTGCCCCGGGGTGTGGCCGGGGGTCGGCTCGAGCCGGATCTCGTCGGTGACCCGGTGGTCCATCGGGACCAGCTCCGCGAGGCCCGCGTCCAGCACGGGCGCGACGCTGTCGGCCAGGATGCGCCGCGTGCCGTCGTCGTCCTCCGACGTCCAGTGCTCCCACTCCCGGCGCGCGAACAGATAGCGGGCGCGGGGGAAGCTCGGGACCCACCGCCCGTCGTCGAGCCGCGTGTTCCACCCGACGTGATCGACGTGCAGGTGCGTGCAGATCACCACGTCGACCCCCTCCGGGGTGACGCCGGCCGCCCGCAGCGTGTCGAGGAAGCCGGTGCGCAGCATGTGGAACGGCCGCCGGCCGCCCCGGTCCTTGTCGTTGCCGATGCAGGTGTCCACCAGCACGGTCAGGTCGGGCGCCTTCACCACGAAGGTGTGAACGCTCTGGAGGAGGCGGCCCTCGCCGTCGAGGAAGTGCGGGGCGAGCCAGGCGCGATGGCGATCGAGGCCCTCCGGCGTCGCGGACGGGAACAGCCACGTGGCCCGCGTGGGCCCGGCGGTCTCGACGACCGCGCCGACGCGCAGCCGGCCCACCCGGAGGTCGCGCATGCCTGCGGATTGTAGCATCGCGACGCCCCCGCGCGGGGCCGCCGGCCGATCGTGTATACTCCGGGCCGCCTTCGACCACGGTGGTCACGGCAAACGGGAGGCCCGACAACATGGGACAGCTCGACGGCAAGGTGGCCATCGTCACCGGCTCGGGGCGCGGCATCGGCCAGCAGGTGGCACTACGGCTCGCGCGCGACGGCGCGGCGGTGGTGGTCAACGATCTCGACGACGCGCCGGCCAAGGAGACCATCGCGCTCATCGAGAAGCTCGGCGGGCGGGCGGTGGCGTGCAACGGCGACGTGACCGGGAAGGATTTCGGCGAGCGCATCGTGGACACCGCGGTCCAGAAGCTAGGCGGCCTTCACGTCATCGTGAACAACGCCGGCTACACCTGGGACAACGTGATCCAGAAGATGACCGACGAGCAGTGGTACGCGATCATGGACGTCCACGTGACCGCGCCCTTCCGCATCCTCCGGGCCTTCGCGCCCTACCTGCGCGCCCAGTTCGAGGCGGAGTCCAAGCGCGGAGAACGCGTCGTCCGAAAAGTCGTGCAGGTCTCCTCGACCTCGGGGGTGCGCGGCAACGCGGGCCAGGTCAACTACTCCTCGGCGAAGGCGGCGGTGACCGGCATGACCCGCACGCTCGCCAAGGAGTGGGGCCGCTACGCGGTCACCGTGAACTGCGTGGCCTTCGGCTACATCCAGACGCGCCTGACCAAACCCCTCGCGGAGGGGGAGGCCGGGACGATCGAGGTCGCCGGCCGCCAGGTGAAGGTCGGCGTGCAGGGCGCGCGCATCGCG
>DATHSW010000384.1:0-2718 GCA_035463855.1 Candidatus Deferrimicrobiaceae bacterium | reverse complement strand
GCAGGAAGGGCAGCGTGGCCGCGGTCTGGAGGAACCCGGTCTCGCCGGCCCCGGCCCCGAGCGTGAGCACCGCCACCAGGGGCGCCGCGGCCAGCCCGATCTGCTCGGCCGACTGCGCGGCCAGATTCGACCACGCCAGCCGCGGGAACGCGGAGCCCGCCATCACGCCGCCTTCGAGGACGGCGAGACCGCGGCGACGCGACGGACGCCCAGCAGGCGGCCGTCGATGACGATGAGGCCGGCGCCGATGAGGGCCATGCCCGCGAGCGCGATGCCGGTCACCGGCTCGCCCAGGATCAGCGAGCCGGCCAGGAGCGCGACGATCGGCATGAGCAAGGTCACGAGCATGACGTTGGTGGCGCCCGCCGTGGCCAGCACGCGGAAGTAGATCACGAAGCCGAGCGCGGTGCTGAGCAGCGCGAGCCCGAGCAGAGCGCCCCAGGTCCGCGCGCCCACGTGGAGCGTCCACGGCCGGTCCACCACCAGGGCGATCGGCAGCGCCATGAGGGCGGCGGTCGTCATCATGCCGGCCACCGGGACCACCGGCGGCAGCGCGCGGAAGCGCCGGCCGTAGGTGCCCGCGAAGGCGTAGGAGACGGCCGCGCCCAGGATCGCCAGCTCGGCCAGGGTGTGCGCCCCGAGGTGACCGAGCGCGCCGGGGCCGATCAATACACACACCCCTCCCAGTCCCACCAGGACGCCGGCGACTCGATTGGCGGTCAGCCGCTCGTCGCCCCAGGCGTGCGCGACCAGCGCGGTGAAGAGCGGCGTGGTCGCGTTGAGGATGGAGGCGAGGCCGCTGGTGAGCTGCACCTGGCCCCAGGCGATCAGGCCGAAGGGGATGAAGCTGTTGAGCGCGCCCAGCACGAAGAAGCCGGCCCAGACACGCGGCGAGCGCGGCATCCGGTGCCCGCTCGCACGCGCGGCCAGCAGCAGGGCGAGCGCGGCGATGCCGAAGCGGCCCAGCACGAGCGTCATCGGGGGCAGCTCGGCCAGCGCGACCTTGCTGAAGAAGAAGGAGATGCCCCAGAGGAGGGCGAGGAGGCTCAGGAGCGACCACTGCCTTGCTGTCATCTCGAGACGATATACGGGGCCGGACGTGGAACGGGTGGAACTGGGCGTGGGACCACCCCTCACCCTGCCCTCTCCCCTGAGGGGAGAGGGGTTTGGGGGAGGGATCAGAGCTGCAGGAAGCGCTGCTGGATCGTCGGGTCCTTGCGGAGGGCGTCGGGGGTGCCCTCGAACTGGATGCGGCCCTGATCCATCACGTAGAGGCGGTGGGACAGCGCCATCGCGACTTCGAGCGTCTGCTCCACCAGCAGGATGGTGGTGCCGCGCCGGTTGATCTCGCGCAGGATCTCGGTGAGGCTCTGCACCAGCAGCGGCGCCAGGCCCTCCGTGGGCTCGTCCACCAGCATGATCTTGGGCCGCGCCACCAGCCCGCGCGCGATGGCCAGCATCTGCTGCTCGCCGCCGGAGAGGAAGCGGCCCTTCTGCGCGATGCGCTCGCGCAGGCGCGGGAAGTACTCGAGCGACTCCTCCAGCCGCTGCTCGGAGCCCGCGCCGGCGGCGGCCATCATGCCGAGCCGCAGGTTCTCGAGCACGGTCAGGTTCGGCAGCACGCGCCGCTCCTCCGGCACCCAGCCGATGCCGCGCCGGACGATCTCGTGGGTCTCGAGCTGGGTGATGTCCTGGCCGCCCAGGCGCACCGCCCCCCGCCGGGCGCGGGCGATCCCCATGATGGACAGCAGCGTGGTGGTCTTGCCCGCGCCGTTCCGCCCGATCATGGTCACGACCTCGCCCTCGCCCACCGTGAGGGACACGCCCTGGAGGATGTGGGCCTCGCCGTAGTAGGTGTGGATGTCGTCCACGGTGAGGAGGCTCATCGCGAGGCTCCCAGGTACGTCTCCTGCACGAGCCGGTTGGCGCGGATCTCCTCGGGGGTGCCGTCGGCCAGCACCTGCCCCTGGTGCAGCACGGTGACCCGGTCGGAGATGCCCATCACGAGCTTCATCTTGTGCTCGACCAGCACGACGGTGCGGCCGCGGGCCAGCTCGCGGATCAGCACCATCGTCTCGTCGGTCTCCTCCGGACTCATGCCCGCGGTGGGCTCGTCCAGCAGCAGCAGGGCCGGATCGGAGGCGAGCGCGATCCCGATCTCGAGATGCCGCTTCTCGCCGTGGGAGAGATGCGCGGCCAGCCGATCGGCCTGCCGGGCGAGGCTGACCGTCTGCAGGAGCTCGGCGGCCCGGTCCCGGCAGGCGGCCAGGGCGTCGGCGCGCGACCAGAAATTGAACGAACGCGCGTGGCCCTGGACGGCCACCCGCACGTTCTCGAGCACCGAGAGGTGGGGGAAGATGTTCGTGATCTGGTACGACTTGGCGATGCCGAGCCGGCACACGCGGTGCTGCGGCAGGCCGGTGATGTCCGTCTCCTGGAAGAACACGCGGCCGGCGGACGGCTCCATCTCCCCCGACACGAGGCGGAAGAACGTGGTCTTGCCCGCCCCGTTGGGCCCGATGATCGAGCGCAGCTCGCCGCGGCGCACGGTGAGCGAGACCGCGTTCACCGCCACCAGGCTTCCGAACGAGCGGGTCAGGTTCTCGGTGCGCAGCAGGACCCCGTCGGGTCCGCTCATACGGTGGCGAAGAACCGGGCCGGCGCGCCCTCGGTGCCCGCGATCTTGTAGAAGGGCGCCGCGAACTCCACGCGCCGCCG
>DATHSW010000383.1:0-7499 GCA_035463855.1 Candidatus Deferrimicrobiaceae bacterium | reverse complement strand
GGACAACGATAACGATTGCCGCCGATCGGAGCATCCGCGCACCCCCGCTGCCATGGATATCAGGGCACCGGTGCCTGTGACTCACATTGGACACCGAAAAGTCTCGAAAGCGATCCGCTAGGCTACTCACTTCTCTAGTGCAAAGCCTCCATTGACCGCACTCGTGCGCTGCCGTACTGATCTGTGATCGCCTATTCAGCGTCTCGACGTCCGTCGCGGCGCCTTCGTGCTGCGTATTGACGGGTCGCCTGTCACGGGCAGAGGGCCCAAGCCGTGATCAGGCGGTCGGTGTGCGCTTCGAGGGTTCGCCGGCGGCTCTTCTCTCGCCGAGTCCGTTGCTGTGCCGGCGACCTCGCGGCGAGTCCGTGGTGCGCTGTCGTGCTTTGACGCTCCATGGCGGCTGCGTCTCAAGCTGCTCCAATGCTTCCTCGACGTTCCGACTTGGATAGCGATGTGCCCTGAACGAAGACCAACCACGACGTCAGCACATCCTCGACCTCCACAGCCGTGATCGACGCCCAACGCGGCTTGGCCCGTTGGAGGCGCAAGAGCGTCACGGCAAAGAGGCGAGCTCAGGACCGCTGCTGGACAGTCGTGCGGAAGCGGACCTGCGCGATGATGGAATCTATCGTCTTCCCGCCGTTGCCACTTCCGTTGCCATTTCGGGGGGTGTTTGTGGGGGGGAATGGGATTTTGCGCGTCCGCGGCGCCGGCGCGCAACTGGTGGAGATTTGCGTCGAACTGGCGGGAACTTCAATGGTGACCCCGGCCGGTTCGATCCGACCTGGCTTGCGATGATCCCCCTGCGTCTGGAACTCGCCGCCGCCTAGTTCGCCGCCGCCATGGCTCCCGGCCGGGTCCCGTTCCAGCCAGGAACTCCTCGTCTTCGGGGCTCTAAGCCGCTCAGCCCGTTTCGGGCTATCCGACGGGCGGCCGCTCGACGGCGGCCCCTCCCCCTCGGGCGATTGCCGGGCGCCTCGGCGCTCGCCCGGTGGGGTCAGCAATACCTCAGCCGCTACTCGATCAGCCGGTCCGCCCGTTGCAGGTGCGACGGCGGGATCGTCAGGCCGAGCGCCTTGGCGGTCTTGAGGTTGATCACCAGGTCGAACTTGGTGGGTTGCTCGACGGGGAGGTCGGCGGGCTTGGCGCCCTTCAGGATACGGTCGACGTACCCCGCGCCGGAACGATACATGGTGGGCAGGTCTGGCCCGTAGGCGATGAAGCCGCCCGCCTCGGCGAAGTCCCTGTAGATGGACACCACGGGCAGCGAGTGATGCGCAGCGAGTTCGCTTAGCTGCTTGCGATGCTTCGTGATCGCGCCGTCGTCCATCACGAACAGCGCCTCGGCACGGGCGCGGGTTGCCGTCTGAAAGGTGCCGGGAAAGTCGCCCGGCTCGCTGACCGGAAGCCGCACGAACCGAAGCCCCAATTGCACGCTACGCCGTTCGGTCTCCGTCACCACGAGGAGCGCGCCAGTATTGTCCCCCTTGTAGAGGGAGGCAACGCGAGTGACACCAGGGAGGATCTCATGGAGCACCTCGACTGCCTTGGCACCGAGCTCGTCGGGCATGAAACTCAATCCGGTCACGTTTCCACCCGGGCGAGCAAGGCTCTTGACGAGTCCTTGGGCGACCGGATCGGCGACCCGCATGATCACGATGGGGATCGTTGACGTCGCCTTCTTGGCCGCCTTGGCCGCCGGGGTGTTCACCGCCACGATCACAGCAACGTTGAGTTGCAGGAGATCCTCAGCCAACGCGGGGAGTCGGTCGGTACGCCCGCCGGCGCTCCGCACCTCGACGGTGATAGTCCGGCCTTCGGTATAACCGAGCCGTTGGAGCTCGTCGCGAAAGATCTCCAGCAGCCCCGGCTGCAAGTCGTGCGCGAGGAGGCCTATTCGCGTCGGCTGCGCCGCAGCGGCGAGCGGCGCGGCGAGAAGGCCGCCCGTCACGGACGAGATAAACGATCTGCGGTTCATTCGGAGGCCTCCGTTGGCCGAGGTGTCTGGGAACCACGGATCGGGACGGCCAGCGGGTCGAACGTACACCAACGACAGGACGTGCGGACCGGGAATCTCTTCCGAGGAGCCCGTCGACCCGCACTCCCTCTGAAGTGCGTGAAATGGGAGGAAGATCAGTGGTGACCCCGGCGGGATTCGAACCCGCGATCTCGACCTTGAAAGGGTCGCGTCCTTGGCCAGGCTAGACGACGGGGTCCCTGGGCCTGCCGCTCTGACTCGGTAGGAGCAGCGGCATGATAGCAGGCCGCCCGGGGCGCGACAACCGGACGGCGGCCGGCACAGGCGGACGGCGGCTAGCGCGGATCCGGCAGGGCCAGGAAGAAGGTGCTCCCCTGGCCGGGCGCGGACTCGGCCCAGGCCCGGCCGCCGTGGCGCTCCGCGACCTTGCGCACGATGGCCAGGCCGACCCCGGTGCCCGGGTAGTCTTCCTGCCGGTGCAGGCGCTCGAAGATGCCGAAGATGCGGTCGTGGTACTGCATGTCGAAGCCGACGCCGCGGTCGGCGACCGCGACCACCACCTGGTCCGCCTCGCGATAGGAGCGCACCGCGATGGTGCCCCCCTGGCGCGGGCTGAACTTGACCGCGTTGGAGAGCAGGTTGGCGAGGGCCTCCTGCAGGCCCTGGCGCTCGCTCATGATGTCGGCGACGGCCAGGTCGAGGGTGACGGTCAGCCCGCGCGCCGCGATCTCGCCGGCCAGGTCCTCGAGCAGCGGGTCCAGGAGGGGCCGGAGGGCCACCGGCCGTCGCTCGATCGCGCGCTGCCGGATGCGGGAGTACTGCAGCAGGTCGTCGATGAGGTCGGCCATGCGCTCGGACGCGGCGCGGATCCGCGAGAGGAACTGGCGCCCCGACTCGTCGAGCCGCGCCGCATAGTCCTCCTCGAGGGCCTGGGCGAAGCCGGCCATGCCGCGCAGCGGGGCCTTGAGGTCGTGCGACACGGTGTGCGTGAAGGCCTCGAGCTCGCGGTTGGCCCCCTCGAGCTCGCGGGTGCGCTCCTCCACCCGGCCCTCGAGCTCGGCGGCGTGCCGCCTCACCTGCTCGAGCAGCCGCGCCTGCACGAT
This sequence comes from Candidatus Deferrimicrobiaceae bacterium, assembly GCA_035463855.1. Taxonomy (GTDB): domain Bacteria; phylum Methylomirabilota; class Methylomirabilia; order Rokubacteriales; family CSP1-6; genus CAMLFJ01. Next base: position 4,418 of record DATHSW010000383.1, on the reverse strand, counting down.
CGCGATCGCGAGCTGGGTCGCCACTTCCCGCGCGATGCTCACCTGCTCGTCCGGGAACTCCGCCTGCTCGCCCCCGAAGCTGACCGATCCGATCACCTGGTCGCCGACGATCATCGGCACCACCATGTACACGAGCACCCCGGAGGCGAGGAGCGCGTCGCCCTCCGGGCTCGGCGGCAGCGTCCGCACGTCGACCACCTGGGGCTCGCCCCGCCGGAGGGCGTCCAGGTCGCCCGCGAAGTGAAGTGGATAGCGGACGCCGGGCCCGAGATGCATGCGATGGCGGCCCACCGCGGCCAGCCACTCGACTTCCCCGGCCTCCCAGTCGAACAGGTTCACGATGGCGCGCGGCACCTCCAGCAGATCCCGCAGCCGCCCGAGCACCGCCTCCGCGATCGCCACCGGCGCGGTCTCGGTGATGATGGCCCGGTCGATCTCGTGCAGGATCCGGAGGCGCTCGGCCTGCTGGGCCACCGCCTCCTGCGCCTGGGCATTGCTGAGCGCGATGGCGGCCTGGTCGGCGAAGGTCTGCAGGAGGGCGACCTCGCTCTCGGTGAAGATCCGTGGAGCCGGGCTGCCCACCGAGAGCACGCCGATGACCTCGCCGGCTACTCGCAGGGGCGCCGCGAGGCCCGCCACGATCCCGACGGCCGCGTTGCGCTCGCGAATCTCCGGAGTGAGCGCGAAGCGGTCGTCGGTGCGGATATCGTCGGTCCACATCGGGTGCCCCTCGACGAAGGCCCGGCCGACCAGACCGATCCCGGCGGGCACGATGTCGCCGGGGGCCGCGTACGCCCGGGCCCGGCCTCCGAGGGCGATGGCGCCGAGCCGGCCATCCGCGCGGCGGAGCCGGATCGCCGAGCTGTGGACGCCCAGCAGGCCGAGCACGCTGTCCGCGATGCGCTGGCCCGTCGTGGCGACGTCGAGCTGCTCGCTGACCAGGTGGGCGACCCGGGCCACCTCCTCGCTCTCGTGGCGCTGGCGCGCGAGCGTGGCCTGGAGGCGTGCATTCTCGAGCACCAGCGCCATCTGCCCGGCGAGGGTCGCCAGGAGGACCATCTCCTGCTCGGTGAAGCGCCGGCCGGTCCGGTCGGCCAGGACGAGGCTCCCGGCCGCGGCGCCGAGGGTCAGGACCGGGGCGGCGGCGAGGGCGCCCAGGCCCTCGCGGGCGATCGCCTCACGCGCGGGCGGGTCGACGGCGAGCTGGCGCTCGCTGAGCACGTCGGGGGTGCAGAGGGCCCGGCGCTCGCGCAGGGCGCGCTCGCCGAAGGCGATCTCCACGGCGAGTGGGCCGCCGGGGGCCGAAGGCGGGTGATCCTCGGCGGGGGCCGTCACCCAGGTGATCGGGGCCGGATCCGGCTCGAGCCGCCAGGCGAGGCGGGCGCGACGGGCCCCGAGGAGCCGGAGCGCCGACGCGGCGATGCGCTCCGCGGCGGGGACGACCTCAACGGCGCCCTCCGGCCCGGCCCCCGGCGTGGACGGGGGAGACTGCCCCATGCGCCAAGGGTACAACGAGCGACGTTCTCGATGCGCCGGGAGCGGCGCCTGCGGGGGCGGGCTAGCGGCGGGGGGTCAGGCCGGCGAGATCGAGCTCCGGCATGCGGCCGATCATGAGATCGGCCACGATCCGGGCCGTCCCGCACGCCATCGTCCAGCCCATGTGGCCGTGGCCGCAGTTGAAGAACAGGTTGCGGTAGCGTCCGAGCCCGAGGATGGGCGGGCCGTCGGGCGTCATCGGGCGCAGGCACGCGCGGTACTCGCCGCGGTCGAAGTCCACCGCGTCGCGAAAGACGTCGCGGGCGAACCGCAGGATGTTGTTGAAGTCGCGCGGCGTCCAGCCCCAGTCGTAGCCCGCGAACTCCGCCGTCGACGTCAGTCGCAGGCGGTCCCCGAGCCGCGACCACCCGACCAGCCACTGCTCGTCCACGCCGGGGACGGTCGGCGCGAGCCCGCCCGGCCGCAGCGGGAACGTCGAGGAGTACCCCTTGGCCGGGTAGATGGGCAGGCTCACCCCCGCCGTCCGCGCGACGCCCGGGCTCCCGACCCCGAGGGCCAGCACGTAGCCGTCCGCGGTCAGGGGGCCCTCGCTGGTCATGACCGCGTCGATCCGGTCGCCGCCGGCCCGCAGGGCGGTGACGCGGGCGCCGAGCTTGACGGTGACGCCGAGCCGATCGCGGCAGAGAGCGCCCAAACGCTCGGTGAAGAGGCGCGAATCCCCGCTCGAGTCCCCGAGATCGCGGATCGCCCCCGCGATCTTGCTCCGGACCGGCTCGAAGACGGGGTCGAGCTTCGCCACTGCGGCCGCATCGAGGATCTCCTGCTTCTGCCCGTGCTCGGCGAGCAGCGCCATCTTCTTGATCCCCGCGCCGAGGAGGGCCGGGTCGCGGTAGAGATAGAGCGCGCCCCGGGTGACCGCGTGGTAATCGATCCCCTCCGCCCGCACCAGCTCGTTCATCACCCGCTGGCTGTACTGGCAGAGGCGCAGCTTGACGAGGGTGTTGCGACGGGCCCGCGCCGGCACGCACTCGCGCAGGAAGCGCAGGCCCCAGGCGTAGAGCTGCGGGTCGGCGGTGAGCCGCACGCGGATGGCCGTCTCGTCGCCGCGCAGGGAGCGCAGCAGCATCGCGGGGGCGGCGGGGGAGGCCCAGGCGAAGGAATGCCCGGGCGCCACGATGCCGGCGTTGCCGGCGCTGGCCTCGAGGCCCAGGCCGTCCTTCTCCTCGAGGATCGTGACCTCGTGCCCGGCCTTCGCGAGGAAGTAGGCGGTGGTCACGCCCACCACCCCGCCGCCGAGCACGAGGGTCTTCATGCCGTTCCCCTCACCCTACCCTCTCCCCGGAGGGGAGAGGGAGAACGGGGGCTTCGCGTAGGAGACGAAGAAGGAGCCGAACTCGATGGGCTCGAAGCAGTCGGGCAGCTTGCCGTGGCCCCACGCGCCCGGGATCTTCTGCAGGTGGAAGTTCTGCTCGTGGCCGAAGCGCTGGTAGAGCTCGCCCTGGCTGAAGACGCGGCAGTGGTCGGCGTAGCCGTGGATCGGCGCGTAGTCCGGAATGGGGCCGACCGCGCGGAGCTCGTGCATGGGCACCACGAAGCAGAAGCGGCCGCCGGGGCGCAGCACCGTCATGATCGAGCGGATCGTCGCGTCCACGTCGCGCACGTGCTCCAGCACCGCGAAGGAGTAGACGAGGTCGAAGGACTCGCGGGGGAAGATCTGGTGCACCTCCTCGGCCAGCCCCTGGCGGAAGCGCGCGTTGCGGAAGCGGTTGAGCCGGCGGGCGATCTTCACGTTGGTCGCGGAGACCTCGACGCCTTCCACCTCCATGTCCGGATGGCGCGCGGCCAGCGCCATCGCCACCCCGCCCTCCCCGCTGCCCGCGTCCAGCACGCGGCGCGCCCGCACCGCCGTCACCTCCCGCTCGAGCGCCTGGAACTCGGGATCCCGCCCGCGCCGCTCGATCATCTTGCGGGTCTTGCGCCCCAGCAGCATCCGGATGCGCTTCTCGATCAGCTTGAGCCCCAGGCGCCAGCGCAGGCGGCGATACTGCGCGTCCTGGGCCGCGATGTAGGCCTCGCGGCTCGCCAGGTGGCCGAGCCACGAGCGGATGCGCGCGATCTGCTCGGCGTAGCGCGGATGTGGATGCGCGGCGTGGGCGGCCTCGAGCATCTCGAGCGCCCCGTAGATGTTCTCGCGGTACAGCTCGAAGCGGACCGCCTGCAGGGCGGCGTCGGGATCGCGCGGGTCGGCGCCGAGCCGCTCGAGGGGTCCGCCGGCGTCGGCGCCCCCGGCCATCAGGACACCGGGCGCGGGGTCAGGTCGGGCACCGCCGCGCGCCGGCGGGCGGCCCGCTCCCGGAAGCGCTCCAGGTAGAGGTAGATGACCGGCGTGATGTAGAGCGTCAGGAGCTGGGAGAGGATCAGGCCGCCGACCACGGCCAGGCCGAGCGAGCGGCGGGAGTCGGCGCCCGAGCCGAAGCCGACCGCGATCGGGAGCGTACCCATGAGGGCCGCCATCGTCGTCATCATGATGGGGCGGAAGCGCAGCAGGCAGCCCTGGTAGATGGCGTCGGCGGCGGACTTGCCCCCGCGCTGGGCGTCGATGGCGAAGTCGATCATCATGATGGCGTTCTTCTTCACGATGCCGACCAGCATGATGATCCCCACGAAGCCGTAGAGATTCAATTCCTGATTGAAGAGCAGCAGCGTCACCAGCGCCCCCACCCCCGCCGACGGCAGCCCGGAGAGAATCGTCAGCGGGTGGATGAAGCTCTCGTAGAGGATGCCCAGGATCAGGTAGATGACGAGCACGGCGGCCAGCAGCAGGAGCCCGAGCCCCTGCAGCGAGCGCTGGAAGGCCTGCACGGTGCCCTGGAAGCTCGTATTCAGGGTGGCGGGCAGTCGCAGATCGCGCTGCACCCGCT
>DATHSW010000382.1:0-7893 GCA_035463855.1 Candidatus Deferrimicrobiaceae bacterium | reverse complement strand
GATCTTGTTGGCGATGCCGTCGAGGCCGGCCATCACGCAGGCCGCGAACGAGAGATACGGGTTGCAGGTCGGGTCCGGCGTGCGGAACTCGATCCGCTTCGCCCCCTCCGCCTTCGAGTACATCGGGATCCGGATGGCGGCGGACCGGTTGCGCTGGCTGTAGACGAGGTTGATCGGGGCCTCGTAGCCCGGCACCAGCCGCTTGTAGCTGTTGGTGGAGGGCGCGATGAACGCGAGCAGCGCGGGGGCGTGCTTCAGGATGCCGCCGATGTAGTACAGGCACATCTTCGAGATGTCGGCGTAGCCGCCACGCTCGTAGAAGAGGTTCTTGCCGTTCTTCCAGATGGACTGGTGGGTGTGCATGCCGGAGCCGTTGTCCTGGAAGAGGGGCTTGGGCATGAACGTGGCGGTCTTCCCCCACTTCTTCGCGGTCTGCTTGGCGCAGTACTTGTACCAGCACACCTTGTCGGCCATCTTGGTGAGGGTGTCGAAGCGCATGTCGATCTCGGTCTGGCCGCCGCTCGCCACCTCGTGGTGGTGCACCTCGACCCGGACGCCGACCGACTCGAGGGCCAGCACCATGTCCGAGCGGATGTCCTGGAACTTGTCCATGGGCGGGACCGGGAAGTAGCCCTGCTTGTAGCGCGGGATGTACCCGAGGTTGGGGCGGTCCGGGGTGCCTTCCCGCCCGGTGTTCCAGGCGCCCGCCTCCGAATCGATGAAGTAGAAGCCGTAGTTGTAGCTCTGGTCGAACCGGATCGAGTCGAAGAAGAAGAACTCGAGCTCGGGGCCGATGAAGATGGTGTCACCCACCCCGCTCTTCTTGACGTACGCCTCCGCCTTCTGGGCCACGTAGCGCGGATCGCGCGTGTAGGCCTTGCCGCTGATCGGGTCCTTGACCGTGCAGATCAGGACCATGGTGGGCACCGCGGTGAAGGGATCCATCTGGGCCGTCGAGGGATCGGGCATCAGCAGCATGTCCGACTCGTCGATGGTCTGGAACCCGCGGATCGAGGAGCCGTCGAAGCCGAGGCCGTCCTCGAAGATGTCTTCCTTCAGCTCGGACACCGGGATGGAGAAGTGCTGCCAGAGACCGGGCAGATCGATGAAGCGCAGGTCTACGATCTTGACGCCCTTCTCCTTCGCCATCTTCAACACGTCCTTCGGGGTCATTCTCCTGCCTCCTTGCACTGGGTGGGGAAGACTGCGGGCCGGCGGAGGCCCCCTCGGCCCCGCCGGCCACCAACCATAAGTGTTTGCCCGAGGCCCGTCAAGCGGGCCCCCTCGTCAATGGCCCGACCGCGCCTTGGCCTCCGCCGGCTTCATGCTCTCGAAGGCGCCGCCGCCCGTCATGGAGTACTCGCCGTACGACGCCGAGCCGCCCAGCGTGTACGCGGTCTCCGAGTGCTGGGAGAGATCCAGCCCCGCCATCTCGTCCTCGTCGGTGACCCGCAGCCCCATGGTGGCGTCGAGCACCTTGAGGATGACGATCGTCATCACGAAGCCGAGCACCCACGTCACCAGGACGGCGACGAGCTGGATCCAGAGCTGCTTCGGGTTGCCGTAGAGGAGCCCGTCGCCGCCCGCCTCGTTGACCAGCTTGGTCGCGAAGAGGCCGGTCGCGAGCGCGCCCCACGTCCCGCCCACGCCGTGCACGCCTACCACGTCGAGCGAGTCGTCGTAGCCCAGCTTCGACTTCTGGTTGCAGGCGGTGTAGCAGATGATCCCGGCCACCACGCCGATGACGATCGAGGCCATCGGCGTGACGAATCCGGCGGCGGGGGTGATGGCCACGAGGCCCGCCACCGCGCCCGACGCCGCGCCGAGGACGGTGGGCTTGCCCCGGGAGACCCACTCCGTGAACATCCAGCCCAGCACGGCCGCCGCGGTGGCGGTATTGGTGGTCATGAACGCGTGGGCGGCCAGACCGTTGGCGGCCAGCGCGCTGCCCGCGTTGAAGCCGAACCAGCCGAACCACAGCAGGCTCGCCCCCATCACGGTGAACGGCAGGTTGTGGGGGGGCATCGGCTGGTGGCCGTAGCCCTTGCGCTTGCCGATCACGATCGCCGCGGCGAGCGCGGAGATGCCCGAGGAGATGTGCACCACGGTGCCGCCCGCGAAGTCCAGGGCGCCGAGGTTCTTGAGCCAGCCCCCGATGCCCCAGACCCAGTGAGCGAGCGGGTCGTAGACGAAGGTCGCCCAGAGCAGGATGAACACGAGGAAGGTGGAGAACTTCTTGCGCTCGGCGAACGCGCCGGTGATCAGAGCCGGCGTGATGACCGCGAACATCATCTGGAACAGCATGAACGCGGTGTGCGGGATGGTTCCCGCGTAGTCCGCATTCGGCTCCGCCCCCACCCCTTTGAGGCCCACCCACTCGAGCCCGCCGATGATGCCGCCCTTGTCGGGACCGAAGGCCAGCGAGTAGCCCCAGAGCACCCATTGCACCGAGATCAGCGCGAGGATGATGAAGCTCTGCATCAGGGTGCCGAGGGCGTTCTTCTGCCGCACCATGCCGCCGTAGAACAGGGCCAGGCCGGGCGCGGTCATCAGCAGCACGAGCGCGGAAGACACGAGAACCCACGCGGTGTCACCGCTGTCGATCTTGGGCGCCGGCGCCGGAGCGGAGGCGGGCGCCGCGGGGGCTGGCGCGGCCGGGGCGGGGGCGGGCGACTGCGCGAAGACCGGCCCCATCAGCCCAAGCACCACGCTCGCCGCGAAGAGCACGATCGTCACTGACCGACTCATTCTGATCACCTCAGTTGCCTCCTGGTCGGCGGTGGGCCGGGATCACAGGGCGCTCTCGTCCCGCTCGCCGGTGCGGATCCGGACCGCCGTATCCACCGGTTGAATGAAGATCTTGCCGTCACCGATATTGCCGGTCTTGGCCGCTCCCGCCAGCACGCCCGCGACTTTGTCGCCGAGGTTGTCCGGGACGACCACCTCGACCTTGATCTTGGGGAGGAAGTCGACCGTGTACTCGCCGCCGCGGTACAGCTCGGTATGACCCTTCTGGCGGCCGAACCCCCTGACCTCGGAGACAGTCATCCCGATGACCCCGATGCCGGTCAGCGCTTCCTTGACGTCGTCGAGCTTGAACGGCTTGATGATGGCTTCGATCTTTTTCATGTGGACCTCCCGGGCGGGCTGCTCTGCACTCGCCATGCCGCGGGAGGGCGCGCCACGACCATTGACAAATCAAGCTGTTGCGAGGGGGCCCCGCGGGAGCCGAGGGCCCAAGATGACCACTAATTAGGCAGGGTACTCAGAACTGCCTGTCGGCTAGGCAGCCGTCCGCCGAAGGCCGATCAGTCGCGCCAGACTCCGTCTTCCACGGCCACTGCTTGCTTGGTCGGCGCCGCGACCTCGGCCGCACTCGGGACCGCGCTCCGGAGCGCCACCCACAGCTCCTTGAGGTCCGGCGTCTTGGCCGCCAGGTATACCCCCGGGATCTGCGGGCGCTCGGTCTCCGTGAACGTCCCGGAGCAGACGATCACTTTCGGCCGAGGGCTCCGGCGGCTGAGACGCCGGACGAAGTCCATCCCGTCCATCCGCGGCATGCGGATGTCCAGGACGATGACGTCAGGCCTCACGGCGCCCAGTACGGACAGCGCCTGGTACCCGTCGGTCGCCTCGAACAGGTCGAACTGGCCCTCGAGCGCCATGCGGTAGAGGTTCCGCCAGGCGGGGTCGTCGTCAACGAGCAGTATGCGGGGCATGGTGCCACCTCCGTGGGCGCGCTAGGACGCAAGAGCGCTGCCAAGACGCATCGGTATATATTTCAGCCGCTTGTATAGCAGATGCTCATGAACGGCGGCAGGACGCTGACAACGGGGACGGACAGCCTGTCTTCCGGGGAACGTCAGGCCCGGCGTTGCGGAATGCCGTGCCGGCGCATCTTCGAGTAGAGCGTCGGGCGCCTCAGCCCCAGCACCTGGGCCGCCGCCTGCTTGTTCCAGCCGGTGGACTCGAGCGCCCGGACGATGGACACCCGCTCGATCTCCTCCAGCGAGCCCGGCGGCGGCGCCGAGCCGCCCGGCGAGGGATCGACCTGCAGCGGCTCCGGCAGGTCCGCGAGGGTGATCTCGCGGCCGCGCGCCACCAGAACCGCCCGCTCGATCGCGTGCTCGAGCTCCCGGATATTTCCGGGCCAGCCGTACGAGAGCAGCCGGCGATAGGCCTCGGGGTCGATGGTCTCGACGTCCCGCCCATGCTTGGCCCGGAACCGCTCGAGGAACGACTTGGCCAGCAGCGGGATGTCGCCCGAGCGATCCCGCAGGGACGGCAGCGCCACCGTGACGGTGTTGATCCGGAAGTAGAGGTCCTGCCGCAGCCGTCCCTCCCGTAGCGCCGCGTCCGGCTCGCGGTTCGTGGAGCAGATCAGCCGGAAGTCCACCGGCACGCTCTTGGCGCCGCCCAGCCGGCGCACCGTGCGGTCTTCGAGCACCCGCAGCAGCTTGGCCTGCAGATCGAGCGGCATCTCGGTGATCTCGTCGAGCAGCAGCGAGCCGCGATGCGCTTCTTCCAGGAGCCCGGACTTGTCGGTGGACGCGCCGGTGAAGGCCCCCTTGACGTGGCCGAACAGCTCCGACTCGATCAGGTCCTTCGGCAGCGCCGCGCAGTTGATCTTCACCATCGGGCCGTCCGCCCGGGTGCTCTTGGCGTGCACCGCGTTGGCGGCAAGCTCCTTGCCTGTCCCGCTCTCGCCGATGATCAGGACGTTGGCGTCCGAGGCGGCCACCGACTCGAGCATCTCGAACACCCGCTTGATGGCCGGGGAGGAGCCGAGCATCTCGCCATAGGCGGCCTGCTCGGCGAGCTTGCGCCGCAGATCCGACGTCTCGGCGAGCAGCCGGCGGCGCTCGAGCGCCTTGCCCACGAGCATCAGCATCTCGTCGGCGTCGAAGGGCTTGGCGACGAAGTAGAAGGCTCCCTGCTTGGTGGCCTCCACCGCCTTGGAGATGGATCCGTGTCCGGTCATGATGATGACTTCGATCGAGGGGTCCTTGGCCTTGAGCAGGCGGAGCAGGTGGAGGCCGTCACCGTCCGGCAGGATCAGATCCACGATCCCCAGGGCGAATTCGCGGGTCTCCATCCGGAGCATGGCCCCCACGGTATTGCCCGCCGTCTCCACGTCGTACCCTTCACGCTCCAGGGTCAGGCGCAGATTTTCGGCGATGACCGTCTCGTCATCCACCACGAGGATGCGAGGCTTCACGAGGCTCTCCCGGTCGACATGGCAACTACGAGCCTAGCATAGGCCGATTTTTTGGTGTCAGCGGGGTGACACCGCGAAGGCGCGCGCGTGCCCGGCAGGTCGCGGCAGCCCGCTCGGGCTGCCACCGGAAGCCTCTCTCCCTATCCGCTCGGCTCGCCTTCGGCTGCGCCTCGTCAAGCCATTGACAGGCCTAGGGGCCGCGAGCAATATGCGGGGCATGCGTTTTGGCTTCGCTCTGCCGGGCCGTGGTCCGCTCGCGACGCCGGAGGCGCTCACCAAGCTGGCGGAGAAGGCCGATGCCCTCCGCTACGCCTCGGTGTTCGTGACGGACCATGTGATCATCCCGACCGCCTACGACTCGCCCTATCCCTACTCCACGTCCGGCCGCTTCGCGGGCGACTGGACGAACGGCTACCTCGAGCCGCTGGCGATGATGGGGGTGCTGGTCGGGCTGACCTCCCGGGTGCAGATCGGCACGAGCGTGCTCGTCGTGCCGTATCGCAACCCGGTCGTCACCGCCAAGATGCTGGCCACGCTGGACGTGATGTCGGGTGGCCGGCTGATCCTGGGGGCCGGGGTGGGCTGGATGAAGGAGGAGTTCGAGGCGCTGCAGGCGCCTGCGTTCGGGGAGCGGGGCAAGGTCACCGACGAGTACCTGCGCTTGATGCGGGACATGTGGACCAAGGAGCCCGTGGAGTTCACGGGGGCGCACTACCGGCTGCCCTCGGCGAGCGCGCTGCCCAAGCCCCGTCAGAAGGGCGGCATCCCGATCTGGATCGGCGGTCACACCGACGGCGCGCTGCGCCGTACCGGCGAGCTCGCCGACACGTGGCATCCCATCGGCATGCGGCCACCCGCCATGCTGCTGCCGGACGAGTACGCGGAGAAGGTCAAGACCATCCACGGCTGGGCGCGCAAGGCCAACCGCGATCCCAAGAGCATCGGGCTCTCGCTCAGGGTGCCGCTCGAGCTGGCCCCCAAGCGTGGCAAGGCGGCGGTGAGCGCGCTGCCCGGCTTCCGAGGAAGCGCCGACGACGTCATCCGGCACATCAGGAGCTACCAGGCCCTCGGCGTCTCGCACTTCGTCTTCGACCTGGCGCCCCCGGATCTGAAGGGCCAGCTCACCCTGATGGAGCGCTTCGCCGACGAGGTCCGGCCGAAGGTCCTCCGGGCGCCCCGCTAGGGCGGCGATGCAGCCGAGCCCGGCCGCGCCCATCCCCCCGCCCGTCGCGGGCTTCATCACCAGCGCGCGAGTGGGACGGCTCGCCACCGCCGACGCGGGCGGCCAGCCGATGGTAGTGCCGATCTGCTACGCCTTCGACGGCCAGGCGCTCTACTCGGCGGTGGACGCCAAGCCCAAGCAGGCCCCGCCCGAGGGCCTCAAGCGAATCCGCAACCTCCGGGAGAATCCGCGCGTCTCGATCGTGATCGACGAGTACGAGGAGGACTGGACGCGTCTGCGCTACGTGATCATCCAGGGCCGGGCCGACTTGCTCACCGACGGTCCACAGTTCGCCCACGGCGTCGATCTGCTCGTGGCCAAGTACTCCCAGTACGGCAGCCTCGGGCTGCCGCGTGAGCGCGGCCTCATGATCCGGGTGACCCCGAGCCGCGTGTCCTCATGGCAGTACTCGAGCTGAGGCCGGTCGAGCGGGCGCTGGACCGCGTCGCGGAGGGCCGGGCGCCCGACGCGGCGGAGGCGACCTCGCTTCTCGACACGCCCGGCCAGCGCCTGCCCGCGCTCCTGGCGGCGGCGGCCGACCTGCGCGATCGGGGACGCGGCCGCCGGATCACGTTCTCCGCCAAGGTCTTCATCCCGCTCACCACCCTCTGCCGCGACTACTGCGGCTACTGCACCTTCCGGAAGGATCCCGGCGAGCCGGGCGCCTTCACGATGACCCCGGATCAGGTGCTCGCCCTCGCCCGGGCGGGCGCCCGCCTCGGCGCCAAGGAAGCGCTGTTCTCGCTGGGCGACAAGCCCGAGGCCATCTTCCCCGAGCACCGCGCGTTCCTGCGCGCGGTGGGGCACCGCACGACGCTGGGCTATCTGCGCGAGATCAGCGCCCGCGTCCTCGAGGAGACCGGCCTGCTGCCCCCCGCCAATCCGGGGTTGATGACCGAGCGGGATCTGGCCTCGCTGCGCGAGGTCAACGTCAGCATGGGCATCATGCTCGAGAGCACGTCCGAGCGGCTGCTCGCCCCGGGCGCCGCGCACGACCGCGCGCCCGACAAGATCCCGCAGCGGCGCCTCAGGACCATCGCCCGCGCCGGCGCCCTGGGCATTCCCTTCACCACCGGCATCCTCATCGGCATCGGCGAGACCCACGCCGAGCGCGTGCAGTCGTTGCTCGCGATCCGCGAGCTCCACGAGCGCTACGGGCACATCCAGGAGGTCATCATCCAGAACTTCCGGGCCAAGCCCACGATCCCGATGCGCGGCTGGCCCGAGCCGGGCGCCCTGGATCTCCTGCGGACCGTCGCGGTGGCGCGGTTGCTCCTGGGCCCCTCCATGAACATCCAGGCCCCGCCGAATCTCTCGGCCGACGGCTACGAGCGGCTGCCGGCCGCGGGTCTCAACGACTGGGGTGGTGTCTCTCCGCTGACCCCCGACCACATCAATCCCGAGCGGCCGTGGCCGGGCCTCGCCGAGCTACGGCGGCGCACCGAGGCGGCCG
>DATHSW010000381.1:0-3206 GCA_035463855.1 Candidatus Deferrimicrobiaceae bacterium | reverse complement strand
GGGCACGGCCGAAGCCTACGTGGATACCGGCCCGGGGACGAAGCGATGGGATGCGTGCGCCATCGACGCGCTCGTGACCGCGGCGGGCGGGCGCGTGACCGACACGCGCGGGGCGCCGATCGACTATCGCGGGCCCGACCTGGCGAACCGGCGGGGGCTGCTCGTCACGAACGGTCTGGTGCATGACGCGATCCTGACCCGTCGCGGGTCGACCCCGGGGTCCTGAGGCGTCCGCGCCCGAGCCGGGCGCCGCCTGGCCGGCCTCGTGGCGGTTGCGGTAGAATGCCCGCGTGCCAAACGACCGATACGGTCTCCCGGTGACCACGGCCTCCCCGCGGGCGCTCGAGGCCTACGACCGCGGGGTCGAGGCCGCGCTCGGGTGGAAGGCGAACGCCCTCGACCTGTTCCGCGAGGCGACCCGGCTCGATCCGTCGCTGGTGGTGGCCCACGCGGGCGCGGCGGCCTGTCTGTTCCTGGAAGAGCGGTTCGGCGAAGCCCGCGCGGCCAGTGAGGCCGCGCACGCCGCCGCGACGCCGGGTGTGAGCCCTCGCGAGCGCGGCTACGTCGACGCGGTCACCCTCTGGACGGCCGGCAAGGTCCCCGAGGCCGAGGCCGCGATGCGCGAGCATCTCGCCCAGTACCCGCGCGACCTCGCCATCATCCAGCGGCTGTACTTCGTCTTCTTCTGGCGCGGGAAGTTCCCCGCCATGCTGGAGGCGACCAGCGAGCTGATCCGCCACCATCCCGAGAGCTCCTACATGCTGGGCATGCACGCCTTCGCGCTGGAGGAGGCGGGGCGGTGCGCGGACGCCATCCGGCTCGCGGAGGAGGCCATCGCAAGGGAGCCCGAGGACGCGTGGTCGATCCACGCCCTCGCCCACGCGCTCTACGAGTCGGCCGCGTTCGACACCGGGGTGAGCCGGCTGCCGGCCGCGATCGAGCCGTGCCGCGGCCTCAACTGGTTCCAGAACCATCTCTGGTGGCACCTCGTGCTCATGCACCTCTCGCGCGGCGAGTACGCCCGGGTGTCGGACCTGTCGCGGCGGCTGTTCGAGCAGACGCCGTCCTCGATCGCCGGCGACCTCCACGACTCGATCTCGCTCCTGTGGCGGCTCGAGCTGACCGGACACCCGCCGGGCGACCGCTGGCAGCCGTTCACGGCCATCGCGCGCGACCGCATCACCCGCACGGGCCTCCTGTTCCACGTCGCGCACGTGGCGATGGCGCTCGCGGGCGGCGGCGACTGGGCCAGCGCCGACAAGCAGCTCGCCCTCCTGCGCGAGCGGGCGCCGAAGGACCCGACGGGGCTGATGGGCGAGGTGACGGTGCCGCTGGTGGAGGGCCTCCACGCCTTCGCGGCGCGGGACTGGCCGCGCGTGATCGCGAAGATCGAGCCGCTGCGGCCGCGCATCGTCGAGCTCGGCGGCAGCCGCGCCCAGCGCGACGTCTTCCACGACACGCTGGTCGAGGCGTGCTTCCGGGGCGGCGACATGGATCGCGCCGAGCGGCTGCTCGCCGAGCGCCTCCAGCGGCGCCCCGACCACTTCTGGATCAACCGGCGCCAGGCCGGCGGGGCGCCTTCGCTGCGCTGAGGGGCGCGAAGCCCGCGCCGAGTACCCCGGGCCAGCCCGCTGGCCACGCCGACTGGGGCGCGCCGGCCCCACCTGCCCCCGGGGGCCGCGATAAGTAGTTGATTTTGCCCGGGGCTCGGCTGGCACTCCCGTTGCAACCTCCCCTCACTGGTCGCGGTCATCCCGCGATTGAACAGGAGGAGGCCATGACACTCGAGCGCTGGATCCGTCTCATCGCGGGCAGCTTCGTCACCATCAGCGTCGTGCTGAGCTATGTGCATAGCCCGTACTGGCTCTTCTTCACGCTGTTCGTCGGGCTCAACCTCTTCCAGTCCGCGCTGACCCGCTGGTGCCTGATGGAGAAGCTCCTCGAGAAGCTCGGGGTCCGCAGCGAGGCCGCCGGCACCCGCGTATGAAGAGAATCGTCATCGTCGCCGCGGCCAGCTCCATCCTCGCCGCCGCGGCGGTGGTCTGGCTTCGCGTGCTGGGGGTCGCCGCGGTGGAGACCGTGGCCATGGCCCCGGGCGAGTTCCGGGCCCAGGCCTTCGGCACGGGCACGGTGGAGGCGCGCGTGTACGTCGAGGTCGGGAGCAAGGTCACCGGCCGGGTCGTGAAGCTCCTGCGGGACCAGGGCGACACGGTGAGGCGGGGGGAGCTCCTGGCCGTGCTCGATGACGAGGAGCTCGTCCGGCAGCGCGAACAGGCCGCGTTCGTCCAGATGAAGGCGGTCGAGACCGTCCCCCTCGAGCGGGCCAACCTCGCCCGGGCCCGGGCCAGCCTCGAGGCCCGGCGCGCCGCCATCGCCAAGGCTCTGGCCAATACCGAGCTGGCCCGCGTGACGTTCGATCGCTTCAAGCAGCTTCACGACCGCGAGCTCATCGCGCGCCAGGACCTGGATGTCCGATCGACCGAGGTTCGCTCGGCCGAGGCCGATCTGGCGAACTCGCGCGCCGAGGCGGTGGCCCTCGAGGCGGACATCCACCGCAGCGAGGCGGCGATCCGCATGGCCGAGCGCGAGGTGGCCGTGGCCGGCGCCGAGCTCGCCGCGAGCGAGTCGCGCCTGCGGGAGACCAGCGTCACGGCGCCGCTCTCGGGGCTCATCCTGTCCCGCGAGGTCGAGCCCGGTGCGGTGGTGGTGGCCGGGGTGCCCGTCTTCAAGATGGTCGACCCCCGCACGGTCTGGGTCCGGATCCATCTGGACGAGAGCCTGCTGGGCGCGGTCCGGCTGGGGCAGCCGGCCCAGGTGACGCTCCGGAGCAGCCCGGGCCGGCCCTTTCGGGGCGAGGTGGTCCGGATCGGCGAGGAGAGCGATCGGGTCGCCGAGGAGCTGAGCGTCGAGATCCGGCTCCTCGATGCGCCGCCGCGCCTTCGCATCGGCGAGCAGGCCGAGGCCACGATCACCACGCGCGCGGCCGCCCCCGCACGGGTGCTGCCCGCCTCGGCCCTGGTCCAGGCCGCGTCCGGGCGGCCCGCGGTGTTCATCGTGGAGGACGGTCGCGCGCGGCTCCGGCCGGTGACGATCGGGGAGCGGGACCCGAGAAGCGGCGCCGTGGAGTTGACGGCCGGGATCGCCGACGGCGAGCGGGTCGTGGTCGGCCCGGCACCCGTCCCGACCACGCTGAGGGATGGCCAGCG
>DATHSW010000380.1:0-7820 GCA_035463855.1 Candidatus Deferrimicrobiaceae bacterium | reverse complement strand
CCACCTCCACCGTCAGCGCACCCTGGCCCGGGATGTCGGCAAGGCGGCCCGCCGGGATCGACGTGACCAGGTTGCCGAAGCGATCCGCGTCGAGGACTTCGCCGATCAGCTCGCCATCTTCGAGGCGGCAGCCCGGCCGTGGCAGGCGCACCGGGTCCGCCACCGGCGGACCCAGCCGCTCGAGCGGGACGCCCGCCGCCAGGTAGGCGGCGGCGGGCGCGAAGACATCGCGGCCGTGAAAGGTCCGGCTGACCTCGGGAAGACGGTACTCCGGCGCGGTGAGCGCGACCGCCGCCGAGCCGGGCCCCTCGAGGGCGAACGTGAACAGTCCGTTGTCCGGCCCGACCAGGTAGTACCCGTCCGCCCGGATCGCGAGGGCGCGCCGCGCGCTCCCGACGCCCGGGTCCACGACGGCCAGATGCACGGTTGCGGGGGGAAAGAACGCGACCGCCGCCTCCAGGGCGAGGCCGCCGCCGAGCACATCCTGGGGCTCGACATCGTGAGTCAGGTCCACGAGGCGGGCCGACGGGCAGATGGAGAGCAGCACCCCCTTCATGATGCCGACGAAGGGGTCGCGGAGGCCGAAGTCCGTGGTGAGGGTGATCACGCGCGGCATGAGAATCCCCCCTCGCCCTCGAAGCCCCCTCAGCCCCCTCTCCCCTCTGGGGAGAGGGGTGGGGTGAGGGGTCTATCGGTCGCGATCGACGACGAAGTCCGCCACCAGCGCCAGCGTCTCCTTGTCCTCCGAGCCCGGGAAGGACCGGAGTGCGGCCTTGGCGCTCTGGGCGTACTCGTGGGCCCGCTCGAGGGCGTACTCCACCCCCGCGTGCTCGACCACCAGCCGCCGGATCTCCTCGATCTCCCCGGGCGTCAGCGCCGGCTGCTTGAGCAGGCGGTGGATGCGGTCGCGGTCGGCGGGGCCCGCGCGCTCGATGGTGGCGATCAGGGGCAGCGTGCGCTTACCCTCCTTGAGGTCGGCGCCGACCGCCTTGCCGAGCCGCGCCTGGTCGGCGACGAAGTCGAGCGAGTCGTCGCTGATCTGGAACGCGATGCCGATGTCGAGGCCGTAGCGCGTGAGCCCCTCCACCTGCTCCGCGTTCGCCCGGCCGAGCAGGCCGCCGATCCGGCAGCAGGCCGACATGAACGACGCGGTCTTCTGGGTGATGATGCGGAGGTAGTCGGCCTCGCCGGTGGACCCGCTGCGCTTGCGCTCCAGCTGGAACACCTCCGCCTCGGTCATGGAGACGGTCGCGCGCGCGAGGGTCTCGAGCACGCGCGGGTCCCCGTCCTCGACCATCAGGGCGAAGGACTTCGAGTAGAGATGGTCGCCCACCAGGATGGAGGCGTCGTCCCCCCAGCGCGCGTTGGCGGACGGACGCCCGCGCCGCAGCGGCGCCTGGTCCACCACGTCGTCGTGGATGAGGGTGGCGGTGTGGAGCAGCTCCACCACGCAGCCCATGCGGATCGCGCGCGGCCCCTGGTAGCCGGCGAGGCGGGCCGCGGTCAGGAGGAGGATCGGGCGCAGCCGCTTGCCTCCGGCCCCCGCGATGAACTCGCCCATCTGGTGGATCAGGGGCACCGAGGAGGCGATCTCGCGGCCGATGGCCGCCTCGATGGCGCCCAGCTCCGCGCCGATCGCGAGCGCGACGCGATCCTTCAGGAGGGCCTCGAGCGGAGTCGGCGCTTTCACCGGAGAGGGGCGGGAGCCAGCGGCTACCGGAGCACGACCCGGTCCTTGACCTGAACCTGCACCCCCGCGGCGGCCTTCTCGACCTCGACCACCGAGAACTTGTCGCGGACCTCCACGACCCGGCCGGTGGCCACTTCCTCATCCAGCTCGCCGAGCAGCTCGCCGGTGATGGGGTGGACGATGGCGACCTTGTCCCGGCGGACACTCACGCCGGTGCCCAGCTTCACGCCATCGCTCGCCGCGAGATCGATCACGACCCGGGAGGTGTCCACGAAGACGACGAAGCCGCGGGTCGGCGAGGAGGCCGCGACGCGGCTGGCCGCGTCGGTGCGGGTCGCCGGGGACACGGCCGCCGCGCTCCGCGACGTCGGGATCGTCGGCACCACGTTCTCCACCTTGTAGGCCCCGCCCTGCCGCGGGCTGATCCGGCCCCCTCCGGGGGGGGGCCCGTACTTCGACACGACCTCGGGCGGCGCGAGCAAGGTGGACTTGCCGAAGACCAGGGACTTCATGGTCGTGGGGACCTTGTCCTCCTCGACCCAGATGTATTCCGGCTCGCTCGGAATGTCGCAGCAGCGGGGATTCTTGATCAGGAGCCACCGGGGCTCGGCGCTGCGAATGGCCACCGTGGGATCGGGCGTGGAGGCCAGCCCGAAGTACTCGCGCACGCTCCGGCCGCAGCCCGAGAGCGTGAGCACCACGACCGCGGCGAGGACGAAGCCGTACACGCGGGGATAGGTCTTCATGATGGCCAACAGCATACCAGAAGCCCTGTCGATACCGTGGGTTCCGACGGACCTAATCCGTGGGTACCGGCTCCCAGGGGAAGCGCTGCTCGGCCGCGGTCTCGGACCGGGTCAGGGCGGCCCGGCGGGAGAAGAGGGCCGTGCCGGTCACCGCCGAGATCCAGGTGATGTCGAGATAGATGATCCCCCGGCGCTCGATGAGCATCGGGACCAGCCAGCCCGAGACCTCCAGGGTCTTGCCCGAGGCCTTGGCCTTGTCCGGGTTCACCAGCAGCTCCTCGCTGCGGGTCTTCTGGCCGAGCAGATGCTCCTGCACCGCGGACGGATCGGCGACCTGGAAGCGCTTCGTCAGCTCGAGGGCGTGGGCGATCATGAACGGCACGCGCCGGAGATCCTCGCTGGCCTTGGTCAGGTCGGTGGCGGGCGCCACCGCGACGCGGATCCGACCTTTGGTGATGCGCACGCCGTCCTCGGGCTCGGGCGCGGGCTTGCCCTCGGCCGGCACGAACGCCGCCTCCGCGTACTGGGGGTGCAGGCGGACGATCTGGGCATAGCCCAGCACGTCCTCGTAGCGGCCGAGGGGCCGGCCGTTGATGGGATGCCGGAAGACCTCGCCCTTGCGGAACACCGAGTACTCCTGCCCCGGCCGGACCCCATCCTTCTCGGTGAGGTCGATGAACAGCCGCTCGCCCTCCGCGGCCACCACCAGGCCTTCCGCGGGCGGGAACGCGCCGACCACGTCCTGGATCAGGAGGCCAAAGGTGGCGCCCACCTGATCCGCGATCCCCGCTCCCGCCGGGGGGGCCAGCGCGAGCAAGAGTAAGCACAGCGCGATCGGCCGGCTCCAGCGTCGTCGCATCGCTAGAAGACCACCGAGGGCTGGTGCACCCCGAAGACGCGCCTCAGCGTGTCGCAGATCTCGCCCAGCGTCACCTGCGCGCGCACCGCGGTCAGGATATGGGGCAGCAGGTTGTCGCGGCCCCGCGCGGCGCGATCCACCGCGTCGAGGGCGCGGGCGGCGGCCGCACCGTCGCGCGCGCGGCGCAGGGCGGCGAGACGCTCGGCCAGGGCCTGGCCCACGCCGGCGTCCACCTGGAAGAGGTTCGCGGGCGGCGGCTCGTCCATCACGAACTCGTTGACGCCCACCACCACGCGCTGCTTGGCCTCCACCTCCTGCTGGTAGCGGTAGGCCGCCTCCTGGATCTCGCGCTGCATGAACGGGATCGCGTGCACCGAGCCGCCGAGGCCGTCGATCTTGGCGATGTAGGTCTCCGCCTCCTCCTCGATCCGCCGCGTCGCCCGCTCGATGGTGTAGGAGCCGCCGAGCGGATCCACGACGTCGGCCACCCCGGACTCGTGGGCGAGGACCTGCTGGGTGCGGAGCGCGGTGCGCACCGCCGCCTCGCTCGGCAGGGCGAGGGCCTCGTCCATCGAGTTGGTGTGGAGCGACTGGCAGCCGCCCAGCACCGCGGCCAGGGCCTGCACCGCCACCCGCACGATGTTGTTCTCCGGCTGCTGGGCGGTCAGCGTGCTGCCGGCGGTCTGGGCGTGGAAGCGCAGCATCTGGGAGCGCGGGTCCCGGGCCGCGAAGCGCTCCCGCATGATGCGGGCCCACAGCCGGCGGGCGGCCCGGAACTTGGCGACTTCCTCGAGAAGATTGTTGTGCGCGTTGAAGAAGAACGAGAGCTGCGGCGCGAACTCGTCCACCGCGAGCCCGGCCTCCCGCGCGGCGGTCACGTAGGCGATGCCATTGGCGAGCGTGAAGGCCACCTCCTGCGCCGCGGTGGAGCCCGCCTCCCGCAGGTGGTAGCCCGAGATCGAGATGGTGTTCCAGCGCGGCACCCGCTCGCGGCAGAACGCGAACATGTCCGTGATGAGCCGCATGGACGGACCGGGCGGGAACACGTAGGTGCCGCGGGCGATGTACTCCTTGAGGATGTCGTTCTGGACCGTCCCGGACAGCCGCTCCGACGGCACGCCCTGCCGCTCGCCCACCGCCATGTAGAGACAGAGCAGGATCGAGGCGGTGGAGTTGATCGTCATCGAGGTCGAGACGCGGTCGAGCGGGATGGCCTCGAAGAGGGCGGCCATGTCCTCCACGCTCGAGATGGACACTCCCACCTTGCCCACCTCGCTGCGGGCCATCTCGTGGTCGGCGTCGTAGCCCATCTGGGTCGGCAGGTCGAACGCCACGCTGAGGCCGCTCTGGCCCTGCTCGAGGAGGTATCGGAAGCGCCGGTTGGTCTCCGACGCCGACCCGAAGCCCGCGTACTGGCGCATCGTCCACAGGCGCCCGCGGTACATGGTGGGCTGCACGCCGCGGGTGTAGGGGAACTCGCCCGGAAAGCCCAGATCCCGCACGTAGTCCACCCCCGCGGTGTCCGCGGGCGTGTGCAGCCGCTCGACCGGCGCCCCGCTCGAGTCCGTGAAGGGGCCCGGGCGCTCGGGAGCCCGCCCGAGCGCGGGCTTGAGGGTCTGCTCCTCCCACTGCCGGCGGGCCTGCTCGAAGCGCGCGCGCTCTTCGGGGGTCATAGGGGAATATTCCCGTGCTTCTTGGGCGGGTTGCCGTCGCGCTTGGTGTGCAGGACCTCGAGGGACTGGATGAGCCGGCGGCGGGTATCGCGCGGCTCGATCACCTCGTCGACGTAGCCGCGCTCCGCCGCCGCGTACGGGTTCGCGAACTTCTCCCGGTACTCGCGCACCTTCTCGTCCTTGAGCGCGGCCGGATCCGCCGCCGCGTCCATCTCCCGGCGGTACAGGATGTTCACCGCCCCGTCCGGGCCCATCACCGCGATCTCGGCGGTGGGGAACGCGAAGTTGGCGTCACCCCGGATGTGCTTGGACGACATCACGCAGTAGGCGCCGCCGTACGCCTTGCGGGTGATCACGGTGAGCTTGGGGATGGTGGCCTCGCAGAAGGCATAGAGCAGCTTGGCGCCGTGCTTGATGATGCCGCCGAACTCCTGGGCGGTGCCCGGCAGGAAGCCCGGCACGTCCTCGAAGGTCACGATCGGGATGTTGAAGCAATCGCAGAAGCGGACGAAGCGCGCGCCCTTCACCGAGGCGTTGATGTCGAGGCAGCCCGCCAGGTGCGCGGGCTGATTGGCCACGATCCCCACCGGGCGGCCGCCCAGCCGCCCGAACCCGATGACCAGGTTGGGGGCATAGTCGGCCTGCACCTCGAAGAAGTACCGGTCGTCGAGCACCGGCCGCACGATGTCCTTGATGTCGTAGGGTCGGTTCGGCTGGTCCGGCACCACCGTCTGCAGCTCCTCGTCCACGCGGTCGACCGGGTCGAGGGTGGGGCGAACCGGCGGATCCTCCGCGTTGTTCTGGGGCAGGAACGTGAGCAGCTCGCGGATGAGGGCCAGGCACTCCTCTTCGTTGTCCGCCGCGAAGTGGGCCACCCCGGAGCGCTCCCCGTGGGTGGACGCGCCGCCCAGCTCTTCGAACGAGACCTCCTCGTGGGTGACCGCCCGGATCACGTCGGGCCCGGTCACGAACATGTAGGAGCTGTTCTTGACCATGAACACGAAGTCGGTGATGGCGGGCGAGTAGACCGCGCCTCCCGCGCACGGCCCCATGACGGCCGAGATCTGGGGCACCACGCCCGAGGCCAGGGTGTTGCGCAGGAAGATGTCGGCGTAGCCCGCGAGCGAGACCACGCCCTCCTGGATCCGCGCCCCGCCCGAGTCGTTGAGGCCGATCACCGGGGTGCCGGTCTTCATGGCGAGGTCCATGATCTTGCAGATCTTCCGCGCGTACGCCTCGGAGAGCGAGCCGCCGAAGACGGTGAAGTCCTGGGCGAAGACGAAGACCGGCCGGCCGTGGATCCGCCCGGAGCCGGTCACCACCCCGTCGCCCGGGATGCGCTGCTCGTCCATGCCGAAGTCCCGGATCTGGTGGACGACCAGACGGTCCATC
This sequence comes from Candidatus Deferrimicrobiaceae bacterium, assembly GCA_035463855.1. Classification (GTDB taxonomy): domain Bacteria; phylum Methylomirabilota; class Methylomirabilia; order Rokubacteriales; family CSP1-6; genus CAMLFJ01. The sequence goes on along the minus strand of DATHSW010000380.1, from coordinate 1,460 downwards.
TCGTTGAACGAGCCCTTGTCGAGCAAGAGCTCGATCCGCTCGCGCGCGGTCTTCTTGCCCGCCTTGTGCTGCCGGGCGACGCGATCGGGGCCGCCCGCGAGCTCGGCCGCCTCGTTGCGGCGCCTCAGCTCGTCGAAGCGATCGTGGAGGGACATGGCAGGGAACCTCTGCTTGGGAAGTATAGGGGCCGGGAATCTGGAAAGTCAATGAATGCGGGCCCTTTCCGGCTCCTTTCATTGACTTGCGCGGTGGCCCCTGCCATACTCCGATCGCGATGACTCCCCTCGCGACCGGCGTCATTCTCGCCTGCGTCGTGGCGCTCACGATCGTGCTGATCTCCACCCTGCTGGCGCTCAGGAAGACGGCAGTCCGCGCGGAGAGCGTCCTCGCGCAGGTGGAGCGCGAGATCCGGCCGCTGGTGAGCGAGATCGAGGGCCTGACCGCGCAGTTGCAGAAACTCTCGCGCAACGCCAACGACAACCTGGAGCGGATCGGAGTCGTGGTGGAGCGCGTCGAGGACATCTCGATGCAGGTGGCGCGGGTGGTGGGCGTGGTGGGGGGGCTCACGCGGATCGGGCAGTACGCGGGGATGGCGGCCGGGGTGAAGCGAGGGGTGGAAGTCTTCCTCCACCGCCTCAAGGACCGACACCACTGATCGACGGAGCCAAGGAGAAGACCATGGCGGAAGATCGCGGAAGCGACGCGGCGGGCTATCTCGGGTGGTTCTTCCTCGGGGCCATCGCGGGCGCGGCGGCGGCCGTGCTGCTCACGCCCAAGACCGGGCGGGAGACGCGCGAGCTCCTGGCCGAGCACAGCGGCGACCTCTTCAAGCGCGCCCAGGACGCGGCGGGGCAGGCGCAGGACCGCGCCGGCGATCTCTTCGACAAGGGCCGCGAGTACTTCGAGGAGCAGGCGCAGCGGTTGACGTCCGCCTTCGAGGCCGGGCGCTCGGCCATGAAAGAGGAGATCACGCGGGGCCGCTCCAGCAACTAGCGGATGCCCGAAGTCGAGCTGCCGCAGCCCGACGAGCTGCACGAGCACGCCGAGAAGCCGTTCAGCCGCCGGGTCGCGCTGGTCACGGCCATCTACGCGGTGGTCCTGGCCATCGCGGCCCTCGGCGGCAACCACGCCATGAAGGAGATGCTGCTGGCCCAGCAGCAGTCCTCCGATCAGTGGGCCTTCTACCAGGCCAAGGTCATCCGGGAGCACCTCTACCGCGCCCAGAAGATGCGGCTCGAGGTGGATCTGGCCGAGCGCGCCGGGGGGTCCCGGCCGGCGGGGCGCGAGAAGGGGGAGGCGCTCCTCGAGAAGTTCGCGGAGGAAGAGAAGCGCTACAACGCGGAGAAGAAGGACATCGAGAAGGACGCCAAGAAGCTCGAAGCCCTGCGGGATTCCTTCCAGGCCCGTGATCCCTACTTCCTGATCGCGGAGGCGCTGCTCCAGATCGCCATCGTGATGTC
>DATHSW010000379.1:0-7141 GCA_035463855.1 Candidatus Deferrimicrobiaceae bacterium | reverse complement strand
CATCTCGTCGAGGACGTGGCGAAGGCTCGAGCTGGGCATGCGGCACCCCGGGGCGCCCCGGGGCAGCGCGGACCCTACCACGGCCGCGCGCCCGTCGCCACCCCGTCATCGAAACGTCATCGGGTTGTCATCGAGTGCCCGGCGTCCCGGGGATCGTGTTACCTTCTCGGCCATGACGACCCGGGCCCTGGCCGCGCCGGCGGCTCGAGCGGTTCGCGACGGCGCGCACCCGCTCTGGTCGCCCGTCCTCCTGCTGTTCATCCTGTCGTCCGCGCTCGGCTTCCGCTTCGGTGCGCGCGGCTAGGAAAGGATCCGTACCCATGGCCGATGCCCTGCCCAGCCGCGATCGCGTCGAGGCGTACTTCAAGGAGCTGAACAACTGGGGCCGCTGGGGGCACGACGACCAGCTCGGCACCGTGAACCTGATCACGCCGGCCAAGCAGGCGCAGGCGCAGCGCCTGATCCGGAAGGGCCGCACCGTGTCGCTCGCGCGCGACGTGATCCCGCGGCCCGTGTACATGTACCACATGACGTTTCCGTCGAAGCGCGAGCGGGTGGACGTGGTGCTCGACCGCTTCGACATGGTCTATCACGGCTTCTGGATCACCCACGTGGACGCGCTCTGCCACGTGGGCTGGGACGGCGAGCTCTACAACGGCCGCTCGTTCGCGGACAGCCTCACCGCCGAGGGCGCGCTCTGGTGCCCGATCGATCCGATCTTCGAACGGGGCATCACCACCCGCGGCGTCTTTCTCGACATCGCGGCCGGGCGCAAGGAGGGCTACGTCACGGTGGGCCACCCGGTGACGCCGCGAGAGCTGGACGAGGCGGAGCGGCGCGCCGGGGTCCGAGTGGAGCCGGGCGACGTAGTGGTGGTGCGCAGCGGCGACGAGAAGTTCCGCCTGGAGAACCCGGACTGGAAGCCGCGGATCTCCGAGCACCCGGGTCTCCATCTCTCCTGCCTCGAATGGTTCCGCGCGAAGGACATCGCGGGCATCTCGTGGGACATGATGGACGAGCGCCCCAGCCGCTACCCGGGCTTCGGCATGTCCGCGCACCTGGCGATCCCGTTCCTGGGCCTGGCCCTGATCGACAACTCGGATCCGGAGCGCCTCGCCAAGGCCTGCGCGGAGGAAGGGCGCAACGAGTTCCTGTTCACCGCCACGCCGCTGCGCCTGGTCGGCGCCACCGGCGCGCCCGCCCACCCCCTGGCCATCTTCTAGACGCCCGCGCGCGGTGGCGCAGTACTCGCTCGGGATCGACATCGGCGGGACCTTCACCGACCTGGTGGTGTACGACCACGACACCGGGCGGCGATGGAGCCGCAAGGTCCTCACCACCCACGACGACCCGGCGCGGGCGGTGGCGGCGGGCGCGGCGGGGCTGCTCGCCCAGGCGCGGGTCGACCCGGCCGCGTTCGCGCGGGTCGTCCACGCCACCACGCTCTTCACCAACGCGTTGATCGAGCGCAAGGGCGCGATCACCGGGCTCATCACCACCGCGGGCTTCGCGGACACGCTCGAGATCGGGCGCGAGCGCAAGTACGAGCTCTACGACCTGGCCATCGCCAAGCCCGAGCCCCTCGTCCCGCGCCACCTGCGCCTCGAGGTGGCCGAGCGCACGCGGGCCGACGGCCGGATCGCGCGGCGGCTGGACACGGCGATGCTGGCCGCGCGGGCCGCCGCGCTGGCGAAGGCAGGTGTCGAAGCCATCGCGGTGGTGTTCCTCCATTCCTACGCGAACCCGCGCCACGAGGCGGAGGCGGCGCGGCTGATCGCGACGCGGCACCCCGGCATCGCGGTGACCGCCTCGCACGAGGTGGCGCCGGAGATCCGTGAGTACGAGCGCGCCTCCACCACCGTGGCCAACGCCTACATCAAGCCGCTGGCGCAGCAGTACCTCGCGCTGATGGCCCGGCGCGTGTCGGAGCTGGGCATCCCGGCGCCGCTGCTGCTGATGCTCTCGAGCGGCGGGCTCACTCACGTGCAGGAGGCGCGGCGGGTGCCGGTGCAGATGCTGGAGTCGGGCCCGGCCGCCGGCGCCATCGCGGCCGCCTTCTTCGGCCGGCCGGACAGCAGCGGCAAGGTGCTGGCCTTCGACATGGGCGGGACCACCGCCAAGCTCTCGCTGGTGGACGGGGGCGAGCCGCTCACCGCCTACAGCTTCGAGGCCGCGCGGCAGCGGCGCTTCATCGAGGGCAGCGGGCTGCCCATCCGTATCTCCACCATCGAGCTGATCGAGATCGGGGCGGGCGGCGGCAGCATCGCGGCGGTGGACGAGATCGGCCTGCTCAAGGTCGGCCCCCGCAGCGCGGGCTCGTATCCCGGCCCGGCCTCTTACGGCCTGGGTGGCCGCGAGCCCACCGTGACCGACGCCGACTTCCTGCTGGGCTATCTCAACCCGGACTACTTCGCGGGCGGCGAGGTGGCGGTGGACATGGCGGCGGCGCTGGCCGCGGTCGAGGGGCTCTCGCGGGGGCTCGGGCTCGAGTCCACCAAGGTCGCGTGGGGCATTCACGACATCGTCAACGAGAACATGGCGGGCGCCGCGCGGGTGCACGTCGCGGAGCGCGGGCGCGATCCGCGCGACTACGCACTGCTCTGCACGGGCGGCGCGGGCCCGGTGCACGCCTTCTCGGTGGCGCGCAAGCTCGGGATCGGCCGCGTGATCTGCCCCCCGTCGGCCGGGGTGGCCTCCGCCCTCGGCCTGCTGGTGGCGCCGGCGCGCGTGGACCGGGTGGCCACCGTCGGCATCCGCCTCGATCGCGGGAGCATCGGGCAGCTCGAGGCTGTCTTCGCCGGTCTGGAGACCGAGGCGCGGGCGGTGATGGCGGAGACGGGGCTCAAGCTCGAGAGCGCCACCGTGCAGCGGCTGGCCGACGGCCGTTTCCTCGGCCAGGGCTTCGACCTGGTGGTGCCGCTGCCCCCCGGGCCGTATGAAGACAGCGGGCCGGGCCGGGCCGTGCTGCGCGGCGCGTTCGAGACCGCCTATCGCGAGAAGTTCGCGCTGACGCCGCCGGGCGTGCCGGTGGAGTTCATCAATATCCGCGTGGCGGTGCGGGCGCCCGTGTCGGGGAGCGACGTCGTGCTCGAGGGGCGTGGTGGCGGGGGCGCGCGCGGGGCGCTGAAGGGCACGCGGCGTGCCTACTTTCCGGGGGCGGACGGCTGGGTGGAGACCGCGGTCTACGACCGCTACCGCCTCGGGGTCGGCGACGAGCTGAGCGGGCCCGCGGTGGTGGAGGAAGAAGGCTCCACGCTCGTGGTCGGGCCCGGCGCGACCGCGCGCGTGGCCGGCAGCGGCAACATCGTGATGACCCTGGGGGCGCCATGAGCCCGTCGTTCGACGCGATCACCCTGGAGGTGCTGTGGACGCGGATCATCTCGGTGGTGGACGAGGCCGCGAAGGCCATCGTGCGCACGTCGTTCTCCACGCTGTCGAACGAGGCGAACGACTTCGCCTGCGTGCTGACCGACGCGCGGGGCTTTGCCCTCGCGCAGAACTCGGGCAGCATCCCGTCCTTCATCGGCACGCTCCCCGCGACGGTGCGCCATTTCCTCGCCGGGATCGGCGCCCAGAACATGCGGCCCGGCGATGTGCTGATCACCAACGACCCGTGGCAGGGCACCGGGCACATGAGCGACGTGTGCCTGGTGAAGCCCATCTTCCATCGGCAGGAGGGCCCCGGCGGTCAACCGCGATTGGTCGCCTTCTCGGCGACCACGGCCCACATGCCGGACATCGGCGGCCGCATCCGGGCCATCGAGGCGCGCGAGCTCTTCGAGGAAGGCTTCCACATCCCGCTCACCCACCTGATCCGCGCGGGGCAGGTGGACGAGACGCTGCTCGCCCTGCTGCGGGCCAACGTGCGGACGCCGGACCAGACGGTGGGCGACATCTGGGCGCAGGTGAGCGCCAACGAGCTGATGGAGAGCCGGGTGCGCCGCCTCATGGAGGAATACGCGCTCGACTCGCTCGAGGGCCTGGCCGACGAGCTCTTCGCCCGCTCCGAGCGAGCAATGCGGGACGCTATTCGCATAGTCCCCGACGGCACCTACCGCTACCAGATCGAGACCGACGGCTTCGAGGCGCCCTACCGCTTCCGGGTCGCGCTCACGGTGCGGGGCGACGAGATCGTGGCCGACTTCACCGGCACCTCGCCCGCTCAGCCGCGCGCCATCAACTGCGTGATGGCCTACACCTACGCGATGACCGCCTACGCGGTCCGCTGCGCGCTGCTGCCGGGCCTGCCCAACAACGAGGGCATGTACCGGCCGGTGAAGGTGGAGGCCCCCGAGGGCTGCCTGCTCAACCCGAAGTTCCCGGCCGCGGTGGTGAGCCGCGCGCAGACCGGGCACTACGTCCCGATCCTGATCCTGGGCGCGCTGCACCAGGTGATCCCCGATCGCGTCGCGGCGGCGGCCGGCTCGCCGCTCTGGGCGGTGGCCCAGTCCGGCGTGCGCGACGACGGGCGGCCGTACACCACGGTGCTCTTCTTCAACGGGGGCATGGGCGCGACCGCGCGGAAGGACGGCGAGCACGTGCTGTCGTGGCCCAGCAATATCTCGAGCACGCCGGTGGAGGTGGCCGAGCGCAACAGCCCGCTCTTCTTCCACTACAAGCGCATGCGGCCGGGCTCCGGCGGGCGTGGACGCTCGCGCGGCGGGCTCGGCCAGGACATCCTGATCGAGAGCGAGTCCCGCCGTCCCATCGTGATGAGCTTCATGGCCGAGCGCACGCGCTTCCCGGCGCCGGGGCTCGCGGGCGGCGGGGCCGGCGGGCTCGGCGACGTGCGGATCAACGGCAAGAAGGTGGACCACCGGCGGCAGCACGTGCTGGAGCAGGGCGATCGCGTGCTCGTGAGCACGCCGGGCGGGGGCGGCTATGGGCCGGCCGGGAAGCGCCCGGCCGATCTGCGCGCGCGTGATCGCAAGGGCGGTTACCTCGGACGCGGAGGGACCTGAGGAGAGAGGAGGATTCAGGCCAGCACGATGGACGGGTTCGCCAGGTAGTCCTCGAAGCGGAGCCCGGTGAGCCGCTCGAAGGCTTCCACGTAGCGCCGGCGGGTGCCCGCCACCACGTCCGGCGGCAGCTCCGGACCCGGATAGGTCTTGCCCCAGCCGATCTTCTCGCAGTAGTCGCGCACGAACTGCTTGTCGTAGGAGGGCTGCGGCCCGCCCGGCGCGTACTGGTCGGCGGGCCAGAAGCGCGAGGAATCGGGGGTCAGCGCCTCGTCGCCCAGCACGAGCCGGCCCGCGCGGTCCACGCCGAACTCGAACTTGGTGTCGGCGATGACGATCCCGCGCTCGAGCGCGTAGGCCGCCGCGAAGCGGTAGAGCGCGATCGAGAGCCGCTCGGCCTGAGCGAAATGCTCGGCGCCCACCAGCGCCGCCGCCTGCGCCGCCGTGATGTTCTCGTCGTGACCGCTCGGGGCCTTGGTGGCCGGCGTGAAGATCGGCTCGGGCAGCCGGTCCGACTCGCGCAGGCCCGCCGGGAGGCGGTGGCCGCACACCTCCCCGGTCCGGACGTAGTCCTTCCAGCCGGAGCCGGAGAGATAGCCGCGCACCACGCACTCGATCGGCAGCATCTCGAGCCGCCGGCACTCGGTGGACCGGCCGTCGGGCCGGACCGCGAGCAGGTGGTTCGGCGTGATGGCGCGCGTGCGGACGAACCAGAAGGCGGCGAGGCCGGTCAGCACCCGGCCCTTGTCGGGGATCTCGGTGGGGAGGACCACGTCGAACGTCGAGATCCGGTCCGAGGCGACGAGGAGCAGCCGCTCCTCGTCGAGAGCGTACAGCTCGCGGACCTTGCCGCTGCCGAGATGCACCGCGTCCGCCATGGATGTCGTCCTCCTTGCCGCGCACTCTAGCATACGCGCCCGAGCCATGGCGGCGCGGGCGCGCCATGCGCGTACAATGGCGGCATGACCCGCCATCAGGTCGTCCTCATCCCCGGCGACGGCATCGGGCCGGAGGTGACCGCCGCGGTCCGTCGCATCCTCGACGCGGCGGGCGCCCCGGTGGAGTGGGTGGAAGGACGCGCGGGCCTGGCCGCGCTGGAGCAGGGCCAGGAGGTGCTGCCCCGCGAGACGCTGGAGGCGATCACGCGCCACCAGGTCGCCCTCAAGGGGCCGTGCACGACCCCGATCGGCGAGGGCTTCACCTCGATCAACGTGCGGCTGCGCAAGGAGCTGGATCTCTACGCGGCGGTGCGGCCGGTGCGCAATCTCGACGGGGTGCCCACCCGCTTCAGCGGGGTGGATCTCGTGATCGTCCGCGAGAACACGGAGGGCCTCTACTCGGGCATCGAGGCCGAGCTGGCCCCCGGGGTGGTGACCACCACCAAGGTGGCCACCGAGAAGGCGTGCACGCGCATCGCCCGCTGGGGCTTCCACTACGCGCGCCAGCGCGGACGCAAGAAGATCACGGTCTTCCACAAGGCCAATATCATGAAGCTCACCGACGGGATGTTCATCCGCTGCGCCCGCTCGGTGCACGACCGGGAGTTCCCCGACATCGGCTACCAGGAGATGATCATCGACGCCGGCTGCATGGCGCTGGTGCAGGACCCCACCCGCTTCGATGTGCTGCTGCTCGAGAATCTGTACGGCGACGTGGTGAGCGACCTGGGCGCGGGGCTGGTGGGCGGGCTGGGGGTCGTGCCGGGCGCGAACATCGGCGATCAGTGCGCGGTCTTCGAGGCGGTGCACGGCTCGGCGCCCGACATCGCGGGCCGGAACCTCGCCAATCCGCTCGCGCTGCTGATGTCGGCGGTGATGATGCTCAATCACCTGGCCGAGACCCGCGAGGACGCGGCGTGCGCGGCGGCGGCCCAGCGGATCAAGGACGGCTACAATCGCGCGCTCGCCGAGGGGCGCAAGACCCGCGACCTGGGCGGCGGTCTCGGCACCCAGCAGTTCGCGGACGCGATCGTCGAGCGGCTGCCCGCCTGAGCGGCGGCCCGGGTTGACGATTCCTATATATTCCTATATATAGGAACCTGTGAAGCGAGCACCGCGGGGCGGGCAGCTCCAGATCTTCAAGGCGGAGTTCTTCAAGGCCCTCGCCCACCCGGTCCGCATTCGAATCCTCGAGATCCTCGTCCGGGGCGGCCGGAGCGTGCACGAGCTCCAGGAGGCCCTCGG
>DATHSW010000378.1:0-28289 GCA_035463855.1 Candidatus Deferrimicrobiaceae bacterium | reverse complement strand
AAGGGGGCGAGGCGGAAGGGTGAGTCCTTCGAGACTCAGATCAACAACGCGATCAACCAGACCCTGTCCCGGACCGTCCTCACGGCCTTGACCGTCTTCTTCACCACGGCGGTCCTGTACCTCTTTGGCGGCAAGGTGCTGGAGGATATGGCCTTCGTGCTGTGCATCGGCGTGGTCACCGGCACCTATTCGACCATCTACATCGCCGGCTCTCTGATCGTGGACTGGGCAGGCTGGCGGGACCGGTGGATGGGCAAGAGGAAAAAAGTCGTAGCAAAAGCCTGATAATTTTGGCAAAATTTGAGGTCAACCTGGGGAGGGGTACGGTTGACCCAACTGCAAACGCTCATCGAGGAGATCCCCAAGTACCAGCCTGCCGCTAACCTGGATCTGCTCGAGCGCGCCTACCGGTTCTCCGAGCGCTCCCATCAGGGCCAGCAGCGGGCCTCCGGCGAGCCCTATCTCTCCCACCCCCTGGAGGTGGCCGGCCTCCTCGTCAACTTCAAGATGGACGTGACCACGGTCACCGCCGGGCTCCTCCATGATGTCCTGGAGGATACCAAGGCCACCAAGGGGGATCTCCAGCGCGAGTTCGGGGCCGAGATCGCCGACCTGGTGGACGGGGTGACGAAGATCGGCAAACTGGCCTTCTCCTCCCGGGAGGAGCGGCAGGCCGAGAACTTCCGCAAGATGCTGGTCGCGATGGCGCGCGACCTCCGCGTGCTGATGATCAAGCTGGCCGACCGGCTGCACAACATGCGGACACTGCAGTACCTGCCCACCGAGAAGGCCCGGAAGATCGCCCAGGAGACCCTCGACATCTACGCCCCGCTGGCCCACCGCCTCGGAATGGCCAAGGTCAAGGCGGAGCTCGAGGACCTGGCCCTCCGGGTGCTGCACCCGGAGGACTACCAGGAGCTGATGCGGCGGGTGGCCAAGCGGCGGCTCGAGCGCGAGGCCGAGATCAACCACCTGATCACGCTGCTGCACGAGAAGCTGGGGGAGGTGGGTATCGGGTCCAAGATCGCGGGCCGCCCGAAGCACTTCTACTCGATCTGGAAGAAGATGCACGAGGGCGGGCGCGAGTTCGACGAGATCTACGACCTCACCGCGGTACGGGTCCTGACCAATACCGTGCGCGACTGCTACGGGGCCCTGGGGGTGGTGCACTCGCTGTGGAAGCCGGTGCCCGGGCGCTTCAAGGACTTCATCGCCATGCCCAAGGTCAACATGTACCAGTCGCTGCACACGACGGTCATCGGCCCCAAGGGGGACCCGGTCGAGATCCAGATCCGGACCTCCGAGATGCACCGCATCGCCGAGGAGGGCATCGCCGCCCACTGGCTCTACAAGGAGAAGCGGAGCGACCGCGACAAGTTCGACGACGCCTTCACCTGGCTCCGCCAGCTCCTGGAATCCCAGAAGGAGACGAGCGACCCCAAGGAGTTCCTCGACAGCGTCCGGCTCGACCTGTTTCCCGACGAGGTCTACGTGTTCACCCCGCGCGGGGACGTCAAGGCCCTGCCCGATGGGGCGACGCCGGTGGACTTCGCCTACACCGTGCACACCGACGTCGGCCACCACTGTGTCGGCGCCAAGGTGAACGGCAAGCTGGTGCCGCTGCGCTACACGCTCCACCAGGGCGACATCGTGGAGATCGTGACCTCGCCCACCCAGCATCCGAGCCGCGACTGGCTGAAGATCGTCAAGTCGAATCGGGCCCGCGCCAAGATCAACCAGTGGCTCAAGATCGAGGAGCGCACCCGCTCGCTCGCCCTCGGCCGGGAGTTGTTCGATCGCGAGGCGCGGAAGTACCGGCTGGTGCCGGCGACCCTGCTCGCCTCCGACGAGATGAAGAAGCTCATCGGCGAGCTGGGCTTCCCCAGCGTGGACGATCTCCTGGCCTCGATCGGGTACGGCAAGACCTCGATCCAGCAGGTCCTGGGGCGGGTGGCCCCGGCCCCGCCCGCGGAGAGCGAGACCGTGGCGGAGGCCAAGCCGGCCCGCCCGGCCCGGAAGGCCGACGGGCCGGCGGTCCGGATCCGCGGGGTGGACGACCTGCTGGTCCGCTTCGGCAAGTGCTGCGCGCCGGTGCCCGGCGACAGCATCGTGGGCTTCATCACGCGCGGCCGCGGGCTCACCGTCCACGCGCGGGACTGCCTCACGGTGGCCAAGAACGTGCTCGAGAAGGAGCGGCTCGTGGCGGTGGAGTGGGATGGAGGGGAGTCGACCAAGCGGCCGGTGCGGATCGCGGTCTACATCGGCCGGGACCGCCCGGGCCTGCTGGCCGAGATCACGAGCGCCATCTCCTCACGCCAGGGCAACATCATCAAGGCCGAGATCACCGTGACCGAGGACCGGAAGGGCCTCAACCACTTCGTGGTGGAGGTCGACGACCTGCGCCAGCTCCAGGACATCATGCAGGCCATCCGCGACGTGAAGGACATCGCCAACGTCGAGCGGGTCCGAGGCGTCTAGGGGTTCACGGATCGCCCCCCGACCGGGATGACGCGCCGGGAGTTCGAAGCGCTCGTCGATTCCGCCCTCCGCAAGCTACCCCGCGCGTTCCGCGACAAGCTCGCCAACATCGCCGTCGTGGTCGAGGACTGGGCCGACGACGAGACCCTCGCCGAGATGGGGATCGACCCGCCGGATACCCTCTACGGGCTCTACCGCGGCATCGATATCACCCGCCGGGACTCCTCCTATGGCAACGTCCTGCCCGATACCATCCACATCTACCAGGGGCCCATCGAGGAAGACTGCGCGGACCCTGAGGAAATGGCCGATCTCGTCCGCGACGTCGTGATCCACGAGATCGGCCACTATTTCGGTCTCGACGACGAGACCATGGACGGGATCGAAGAAGGTCGCTGAGCCCGTAGGTTTTTCCTTGACAGTATTTTCATTTGTTCATATGGTTTCAGCATACGCTGAAAATGAAGGAACAAGTGAAAGTGGACGTGAAGGAATGGCGAAAGCAGACAATATCAAGACCCTGGCAGCGCAGCGGGTGCGCGAGCTCATGTCGAAAGCCAGCGGGTGGGAGCAGTTTGTCGACGTGAAGATAGGCGGACAAACCGCTGATCTGCTGGTGAAATTCAAGATGGGTGACCGTCCGCACACCCTGGCGGTCGGTGTCACTTCGGTCGGCCAGCCCCGTCAGATCCGGGAGGCAGTGACCCGCCTTTCCGAGATCCGACGGGAGATGCCGGAAGCCTACGCGATCGCGGTATCCCCGTACATCAGCCCCCAGAGCGCGTCCCTGCTGAAGCGGAGCGGCCTCGGCTATCTCGATCTGTCCGGGAACTGCTACCTGAGCTTCGAGAACGTGCTGATCGAGAAGGAGGGCAAGCCGAACCTCCGGCCCTCCACGCGGCCGCTCAAGTCCCTGTTCGCGCCCCGCGCCACGCGGGTCGTACGGGTCGTCCTGGTGGATCCCCAGCACGCCTGGCGGCTGGAAGAGCTCGCCAAGGCGGCCGAGGTGAGCCTGGGGCACGCGCACAACGTGGTGAAGCGGCTCGAGGAGCTGTCGTGGGTGGAGCGAAACGGCCAGCAGCGCTTCCAGCTCACGCGGCCCGGCGAGCTGCTGGACGCCTGGGTGGACGCCTACTCTTACCGGCAGAACGACGTGCAGGCCTACTTCTCGCCGGAGCGGATCACCCGGGGGCTGGTGGCGGAGCTGGGCCGGGCGGCGCACGAAGCGCGCCGGCGCTACGCCTTCACGCTGCATTCGGGCGCGGCGCTGGTGGCCCCGAACGTCCGCTTCCCGGCCATCCACTGCTACCTCGAGGGCGACCCCGAGCCGGTGGCCCGGACGCTCGGGCTGCGGCCGGGCGAAGGGGAGGGGAACGTGTACTTCCTCGCCCCCTACGACCAGGGCGTCTTCTATGCGCCGCTGGCGAAGGGCGGCCTGCCGGTCGTGTGTCTACCTCAGCTCTACGCGGATCTCTACCACTACGAGCGCCGGGGGCGGGAGCAGGCCGCCCACCTCCGGCGCGAAGCGATGGGTTACTGAGGTCACGACCGAAGGGAGGTGAGACCCCACATGCCGAAGCGCAAGAAGGCCGTCAAGAAGGGTGGCAAGAAGAAGAAGGCCACCAAGAAGGGTAAGAGGAAGTAGCGAAGCGTGACGTCATTTCTCCATGAAAGGAGGTGACGACCTCATGGCGAAGAAGAAGAAGGCGGCCAAGAAGAAGAAGAAGTAGGTGCGGTAGTCGTGCGGTGGGGGGTGGCGGCCTCCCACCGGGACTCGTTCCAAGCTGCGGCGGGGGGTGGCGACACCTCCCGCCGCTTTTCTGCCGAGCTAGACGACCTTGACGACCTTGCCGGCCTTGAGGCAGCGCGTGCAGACCCGGAGCCGCTGCACCTTGCCCTTGATCAGGCCGCGCATCCTGACGAGATTCGCCAGCCACCGGCGCTTGGTCACGTTGTGCGCGTGGCTGATCTTGTGACCGACGGCCGGACCCTTCCCGCAGACATCACACCGCTGAGCCATGCTGGTCCCCTGCCGATCCCTGGAGCTGAGTGTGGTTTGCTGGATGCGGCCACCTTTTATAGCATGAGGGCTGCCATGAGGCAAACCGTTGGCCCCGACTAAGCCGGCCGGCTCCCCGAGCGGAGGCGCGGCCTCGCCCGTTCCGCATCCGCTCGCCACCCCGCTGCAGTTCCTCAAGGGCGTGGGGCCCCAGCGGGCCAAGCTCCTCGCCAACCTGGGGCTCCACACCGTGGAGGACACGCTGTACTACCTGCCGGTACGGCACGAGGACCGCAGCCAGCTGACGCCCCTCCGGAGCCTCAAGCCGGACGAGGTGACGACGGTCTCGGGCACCATCCGCGCGGTCAGCCCGCCCCCGCGAGGCCGGCCGCGAGTGCCCCTGTCGGTGCTGCTGAGCGATGGCACCGGCTACCTCACCTGCGTCTGGTTCGGCCAGGCCTATCTCGAGCGGCTCTTCCAGCGCGGCCAGCGCCTGATCGTGCACGGCAAGGCGCAGCGCTATCGCGCGGGGCCGCTCCAGATGCACGTGAAGGACTACGAGATCGTCGAGGACGAGGCGGGCGAGGCGGCGGGAGAGCCGTCGGACGAGACGCTGCACACCGGTCGCCTGGTGCCGATCTATGGCCTGACCCGGGGGCTCACCGCCCGGCCGATGCGGCGGCTGATGAAGCGCCTGGTGGACGCCCACGTGGACGACCTGGACGACCCGCTGCCCGATGCGCTACGGGCGCGCCACCGGCTTCCGCCGCTGCCCGAGGCGCTCCGCGCCGGGCACTTCCCGAAGGCGGAGAGCGACTACGCGGCGGCGCGACGGCGGCTCGTCTACGACGAGTTCCTGCTGCTCCAGCTCGGCCTGGCGATCCGTCGCCAGCGCCAGGGCCGCCAGCCGGGGCTCGCCATGAATCCGCCGGGCGCGCTCGCCCGCCGCCTGCTCGCCACGCTCCCCTTCGCGCTGACCGCGGCGCAGGAGCGGGTGTGGCGCGAGATCCGGCTCGACATGGCCGAGCCCTATCCGATGAACCGGCTCCTGCAGGGCGACGTGGGGTCGGGCAAGACGGTGGTGGCCGCGCTCGCCATCCTGACCGCGGTCGAGTCCGGCTACCAGGCGGCCCTCATGGCCCCGACCGAGATCCTGGCCGAGCAGCATCTCATGACCCTGACCCAGCTCCTCGAGCCCCTGGACGTGCGTGTCGCGCTCCTCACCAACGCGGTGAAGGGGAAGGCCCGCGAGCGGGTGCTGGCCGCCGCGGCGGCGGGGGAGATCGGCTGCGTGGTCGGCACCCACGCCCTCGTGCAGGAGAACGTGAAGTTCCACCGGCTCGGGCTGGCGGTGGTGGACGAGCAGCATCGCTTCGGCGTGCACCAGCGCGCGACGCTCAGGCGCAAGGGCGAGAGCCCGGATGTGCTGGTGATGACCGCCACGCCGATCCCCCGCACGCTCGCCCTCACCCTCTACGGCGATCTCGAGGTCTCGGTGATCGACGAGCTGCCGCCGGGCCGCGAGCCGGTGGTCACCCGGGCGCGCCCCGCGTCCGCCCGCGGGAAGATCTACCGCTTCCTGCGCGAGCAGGTCGCGGACGGCCGCCAGGTCTACGTGGTGTGCCCGCTGGTGGAGGAGTCGGAGGCCCTGGATCTCCAGGCCGCCACCGAGATGGCCGAGCGCCTGCAGCGTGAGGTCTTCCCCGATCTCTCGATCGGTCTGCTCCACGGGCGCATGCCCTTCGCCGAGAAGGACCGGGTCATGCGCGAGTTCAAGGCGGGCGCGATCCACGTGCTGGTGTCCACCACCGTCATCGAGGTCGGGATCGACGTGCCCAACGCCTCCGTGATGCTGGTGGAGCACGCGGAGCGCTTCGGGCTCTCCCAGCTCCACCAGCTCCGGGGCCGCGTCGGGCGCGGCCCGTGGAAGAGCTACTGCATCCTGCTGTCGGGCGCCTCGTCCGAGGACGCCAAGCGCCGGCTTCAGGCGATGACCGCGACCAACGACGGCTTCAAGATCGCGGAGGCGGATCTCGCCCTGCGCGGGCCCGGCGATTTCTTCGGCACGCGCCAGTCGGGGCTGCCCGAGTTCCGGGTCGCGGATCTGCTGCGCGACGCGGCCGCGCTGGAGGCGGCCCGGCGCGACGCGGTCGCGCTGATCCGCGAGGATCCCAATCTCCTCGCGCCACCGCATCGGGCCCTCCGGGCCGCGTTGCTGCTGCGCTGGCGGGGCAAGCTCGACCTGGCCGGGGTGGGCTGATGGGCGCCCGCGGGCGGTGGGCCCTCGCGGTCGCGCTCGTGCTGGGATCGGTCGGCGCGCCGGCGCCGGCGGCGGCCCAGGGCAGCGTCGAGCTGGCCCGCGCGCGCCAGGCGCTCGAGGACTACTTCGCGTGCGAGCGGACGCGCCGCTTCGCGCCGTGCTGGCCGCGCCTGTCCAAGCGGGTCCGCGCGGAGTGGGCGCGGCAGGGGCGGGGATCCGTCGCGGAGTACGCGGAATCCCGCGGCGCCGCCGAGCCGCGCTACGCCGACTTCCGCGTGCTCCAGATCCGGCGCAGTCCGTCGCGGGTGGTGTTCGTGGTCGAGGCCACCCGCGCCTCCGACCGGAACGGGCTCCCGGATCGCGTCGAGTACGCGGTCCTCCGCGAGGGCGAGCAGTGGAAGGTCGACGGCCGGCGCGTGGGCCCGTCGGAGACCACCCCGTGACGGCTCGATGAGGGTGCTCGCGGGCGCGCTCAAGGGCCAGCGCCTCACCACCCCGCGCGGGCGCACCACCCGGCCGACCGCGGATCAGGTGCGCATCGCCTGCCTCGACACCCTGATGCCCTACCTCGGCCGCGGCCCCTTCCTCGATCTCTTCGCGGGGGCGGGCGGGGTGGGAATCGAGGCGCTCTCCCGGGGCGCGCCCTCCGCGGTGTTCGTCGAGCAGGACGGCGCCGCGCTGCGCGCGCTGCGCGACAACGTCGAGCGCCTGGGCCTCGGGGACCGCGCGCGCGTGGTGCGCGCGGACGCGGCGCGCGCGGTGGCCGAGCTGGAGGCGGCCGGCGAGCGTTTCGCCGTCGTCTTCCTCGACCCGCCCTACGACTCCCCGCGCGCGGCGGCCGCGCTCGAGGCGGTGGCGGCGGGGGCGATCCTCGTCGCGGGCGCCGTCGTCGTGATCCAGCACGGCACCAAGACGCCGCCGCCCTCGGCGCCGGGCGCGCTCGCGCTCTGGAAGGCGCGTCGCTTCGGGGAGACGACCTTGACTTTCTTTCGATCCGACGCGTAGACTGAGCAACGTTTTCAAGGATTTTCCAGACGGGGCGACGGGGGCGCGTGTGGGCAAGCGGGCGGTCTATCCCGGGATGTTCGATCCGATGCACAACGGGCATCTCGACCTCATCGAGCGGAGCCTGCGCATCTTCGACGAGCTGATCGTGGCGGTGGTCGCGAACCCCTCGAAGGAGCCCCTCTTCACGGTCAAGGAGCGCCTCGAGCTCATCGACGAGTGCACCATCGGCATCGGGATGGGCCGGATGCGCATCACCTCGTTCGACGGGCTCCTGATCGACCTGGTGGAGCGCGAGGGCGCCGACTGCATCGTGCGCGGCCTCCGGGCCATCTCCGACTTCGAGTACGAGTTCCAGATGGCGCTCATGAACCGCAAGCTCCGCCACACGGTGGAGACCGTGTTCATGATGCCCCACGAGCGCTACACGTACATCTCCTCGCGCCTCATCAAGGAGGTCGCCTCCCTCGGCGCGCCCGTCACCGGCATGGTGCCGCCGCCGGTGGAGGAGCGCCTCGCCCAGAAGTTCTCGAGCCGCCGATAGACCGGAGGGAAGGATCCATGCTCGCCGATCGGATGAAGACGCTGGCCCCCTCGCCGACCCTCGCCATGCAGGCCAAGGCGCGGGCGATGCGCGCGCAGGGCATCGACGTGATCTCCTTCGGAGCGGGGGAGCCCGATTTCGACACGCCGAAGCGGATCAAGGACGCGGCGATCCGCGCCCTCGAGAGCGGACAGACCAAGTACACCGAGGTCGGCGGGATTCCCGAGCTGCGCGCGGCGGTCTGCCAGAAGTTCAAGCGGGACAACGGGCTCGAGTACACGCCCGACGAGGTGACCGTCTCGTGCGGGGCCAAGCACACGCTCTACAACATCGTGATGGCGCTGGTGAACCCGGGCGACGAGGTGCTGATCCCGAGCCCCTACTGGGTCTCGTACCCGGAGCAGGTGCGCCTGCTGGGCGGGGTGCCGGTCCCGGTGCTCACCCACGAGGCCACCGGGTTCGATCTCGACCCGGCCGCGCTCCGCGCGGCGGTGACGCCCCGCACGAAGATGATCATCCTCGACAGCCCCGGCAACCCGACCGGCGCGGTGTTCTCGCCGCAGGCGCTCGCCGCGGTGGCCGCGCTGGCGGTGGAGCGGGACCTCTGGGTGATCTCCGACGAGTGCTACGAATCGCTGACCTACGAGGGCCGCCACGTCTCGATCGCGTCGCTCTCGCCCGAGATCAAGGCGCGCACCATCGTGGTCAACACGTGCTCGAAGGCCTACGCGATGACCGGCTGGCGCATCGGCTACGGGGCGGGCCCCAAGGTCATCATCAAGGCGATGACCGACGTGCAGAGCCAGGTCACGTCCAACCCCACCTCGATCGCCCAATGGGCCGCGGTCGAAGCGCTGGCCGGGCCGCAGGACGAGGTGGCGAAGATGGCGGGCGAGTTCGATCGGCGCCGCCGCGTGATCATCGAGGCGCTGAACGCGATCCCGGGGGTGTGCTGCGTGATGCCGAAGGGCGCGTTCTACGCCTTCCCGAACGTCTCCGGGCTCTTCGGCAAGCGCGCGAAGGCCGGCGTGCTCCGCGGCTCGGCCGACGTGTGCGCGTTCCTCCTCGAGGAGGCGCGCATCGCCACGGTGGCCGGCGTGGACTTCGGCTCGGACGCCCATATCCGCCTGTCGTACGCGACCGGGCTCGACACCATCAAGGAAGGGATGCGACGGATGGACGCCGCCGTGCGCACCCTGGAAGGCTGAGACATGAAGATCGAAGGGTCCGCCGACATCCCGGCTCCGCGCGACCGGGTGTGGGCCGCGTTCCTCGATCCCAACGTCCTGGCGCAGGCCCTGCCGGGCTGCGAGAAGCTCGAGGCGGTGGGTGAGAACGAGTACAAGGCCACCATGAAGATCGGGGTGGCCGCCATCAAGGGCACGTTCGAGGGGAAGGTGAAGCTGAGCAATCTCGAACCGCCCGAGCGCTACCGGATGGCGGTGGAGGGCAGCGGCGGGCCGGGCTTCGTCCGCGGCGACGCGGGCATGCAGCTCTCCGACGTCGACGGCGGCACCCGCGTGAGCTACGACGCCGACGTGCAGGTCGGCGGCCTCATCGCGAGCGTCGGCCAGCGGATGCTGGGCGGCGTCACCAAGATGATGCTCGATCAGTTCTTCAGTCGGATGACCGAGCTCCTCACCGCGAAGCCCGCGTAGCGCTGCTCACGCTTCCTCCGTTCCTGCTGGCGGGCCTGCTCTCGATCGCGGCCGCCGCCACCCCTCGGCCGGTCGCGGGGGACTGCGCGGGCCCGGCCGGGGACCGGCCGTCCCGGTGCCTCTACCGCTCCGCGCTCCCCAGCACCGGCCTCGTCGCCGATTGCCGCACCGATCGCGACTGCCGCGTCGGCTACTACTACGGCGATCCCGAGAAGCCGGTCTGGCTCGAGCCCCCCGCCGATCTCCCCGCGCTGCCGAAGCCCGACGTCATCTGGCGCGCGGCCACCTTCGCCGAGATCCGCTTCGCGTGCGGGCCCTCGTGCCGCGTCAGCTACTTCTTCGAAGCCAAGCGCCGCCGCCTCTCCCCCCCACGCCACCAGGTTCTCGACGTCGACCTCCGCCGCCTGCTCCTGGCGCAACCCGACGGCCTCTCCATCGCGGTCCGCCAGATCTTCTCCGGCCGCGAAGTAGCCCGCATCACCCGCGACTGGACCCCGAGCCCATCGCTGACCGACGCGCTCACCGAGATCCACTTCGACCCCGACGGCCGCCTCACCTTCACCTGGTTGAAGGGACAGGCTCGCATTCCGGTGACGGAGCGCGTCTCCATCCCAAGCGTCCCCCGGTAGGCGCGGGTCGGGCCGGGCGGCGGCGGGGGGCGGCAGGCGGGCCGGGTGATCCGTTCCCCGCCAACGGAAGCCAGGAACGACCTCGATCCCAGATTGGGAACTGCTCCTGCAAGAAGACGAGAAAGCGGGTCGTGATCAGAGGCCCGCCTGCCGCCCCCCGCCGCCGCCCGGCCCGCCCCGCGCCGGGCCTAGACGCTTACGCGGAGCGAGGCGCCGCGACGGTAGCCGGCGAGCGGAGCGGCAGCGTGAAGGGCAGCGTGAGGAACACGACGCTTCCCACGACGGTGAGCGTCAACCGGACACCGCCCCAGTCGCTGAGCAGCCCGTAGGCGAAGGGCGACAGCGCGGAGGCCCCGATGCCGAGCGTGTAGAAGATCGCGTAGCTCCGCGCGCGCCGATCGCTCGAGACCAGATCCGCCACGCTCCCGTAGAGGACGGACGAGGTGCCGTTGAGCGCGACGCCCAGCACGGGCAGCGCGAAGAGACAGGCGCCCAGCGGCAGGGTGAGCAGGAGCAGGATGCCCGCGCCGGTGGCGAGCTCGGTGACCACCACGGTGCGGATCACGCCGGCCCGGTCGGCGAGCGCGCCGCACGCGAACTTTCCCACCGCTCCGCCGATGAAGACCAGCATGAGCGCGAACCCCACCGACGGCACCGTCGCGCCCTTGGCGATCAGCAGGAAGGGCAGGAAGGTGAGGAAGCCGGTGCGGGTGGAGTTGTCGATGACGTGGATCGCGGAGATGGCGGTGAAGGCGCGTGCGTCGCGGATCCCCGAGCCGGCCGCGCCCGCCGCCGAAGGCGCCGGGCGGTGCCCCGCGCCCAGGCGCCCGAGCAGGACCAGGATGGCGGCGGCGGCCAGCAGCCCGACGATCGCGTAGGCCTCGACGGCGCCGCGCCAGCCGAGCCAGGGCAGGGCGAGCGCCGCCGCGCCGGGCACCGCCACCTTGCCGAGATCGCCGGAGAAGTTGTAGGTGCCGAGCGCGGTGCGCCGGGGGCCGGTCTCGTAGGCCTTCGCCACCAGCGAGGAGGAGAGCGGGTGCTGGCAGCCCGAGCCGAGGCCGGCGACCGCCAGGCAGGCGAGCAGGGCGACGAAGCCGCCGGTGAGGCCCGCGACGAGGAAGCCGAGCGCGGTGACCGCGGTGCCCGCCGCGAGCAGCCGCGCCTCGCCGCGGCGCTCCGCGAGGATCCCCGCGGGCACCTGGAAGATCGCCATGCCGCCGGTGTACAGCGTCTTGAGCAGGCCGACCTGCGCGAAGGTGAGCCCGAACTCGGTGGCCCAGACCGGCAGGAGCACGTAGAGGATGTCGGAGAAACCGTCGTGGATGAAGTGCGCCCCGCAGGCGACGGCGAGGACGGCGCGGGCGCGGCGGATCATCGCCGCGATTGTTTCACAGGTGCGACGGCGCGGGCAAATGCGGAGCGGGCCGCGATCAGCGCGGATGCCGGAGCAGCATCCGGAGCATCATCACGTGCAGGACTTGGAGCCCGAAGATCTGCTGGCTATCCACGGGGGCCTCCGGACCGGGGCCGCCCATCGCGGGCGCGCCACGCGCCCAGGTGGATCGCGGCCACGTTCATGATCCCGAGCGCCACCAGCGCCGCCGCCATGGCCACGTAGAGCCCGGCGAGGCCGCCGCCCAGCCAGCGCGCGGCGAGCCAGCCTCCCGCGCCCGCGATCACCAGCCGGGTGAAGCCGGCCAGGAGCGGCCAGAGCAGCCGGCCGGCGCCCTGCGAGGCGAAGTAGAGCGCAAGGCCCGCGCCGAAGAAGCCGTAGAAGGGCCCCACGATCGTGAGGTAGCGGGTGCCCGCGGCCAGCACCGCCGGGTCGGCCGTGAAGAGGCCGAGCCAGGCCTGCGGGAACAGCGCGGCCAGGATCCCGATCGTCCCGGTGATGCCCGCGGCCATCGCGCCGCCGACCCAGGCGACGCGCACCGCGCGCGCGCGGTCGCCCGCCCCCACGCTCGTGCCGACCATGGTGACGAGCCCCGACCCCAGGCCGAAGACGATCGGGATCTGGAGATACTCGAGCCGCGCGCCCATGCCGTAGCCGGCCAGCGCCGTCGCACCGAAGGGCCCGACCAGCGCGGTCAGGACCACGACGGTCAGGTTCGTGAAGACCGTGTTGAGCGCGCCGGGCGCGCCCACGCGCAGGATCTCCCAGAAGAGCGCACGGCGGAGACCCCGGCCGTGCCGGAGCGGACGCACGAGGCTCCGGCCCGAGAGGAGGAACCCGAGCAGGACCAGGCTGCCGATTCCGAACGACAGCACGCTGGCGGCCGCGGCGCCCGCGATCCCCAGCCGGGGCAGCGGCCCCCAGCCGAGGATCAGGGCGGGGGAGAGCGCCAGGTAGAGCAGGCCGCTCGCCACCATGACCGAGGCGGGCACCGCCATGTTGCCGCTGCCGCGGATCGCGCTGCCGAGCGTGTTGAAGAGCCAGTAGGCGACCGCGCCGCCGAAGAGCACCCGGGAGTAGGCCACCGCGGCCGACAGGACCTCGTCGGTCCCGCCCATCGCCCGGTAGAGCGCGGGGCCGGCCAGCTCGAGCGTGAGGGTGAACGCCCCGCCCATCGCCAGCGCGATCACGATGGCGTGGACCACGAGCGCGTCGGCGTCAGCGCGGCGGCCCGCCCCGAGGGCGCGCGCCACCGCCGAGGCCACGCCGCCGCCCATGCCGCCCGCGGACATCGTCTGCATCAGCATGACCAGCGGGAACACCAGCGAGACGCCGGCCAGCGCCTCCGAGCCGAGCCAGCCCACGAAGACCGCGTCGAGCGTGCTCACCGTCGCCTGCAGCGCCATCACGAGCACGTTGGGCGCGGCCAGCCAGAGCAGGGTGCGCGCCACCGGGCCCTCCAGGAGGAGGCGGGTGCGCGGGGACAGGGCGGCCGCCGGCGCCGCCGCGAGGGCGTGGCTCACGAGCGCCCGACCGCCTGCTCGCCCCGGAGCGTCATGCAGGTGCTGGAGGCCCGCGCGACGAGGCGATCCTTGTCGTCCACCACGTCGCACTCGACGAGCCCCACCGTGCGCCCGCCCTTGACGAGCCGGCCGGTCGCGATGAGCCGGCCGGTCCGCACCGGCTTGAGGAAGTTGATCTTCAGCTCCAGCGTGGTGAACGTCTCGCCCTCGTCGAGGCTCGCCGCGTAGGCCATGCCCATCGCCGCGTCGGCGACGTCGCAGAGGACCCCGCCGTGCAGGGTGCCCATCGGATTGGCGTGCCGCGGGCCCGCGTCGAACGCGACGACCGCGCGGCCGGGCTCGATCTCGGTCAGCGTGAAGCCGATCAGGTCGGCGATCGGGGGCGGGGCGGCGTCCCCGCGCTGCACCATCCGGATGTAGTCGAGCGGCTTCGGCATCGCGCGCCTCCTCCTCCTCGATCAGTGACTTGTAAAATAATAGTCACTTGCGATCTTGTCAAGGGGCCTCGTATACTCCGGATATGCCGAAGCGATACCACCAGTCCTGCCCGGTGGCCAAGACGCTCGAGGTCATCGGCGACCGCTGGACGCTCCTGGTGGTGCGCGATCTGCTGCGCGGCACCCAGCGCTTCCAGGATCTCCTGGGAACCCTGCCCGGCATCGCCCCCAACATCCTGTCGGCGCGCCTCAAGCTGATGGAGGAGCATGCGCTGATCCGGCGCCGGCTCTACTCGGATCACCCGCCGCGGGCGGAGTACGCGCTCACCGACCGGGGCCGGGAGCTGGGGATGGTGGTGGGGGCGCTCGCCGCGTGGGGCGGCCGCCACGTGCACAAGCAGAGCCAGCTCGTGCACGCCGGGTGCGGCCACCCGGTGTCGGTCGGCTACTACTGCCCGGACTGCAAGGAAGGGGTCCGCGGCGCGGACGTCACCGTCACGCGGGCCCGAGCTCGTCGAGGAAGTCCACGACCGCGCGGTTGAAGTCTTCCGGCTGGTCGCGATTGCCGAAGTGGCCGGCCGGGGAGAGCAGCACGAAGCGGGACTGCTTGACCTTCTTCTCCATCACCCGCATCGGCTCGAGCGACGGATCCTCGTTGCCGCAGATCAGGAGCGTGGGCACGCCGATCTCGGGCAGCCGCTCGGTGATGTAGTCCATCTGCAGCAGCGCGCGCAGGGCGTTGGCGTAGCCGATCGGCGTCAGCTGTCGGTAGTAGTCGAAGATCTCCTGGCGCGCGCCCGGGTCCAGCTTGAGCCGCCCCGCCACGTTCGGGTTGGAGGCGATGGCGAACTCGGCCATGGCGTCCATCCCGCCCTCGAGCGTGACCTTGATGGAGCGGGCCCGCATCACCAGGTTGTCCACCGACAGCGGCAAGCCGACCGCGGAGGAGGAATCCACCACGATGAGGGCCCGCACCCGCTCGGGGTGCGCCAGCGTGAAGCGAGTGGCGATGCCGCCGCCCAGCGAGAGGCCGCCCACCACCGCGTGGACCAGGCCCAGATGGCTCATCAGGTCGCGCAGATCCAGCACCCAGTGGCCGAAGGTGACCTTGGTCGGATCGGCCGGGCTCTCCGAGCGGGCGTGCCCGCGCGGCTCCCAGAGAATCAACCGGTGACGCTCGGAGAGGGCGGCGATGTTGGGGGCCCACATCCCCGCGTTGCCGCCGATGCCATAGGCGAGCAGGACCGGGTCGCCGGTGCCGTGGGACTCGTAGTAGATCCGGACGCCGTCGGTGGTCGTGAAGTGCGCCATGGGCCCCTCCTTCCCGGGGGTTGTGGTACAAGAGGGTCCTATGGAACGGTCGTTCGCCGAGGAAGTCAAGCAGCTGGCGCTGGGCGACGGTCAGGTGCTGCGGGGCGAGGGGATCCTCGCCATCACCAAGGCGTTGCTGCAGTCCGGCGTCTCCTACGTGGGCGGCTACCCCGGCGCGCCGGTCTCCCACCTGCTCGACGTCCTGGCCGACGCCAACGAGTCGCTGCTCCGGCCCATGGGTGTCTACCTCGACGCCTCCGCCAACGAGGCGGCGGCCGCCGCGCTCCTCGGCGCCTCCATCAACTACCCGATGCGGGGCGCGGTGACCTGGAAGTCCATCGTGGGCACCAACGTGGCCGCCGACGCGCTGTCGAACCTGGCCTCGGCCGGTGTCATCGGCGGCGCCCTGATCGTGGTGGGCGAGGACTACGGGGCGGGGGCCAGCGTCATCCAGGAGCGCACGCACTCCTTCGCGCTCAAGTCGTCGCTGCTGCTGATCGACCCGCGCCCGACGCTCCAGAACCTCGCGCGCATGGTGGCGGAGGGCTTCGCCATGTCCGAGGCCGCCAGTCTTCCCACGGTTCTCAGTCTGCGGATACGGGCCGCGCACATGCGCGGGAGCATGGTCTGCCGCGACAACGTCCGCCCGGCGGTCGGGATGAACACCCCCCTCGAGCGGCCCTCGTTCGATTACGGCCGCCTGAGCCATCCGCCGTCCACCTACGCCCAGGAGGCGCAGAAGTTCGAGCGCCGGCTGCCCGCCGCCCGGCGCTATATCACCGAGCGCGGCCTCAACGAGGTGATCCCCGGCGAGGAGCAGGCGCTCGGCATCATCCTCCAGGGCGGCCTCACTCCGACCGCGCTGCGGGCCCTCGAGCTCCTGGGCCTGGCCGACCCGTTCGGCAAGTCCCGCGTCCCCCTGCTCGTGCTGAACGTGATCCACCCGCTCGTCCCCGAGCAGCTCCTCTCCTTCCTCGAGGGCAAGCAGCGGGTGCTCGTGCTGGAAGAAGGCATGCCGAGCTTCATCGAGCAAGAGCTGAAGGCGCTCGCCTACGAGCACGGGATCACCACGCGCATCCACGGCAAGGACGTGGTGGCCGTCCAGGGCGAGTACGTGCCCGAGGTGGTGCTGGCCGCCCTCGCGCGCTTCCTGGGCGGCGACGCGGAGCGACGGCGGCGGGCGCTCACCGAGCACGTGGGCCGGGGCCGCGCGCTGCTGCAGGCGCCGCTGCCCAAGCGGCCGCCCGCCTTCTGCACGGGCTGCCCGGAGCGGCCGGTGTTCAGCGCGCTCAAGATCGCCCAGCGCGAGCTGGGCGAGACCCACGTGGCCGCCGACATCGGCTGCCACGCCTTCGCGACCCTGCCCCCGTTCAACCAGGGCAATACGATCCTGGGCTACGGCATGAGCGTGGCCTCCGCGAGCGCGGTGGCCCCCAACTTCGGCAAGCGCGTGATCTCGATCCTGGGCGACGGCGGCTTCTGGCACTCCGGGCTCACCGCGGGAGTGGCGAACGCGGTCTTCAACAAGCAGGACTCGATCGTGGTGATACTGGAGAACTTCTACACCTCGGCGACCGGCCAGCAGGCCAATCCGTCGTCCGGCAAGAATCCGCGCGGCGATACCGTGAAGATGTCCATCGCCGACACGATCCGGAGCCTCGGCGTGGCCTGGATCAAGACCGTGAATCCGTACCGGGTCGGCGACACGCTCAAGGTGGTCAAGGAGGCCATGACCACCGCCGCGGGCGGGCTCAAGGTGATCATCGCGCGGGCCGAGTGCCAGCTCGAGCGCCAGCGGCGCGTGAGACCGGAGACCGCGGCGCGCCTCAAGGCGGGGGCCCGGGTCGAGGTGCCGCGGTTCGGGGTGGACCCCGACGTCTGCACCGGCGACAAGTCCTGCATGCGCTTCAACGGCTGCCCGTCGCTCACCTTGAAGGACAATCCGGACCCGCTGCGCGACGACCCGGTGGCCCACGTGGACGCCAGCTGCGTGGGCTGCGGGCTCTGCGGCGAGGTGGCCCACGCCGCGGTGCTGTGCCCGTCCTTCTACGAGACGCGCGTGGTGCACAACCCGGGCGCCGGCTCCCGCGCGCTGGGCGGGCTGCGGCGCCGGGTCATCGGCTGGCTCCAGCCGGCGTGATGGCGGCCCGCCGTCCCGTCTCGATCCTGATCGCCGCGCTCGGTGGGCAGGGCGGCGGCGTCCTCACCGAGTGGATCGTCGGCGCCGCCGGGCACGCGGGCTACCCGGCCCAGGCCACCTCGATCCCGGGCGTGGCCCAGCGCACCGGCGCCACCACCTACTACGTCGAGGTCTTCCCCGAGCGGGTGGAGGCGGGTGGCGCCGAGCCGACCTTCTCGCTCTATCCGACGCCGGGCGACGTGGACGTGATCATCGCCTCGGAGCTGCTCGAGGCCGGCCGCACCATCGAGATGGACTACGCCTCGCCCGGCCGCACCACGCTGGTCGCGAGCACGCACCGGCTCTTCTCGATCGCGGAGAAATCGGCGCCGGGCGACGGGATCTTCCCGCGCGAGAGCCTGGAGGCCGCCGCCCGCAAGCTGAGCCGCCGCTTCGTCGGCTTCGACGCCCTCGCGGTGGCGCGCCGGCAGCAGACCGAGGTCAACGCCCTGCTGCTGGGCGCGCTCTCCGCCACCGGCGTGCTGCCGATGACCGCGGCCGACTTCGAGGCGGCGATCCGTGAAGGGGGCGTCGCGGTTGATCGGAACGTCCGCGGCCTCAAGGCGGGCCAGGAGCTGGTGGCGGCCGGGCCGGCGGGGACGGAAGCGCTTCCCGCCGAGCGCCCGTGGGCGGTGGTGAAGGCCGAGCGGGCGGTCGCGCTCGGCGCGCGGGGCGCCGCGTTCCTGGCGCTCGCCGCGCGGACCGAGGTCGAGTTCCCGGAGACGCTCCATCCCGTGCTGGGCGAGGCCCTGGCGCGCCTGATCGACTATCAGGACGCGCGCTACGCCGAGATGTTCCTCGAGCGCGTCCGGCGGGTGCGCGCGCTCGACCCGGGCGGCCGCCTCACCGCGGTCTTCGCGCGGCGTCTCGCGGTGTGGATGACCTACGAGGACGCGATCCGGGTGGCCGACCTCAAGACGCGCCGCGGGCGCTTCGAGCGCATCCGCCGCGAGAACGCGGCGCCCGAGGGCTCCGTCGTCGTGGTCACCGACTACCTCAAGCCCGACCTGGACGAGCTCTACGGCATCCTGCCCGCCGCGCTCGGCGCCCCCATCGCGCGCTGGGCGGAGCGCCGGTGGCCCGGCGGCCGCCCGACGATCGGCCAGCACGTGAAGACCACGACCGTGCTGGGCTTCCTCCGCGTCTGGCTCCTCGCCCGGCTCCGCCGGCTGCGCCCGTCCTCGCTGCGCCGCCAGCGCGAGTTCGCGCTGATGAGCCGCTGGGAGGACACGGTGCTCGCGGCCGCCGCGCTCGACGAGGCCCTGGCCGGCGAGGTGGCGGAGGTGGCCAACGTCGTGAAGGGCTACGGCGAGGTGCGGCGCCGGCTCTCCGGCGCGCTCGAGCGCTTCCTCGACGACGCGGTGCGCCCCGCCATCGAGGCCGACCGCCGCGCCGGTGGGGGCTTCGCCCGCGCGACCGAGATCGTCCGCGCCGGCCGCCTCCGCCTCCTCGCCGAGTCCTGAAAGGTCGACCATGTCCACCAACGTGCTCCTGACCCGCGACGGCCCCCTCGCCACCGTCACCCTCAACCGCCCCGAGCGCCGCAACTCGCTGAGCGACGAGATGCTCACCGAGCTGGGCGCGGCCTTCGCCGAGCTGCGCGACGACGCGTCCACTCGTGTCGTCATCGTGACCGGCGCGCCCCCCGTCTTCTCCGCCGGGGCCGACGCCGGCCACGCCAAGGCGGCCACCCCGGAGGAGCGTCGCCGGCTCTTTCTCTCACGCAAGTCGCAGTTCCGCCGCCTGTTCGAGCGCGCCAACACGATGCTCGAGGGCCTCGAGCAGGCGACGATCGCCGCGGTCAACGGCCACGCGGTGGGCGGCGGCTGGGGGCTCGCGCTGGCATGCGATCTCCGCATCGCGGCGGCGGAGGCCCAGTTCTGGATCCCGGAGGTGGATCTGGGCGTGCCGCTCGGGGTGGGTACCACGACCCGGTTCGTCCGGCTGGTCGGCCCCGCGCGCGCCAAGGAGATCATCATGGGCGGCGCCCGCTACTCCGCGGCCGACGTGCAGGCCTGGGGCCTCGTCAATCGGGTGGTGCCCGGGGCCGAGCTGGCCCAGGCGGCGCGCGACTACGCGCAGCTGCTGGCGAAGAAGCCGTTCCGGCCGCTCGCCGAGGTCAAGGCGCGGATCAACGCGATCGCGCGCACCGGCATCCCGGAGGTCAACGCGATGACCGAGGGCTTCCTCGACCGCGAGTGAGCGCGGCGGCCCACCGGCCCGACCAGGCCACCAGCGGCAGGAACTGCTCGATCAGCTCGCGGCCCAGCGCGGTCAGCCCGTAGCCCGCCGCGCCGGCCGACTCCAGCAGCCCGCTCTCCCGCAGCTCGCGCAGGCGCTCGTTGAGCACGGTGGGGCTCACGCCGCCGCAGGCCTCCTGCAGGGCCCGGAAGGTCAGGCGGCCCTCGCGCAGCTCCCAGAGCACCCGCAGCGTCCAGCGCCGGCTCAGCAGGTCCAGGAGGGCCATGATCGGCCGCCCCGTCCGCGAGCCGCGCACCGGCCGTCCCGGCCGGGGGGTCCCCGCCATCGCGCGCCTCCCTTGTGCTACGTAAAGAGTAGCGGTAGGATGTCTGCTACCGAAACGATAGCACACGGTCGCGGAGGACCGACGCCATGACCAGCGCCCGCATCGCCCCTCTCGAGCCCCCGTACTCCCCGCCGGTCCAGGCCGCGCTCGACCGCGTCATGCCGGCGGGCGTGCCGCCCCTCGCGCTCTTCCGCGCCCTCGCGGTCAACGAGCGGGTCTTCCTGCGCGTGATGGCGGGCGGCCTGCTGGACCGGGGCACGATCGGCCTGCGCGAGCGAGAGATCGTCATCGACCGGACCTGCGCCCGCTGCGGCTCCGAGTACGAGTGGGGCGTGCACGTGGCCTTCTTCGGCGAGCGGGTCGGCTTCACGCCGGAGCAGGTGGCGGCCACCTGCGGCCGCGAACCCGAGGCCGACGCGTTCCCGGCCCGGGAGCGGCTGCTCATCCGGCTGGTGGACGCGCTCCACGACGAGGCGCAGGTGAGCGACGCGCTCTGGACGGCGCTGCGCGAGGAGTGGACGGAGGCGCAGCTCATCGAGCTGGTGGCGCTGGCCGGCTTCTACCACCTGATCTCGTTCGTGACCAACGCGCTCAGGATCCCGCCCGAGCCCTTCGGGGCGCGGTTCCCGGCTCGAGCCGGTGGTAGACGTTCTCGCCCCGCGTCTCCTTGAGGAGAAAGCTGATCGCGGCCCCCACCAGCACGAACAGCGTGCAGATCGCGAAGGCGCCGCGGTAGGACGCGACCGGATAGGTGCGGGCCCCCTCGGCCATGGCGCCCGTCCAGCCCGCGTCGAGCACCGCGCCGACCGGGCCCTGGGTCAGGGCGGCGCCGACGAAGCCACCCAGATTGGTCACCGCCACCGCGCTGCCCGCGAGCGCGGGCGGGTTCACCTCGGCTCCCAGCGGCCAGGTGAGCACGAAGGCGCCGCCCACCACGCCCAGGAGCAGGAAGAGGAGGCAGACCCCGGACAGCGGCAGGGTCCCGAGCGTCAGCAGGAAGATCAGCCACACGAGGAACTGGCCGGTGACGAGCACGGTGTAGGGGAGCTTTCGGCGGTGCAGCACGCGGTCGGAGAGATAGCCGGTGAGGGGCGCCGCGACGAGCAGCGCCACCGAGGGCAGTGAGGAATAGAGCGCGGCCTTGGTGGTGGTGAGCCCGTAGACGTCGCGGAGAAACGGCACGCTCCACAGGAAGAAGTTGCCCATCGCGGCGTAGAGGAAGAAGAAGCAGAGGAACGGCGGCCACGTATGCGGGTTGCCGAGCACCTGCCGGGTGCCGCGCAGCACGTCCCGGAGCGACGCGCCACCCGGATTGGCGCCGGCCCGCGCGGGCCGGTCGCGGACGACCGCGGCGCAGAGCAGCGCGCCGGCCAGCGTGACGGCGCCGATGACGAGCAGGGCCCCGCGCCAGGAGACGCCGGCGACCAGCGCGGCGAGCGGGGCGCTGCCGACCAGGGCGCCCAGGACGCCGACGGTAGCGGTCACCGCCGACATCATCCCGAACTGGGAGGGCGGGAACCAGTTCGCCGCGATCTTCAGCGCCCCCGTGAAGGTCACCGCGGCGCCCAGGCCCACGAGCAGGCGGCCCGCGAAGAGGACGGCGGGGCTCGGGGCGAGCCCCATGGCCAGCGAGCCCAGGCCCATCACCGCCCCGCCCAGCGCGATCACCCAGCGCGGGCCGACGCTGTCGATCAGCACGCCGCCCGGCACCATGAAGCCCGCGTAGGAGTAGAAGTACATCGCGGAGAGCAGCCCCACCACGGTGCCGCTGAGGCTGAAGGCCTGCATGAGCTCCTTGGCGATCACGCCGGGGGCGGCCCGGTGCAGGAACGCGATGAGGAAGATGAGGGCCGGGATGCCCCACATCAGCCAGCGGCGGCCGGCCGAGACGGCGGGCTCGGGAGGGGCCACGCTCAGCGCGTCCAGAAGCCGGCGGGATCGCACGCGCGGACGATGGCGAGCTCCTCGGCGGCCGGTGTGGGCGTCGGCCCGACGTCGGGCGCGGTCGCGAGCGGGAAGCCGGTGGCGGCCCGCACGCTCTCGACGCTCTGGCCGGGGTGATAGGAGGCCAGGCACATCTCGCAGGTGGCGGGATCGAAGCGGAAGACCCCGAGCGTGGTGACGACCGCGGCGGGCCCGCCGCCCGCGAGCCCGACCCGCTCCCGCCAGCCCGGGCCTTCGCCGAAGCCGGGCGAGGTGATGTAGTCCACGCGCTCGCAGAAGCGGTGCTTCTCCTGGGGCATGATCACCACGAAGCGCCGGGCCAGGCTCGCGATGTCGCCGCCGCCGCCGCTGCCGGGCAGCCGCACCTTCGGCCGGCGCCAGTCCCCGATATAGGACGTGTTCAGGTTGCCGAAGCGATCGATCTCGGCGCCGCCGATGAAGCCGAGGTCCACCAGCCCCTGCTGGAGCAGCGCCATGATCTCGAGCGTGCCCGTGCACCAGGTCGCGCCCGGGATGTTCGGCGTGTCGCTCATGGTCATCAAGGTCTCGGGCGCCGGCTGATCGCGCACGACGCCGTTCTCGAAGAGGCCGATGGCGCCGGGCGCGTGCGTGCGCTTGGCGAAGGCGAACGCGATCAGCGGCAGGCGCATGCCGACGAAGACCACGTCCCCGTCGCGAATTTCGCGCGCGGCGGTGATGACCATGAGCTCGCGCTCCGTGAAGTCTGCCGGTGGCTTCTCTTTCATAGCGCGTGAGTATGGATGATCTCAGTCTGCGGTTTGGCCTCTTCGCCCTTTGGGCTCATCGGGGCGTGTTGGCAACCGGGTGGCCGGCAGGCCCGCGGCCCGGCAAGCGTCCGCTCGATCACGCGGCTCATCGCAGGTCGAAGGGTTGGGCGGTGGTCTTGACGAAGGGGTGGCGGCGGAGGGCTTCGGGGTTGAGCTCGACGCCGAGGCCGGGGCCCTCCGGCGCCTCCAGCCAGCCGTCGCGGGCCTGGATCGGCCGGGCCAGGAAGGGCGTCTCCTGGTCGCCGGTCGGGAACTCGACGGGCAGAGGTCCACCGAAGGTCGCGGCCACGTGCAGCGTCGCGGCCAGCCCGGGCCCGAAATAGAACGAGTGCGGGGCGATGGGGAGGTTCGCGGCCTGGGCCAGCGCGGCGATCTTCTTGAACTCCGAGATGCCGCCGACCTTGGTGATGCTGGGCTGCAGCACGTCGCCCGCCCGCTGGCGGACGATCTCGTTGAAGCCGTAGAGCGTGGACTCGTTCTCCCCGAGCGCGATCGGCGTCTCGGTGGCGGCGGCGACGCGCGCGAGGCCCGCGTAGTCCTCCGGCGGCCACACCGGCTCTTCCAGCCAGAAGAGCCGGTAGGGCTCGAGGGCGCGGGCCATCACGATGGCCTCGTAGGGCGTCCAGGGGCAGTTGGTGTCGAGCATCAGCTCCACGTCGGGGCCCACCGCCTCGCGCGCCGCGCGCACCGAGGCCACGTCGGTCTGGTGGAGCTTCAGCATGCGGAACCCCTGGGCGACGAAGTGCCGGCAGGCCCCCGCCACCGCCTCCGGTGTCTCGTAGCGGAGGAGGCTCGCGTAGGCGGGCAGGCGTGGTCGCAGGGCCCCGCCCAGCAGCTCGTACACCGGCGCGTTGCGCACCTTGCCGAGCAGGTCCCACAGCGCGATCTCGATGCCGCTGATCGCGAACATGCCGAGCCCGCGCCGGCCGTAGATCATGGTGCCCCGGTGCATCACGTCCACCACCTTCTCGATCGCGAGCGGATCGAGCCCGACGACGAGCGGGGCCAGACTCTCCTCGATGACGCTCACGACCGCGAGCGGGGCCCCGTAGGCGAAGGCCTCGCCGAGGCCGGTGACGCCCTCGTCGGTGTGCACGAGCACGTAGATCTGCTTGCGCGTGCCGCCGGTCCACGGCGACGGCGGGGTCATCGGCTTGAGGGGAATGGCCAGCGGCACGGCCTCGATGGCGGTGATCTTCATGTCAGGCTCCGTAGTCGAGCGGCTCGGACGGCAGGTGGTGCTTGACCCGCACCGCGTCGAGGACGCCCTCGTCGAGGCGGGAGAGGAAGGCCTTCCAGTCGGGCACCCCGTGGACCCAGTGGGCGAGCCACCGCTGGAAGCCCTCGACGGTCCGGCTCTCCTCGTGGAAGCGGTGGTAGAAGTCGTGCCAGCGCCCGTAGTAACCCTGCACCGGCGAGGGGAAGGCGCCCAGCGGCTCGTGGACCACCGCGGCCACCTTGAGCGCGGGGGTGAGGACGAGCCCCGGGTCGCTGAGGATGCGCGCGCGCGGCCGGATCTCCTCGGCCACCAGGACCACGCGCTTCGCCGCGAAGGCGGCCTGACGCGTCACCCCGAGCGTGCCCCAGACATGCGCGTGGCCCTCCTCGTCGGCGCGCTGCACGTGCAGGATGGCCACGTCGGGGGTGATCGCGGGCACGAGGAGGAGCGGGGCGCCCGACCAGGGATCGGCGGCCGCCTTGAAGGTCGGGTTGGAGCGCGGCAGATCGGTGCCGAGCAGCGAGCGCGTCGGCAGGTAGGGCACGCCGAGCGCGGCCGCCTGGAGCGCGAAGGCGATGGTCAGGTTCGAGTGATCCTCGACCTCGAGCGGCGCGGGGACCTGCTGCTCGACCGCGCGCCGATAGTTGTGGCCGAGGCCGGCGCTGACGTTGCCCACCCAGGCCGCGATCACCCGCCGCACGCAGCCGGCGCCGATGAGCTGGTCGAAGAGGATGTCGGAGATCGGGCCGATCAGCGTGAGATGGCGGCGGCGCTGGCGGATCAGCTCGTGGCCCGCCGCGAACGGGATGAGCGCCTCGAGCGCGGCGCCCATGCAGATCGAGGCGCCGTCCGGAACGAAGCGGGCGACGGCGTCCCGCATGGACATGAGCTTGGGCCGGGGCACCCGGCTATCTTACTCTACGGGCTTCAGAGCGCGGCGGCGTAGCGCTGCGGATCGGCGTCGAAGATGTCCTTGCAGCGCAGGCAGCAGAAGTACACGGAGCGCCCGGCCCAGTCCGACCGGTGGCGCGCGGTGGCGACCTCGACCGTCATGCCGCAGATCGGATCCCTGGCCTCCGCGGCCGCCGCCGGCTCGGGCGCGGCGGCCGCGAGATGATCGGTCTTGCGGCTGCGCCGGGCGTGGATGATCTCGGCCAGGATGCTCACCGCGATCTCCTCGGGCGTGAGCGCGCCGATGTCGAGCCCGGCGGGCGCCTTGAGCCGATCGAGGTGCTCGCCTGGTACCCCGCGTTGGCGAAGCGTGGCCGTGATGCTCGCGGCCCGCTTCCGGCTGGCCACCAGGCTGACGTAGCCGGCGGCGGTGGCGAGCACCCGGGTCAGCGCGTCCTCGTCGAGCTCGCCGTGGGTGGCCACCACCACGGAGGAGTCCGGCCCGAGCGAGAGGCCGCGGAGGGCCTCCCCCGCCGTGGCACCGGGCAGGACCGCGACCTCGTATCCGGTGCTCTCGCCGAGGATCGCGAGCGTCTCGATCACCGGCCCGTGGCCGACCAGAACCAGCAGCGCCTTCGGCAGAAACGGCTCCACGTAGATCTCCAGCGTGCCTCCGCTGTGGCACGTCATCGGGTAGGGCACGATGCCTTCGGCGCGGGCCGGATCGCGCCCCCCTTCGCCGACCAGGACCACCAGGCGCGGGCGGCCGTCGCGCAGCGCGGCCAGGGCCTCCCGGGCCACCACCGGCTCGGCGCACGCGCCACCGACCCAGCCGGCGACGCGGCCGTCCGGCCGGATCAGCGCCTTCGCCCCCGGCTTGGCCGACGTCGGCCGCTCGCAGCGCACGACCGTGGCGAGCGCGAAGACCTCGCCCCGCCGCCTGAGGTCTGCGGCGAGCGTCAGCAAGTCTTCAGGCACGTGCGGCCTCGCGCGTGGTCTCGCGTGTGGGCTGACACCGTGACTTCTTGTTCTGATTGGGGGGGAGCGGCGCCGCTCCTCCCCCAAGCCCCCCCACCACCTTGCTCAGTCGCCTGGCGCCCGGTTTCACGGCTGTGCTTCTTCCTGGTTTCCGGTTCCTACTCGGTCACGCCCTTGTCGCGGAGCAGGCGCCAGACTTTGGGGGGCGTGATCGGGATGTCGATGTGGCGCACGCCCAGGTGCCAGAGCGCGTCGACGACGGCATTGGCGATGGCGGCGGGGGCGCCGACGGTGGCGGACTCGCCGACGCCCTTGGCGCCGAGGGGGTGATGCGGCGACGGGGTGACCGTATGGCCGGTCTCCCACTTCGGCGTCTCCACCGCGGTGGGCAGCAGGTAGTCGATGAAGCTGCCGCCCCGCACGTTGCCGATCTCGTCGTAGGAGATCTCCTCGAGGAGCGCGGGCGCCAGGCCCATGGTGAGGCCGCCGTGCACCTGCCCCTGGACGATCATGGGGTTGATGATGTTGCCGCAGTCGTCGATGGCCACGAAGCGGCGCACCTTCACGTCGCCGGTCCCCTTGTCGATGTCCACGACGCAGATGTAGCTGCCGAACGGGTAGGTGAGGTTGGGCGGATCGTAGTAGTTGACCGCCTCGAGCCCGGCCTCCATCCCCTGCGGGTGATTGGTGTAGGCCGCGAAGGCGATCTCCTGGATGGTCTTGGAGCGATTGGGCGCGCCCTTGACCGAGAA
Source organism: Candidatus Deferrimicrobiaceae bacterium (assembly GCA_035463855.1). GTDB lineage: Bacteria > Methylomirabilota > Methylomirabilia > Rokubacteriales > CSP1-6 > CAMLFJ01. The sequence goes on along the minus strand of DATHSW010000378.1, from coordinate 1,774 downwards.
CTTGCCCGGCTCCCAGACGAGGTCTTCGGGGGCGACCTCCAGAAGATATGCCGCGATCTTGCGGGCCTTGTCCACGATCTTGCGCGAGGCGATGGCCGCCGCCGCACCCGCCACCGGGGTCGACCGGCTCGCGTAGGTGCCGAGCCCGTAGGGGGCGGTGTCGGTATCACCTTCCTCGATCTGGATGTCCTTGGCCGGGATCCCGAGCTCCTCCGCCAGGATCTGGGCGTAGGTCGTCTCGTGCCCCTGGCCCTGGGACTTGGTCCCGAAGCGGGCGATGGCCTTGCCGGTGGGATGGATGCGGATCTCGCAGCTGTCGAACATCTTGAGGCCGAGGATGTCGAAGTGCTTGGACGGGCCGGCGCCCACGATTTCGGTGAAGCTCGAGATGCCGATGCCCATCAGCTCGCCGCGCTTGCGCTTCTCGGCCTGCTCCCGGCGGAGCTCGGCGTAGCCGATGGTGTCCATGGCCTTGTGCAGGGCGCCCGCGTAGTTGCCGCTGTCGTACTCCCAGCCGAGCGCCGACTTGTAGGGGAACTGCTCCGGCCTGATGAAGTTCTTCATCCTGAACTCGGCCGGGTCCGTGCCGAGCTGGTGGGCCATGATGTCCACCATGCGCTCGATCGTGTGCACGGCCTCCGTCACGCGGAAGGAGCAGCGATACGCGATGCCGCCCGGCGGCTTGTTCGTGTAGGCCCCGTCCACCTCGACGTGCGCGGCCTTGAGATCGTAGGAGCCCGTGCAGACGTGGAAGAGCCCGGCCGGGAACTTGGAGGGGTTGGCCGCCGCGTCGGTGTAGCCGTGATCGGCCAGCGTCTTGATCCGCAGCGCGGTGAGCGTGCCGTCCTTCTTGCCGGCCAGCTCGGCGGTGATGTGATAGTCGCGGGCGAACGAATCCGCCTGGAGATTCTCCATGCGGTCCTCGATCCACTTCACCGGCTTGCCGGTGAGCACCGAGGCGGCCACCGCGATCACGTAGCCGGGGTAGACCGGCACCTTGCCCCCGAAGCCGCCGCCGATGTCGGGGGAGATGATGCGGATCTTGTGCTCGGCCAGGCCCACGTGGCCGGCCACCAGCGCGAACACCGTCCGGATCGCGTGCGGCGCCTGGGTGGTCATCCACACCGTGAGCTTGTCGTTGACCTTGTCGAAGTGGGCCACGCAGCCGCACGTCTCGATCGAGGCGACGTGGATGCGCGGGATGTAGATGTCCTGCTTGACCGTCACGTCCGCCTCGGTGAAGGCGCGGTCGGTCTCGGCCCGGTTGCCCCACTCCCAGTGCCAGATGTGGTTGTCCTTCTTGTCCTTCTTGTCGGTGCGCAGCACCGGCGCGCCCGGCTCCAGCGCCTTCTTCGGATCCACCACCACCGGCAGGGGCTCGTACTCGACCTCGACCGCGGCCACGCCGTCGGCGGCCGCGTAGCGGGTGGTGGCCAGCACCGCCGCCACCTCCTGGGCCTGGTACATGACCTTCTCGACCGGCAGCACCATCTGGGTGTCCGACATGAGGGTGGGCATCCAGTGCAGGTTGTACTTGGCCAGGTCCTGGCCGGTGATCACCGCGAGCACGCCGGGGATCGCGGTGGCCTTGGAGATGTCGATCTTCTTGATCTTGGCGTGGGCGAACGGGCTGCGCACGATGTCGAGGTAGAGCATGCCGGGCAGCACCACGTCGTCCACGTAGGTGCCCTTGCCGCGGATGAAGCGCGGGTCTTCCTTCCGCTTGATCGAGTGCCCCATCCCGCCGACTTCGGGCGATGTCTTGAGTGCCATC
>DATHSW010000377.1:0-6154 GCA_035463855.1 Candidatus Deferrimicrobiaceae bacterium | reverse complement strand
CGGGCGATGAGCGCCCCGCGGCTCCGCTCGATCGCCCGGTTGAGCGAGGGCGTCAGACCGCGCGCGGGCTCGGTCAGGACGATCACCCGCGGGTCGCCGGTGCCGGCGGCGATCTCGCCGCTGCGATCCGTCGAGCCGTCGTCCACCACGATCAGCTCGAGGTGCTGGTACGACTGGGTGAGGATGCTCGCGAGGCTCCGGGCCAGCCAGGCCTCGCCGTTGCGAACCGACATCACCACCGAGACGAGCGGCCCCATCAGGCGCTCGGGCCGCGCCGCCAGAAGCTCCATCCCGCCTCGGACCAGATCCGGGTCCAGCGGCCGTCCGCCGGGGCGGCCCGATCCAGCTCCGGGTCCACCACCGCGTAGCGGCCGTGGTATTTCTCGGCGAGGGCGAACCAGCAGGCCTCTCCCCGACGGCGCCGGCAGTCCTCGACCTCGCGCATGTAGACGTACCACCGGTAGAGCGGCCCGGTGCCCGCGATGACGATCCCGCCGTCCTTGAACGAGCCGGTGATCGGCCGCAGTGTCTCGTAGCGGAAGGCGAAGGAATCGGTGAAGACGAGCGCGGCCGGCTCCGTGTGCTGCGCCGCGAAGCTCCAGAGCCGGCGCTCCGCTCGCCGGGACTCCTCCTCGGCGCCGGGCGGAGCGGCCGGCGCGGGGCGGGGCGCGCTCACCTGGATCCCGAGCGCGCGCTTCGCCGCGTCGCGCCGCTCCGCGGAGACGGCGTGGATCACGCTACCGGGCGGAATGGCGGACAGGAGCAGGAGGGCGGCCAGCAGGAGCCACGCGCGGGGCCGACGCGCCCGCAGCAAGGCGGCGTAGGCCAGCGGGAACGCGGCGAGCAGCGCCGGATACATGAAGCGGGTCGCGCGCAGCTGGTGGATGTCCACGTACGGCTTGCCCGACAGCACGCCGAGCGTCTGGATGAGGGCGATGCCGCCCACGCCCACCACCAGCGCCGCCACCGCCATGGTCAGCAGCACCCGGAGAGCCTCCGGCGTCTGGCCCCGGCGAAGCACCCACAGCAGCACCGCGATCGGGAGCCCCGCGTGAAAGGCGACGCTGATCACCGAGCTCGGGTCGAGCGGAAACAGGAGGTAGGGATACCGGTAGTGCAGCGCCTCCCGCACCACCGGCAGCAGCGCGGGATCGCTCAGGTGCTCCTGCGCAGGAACGTAGCGCAGGATGAACGGCAGCGCCCCGATCGCGAAGAGCGGCACGCCGAGGAGGACGTCCCGCCAGGCCCGCGCCTGGAAGCGGCTCAGCCACAGGTGCGCGACCGCGCTGATCTGAGCCAGGTGAAGCCCGGAGACCGGATGGAGGTTCGCGGCCAGGCCGACCAGGAGGAAGTAGCCGGCGAAGAGCGGGTGCCCGCGCAGCCTCAGGAACGCGAGGACCAGAAGGGGGGTCAATCCCGAGGCGATGGCCCGGGGCAGCACGTCGCGGAGCCCGCTGAAGCCCCAGTACTCGCCGCCGAGGGCGTTGCGGACCACCAGGGCCGAGAGCGCCCCGAGGGCGGCGGCCGGCCAGCTCCCGGTCAGATGCCGGAAGAGCGCGTAGTGGCCGACCAGGAAGAGCAGCCCGATGGGCCACGCGAGCAGCCGGAGCGCATCCTCCACGTCCCCACCCGCCGCCCGCGCGACCCGGGCCTGCAGCGAGAAGAACGCGGGATTGTAGCCGCGGTAGTACGGCGGGCCGTAGAAGACGTCGCCGGCCAGCCAGTCGGGATGCAGGTGCTTGAGCGCCATCAGGTTGCCCCATTGCTGGTCGCCGCGCAGGGGCGTGTCGGGGCCCTGGAAGTGGAGCAACAGGGCCACCACGAGGAGCGCCCCGCCCAGCACGCCCAGGATCTCCCGGACGCGCCTCGCGGTTCCGCTCACGCGACGAAATACAGGCGGCCGGCGGCGAGGGCGGACATGCGCAGGAGCAGCCAGCCGTCCGCGAAGCGGCGGATATTGGGCGCGCCGTAGGTGCGCTCGCGGTACCGGACGGGGATCTCGACGATCCGGAGGTTGAGCTTGGCCGCGCCAAAGATGAGATCGAAGTCCCCGTAGGGATCGAAGTCGCCGAAGTAGGCGCGTCCCGCGGCCAGGCGCTCGTAGTCGCGGCGCCACATGACCTTGGTCCCGCAGAGGGTGTCCTTGATGGGCTGGCCGATGAGCCGGCTCAGGAGCACGCTGAAGAAGCGGTTGCCGAGGAGATTGAGGAACCGCATGGCTCGAGGGTCCATCGTGTAGACGAGCCGGGAGCCCATCGCGAACTCGCCGGTGCCGGAGACCAGCGCGGCGTAGAACTGCGGGAGGTCCTCCGGAGCCACCGAGAGGTCGGCGTCCAGGATCATCAGCAGGTCACCCGCCGCCTGGGCGAACCCCAGGCGAACCGCGTCGCCCTTGCCCCGCCCCGCCTGCACGAAGACCTTGATGTCGCGCTCCGGGTGGGCCGCCGCGACCCGCCGGCATTCCTCCAGCGTGCCGTCGGTCGAGTGGCCCTCGACGAAGATCAGCTCCGTGCTCGAGCCGAGCGGCGGCAGGCGCCGGACCGCCTCCGCGATATTGCCGCGCTCATTCCGGCACGGGCAGATCACGCTGACTCGCGGCGGCCGGGGCGCGGCGGTCTTCGCGACCCGCGCCACCACCCAGTTCGTCCATACGAACCACCGGAGGATGGGGAGCTGGGGGAGGACCCGATTGATCCACCGGCCGACGCGCCCGAGACGGAGCGGCAGCAGGAGGTGCCCCCGCACCCGCACGGTCTCGAATCCGGCGAGATGGAGGAGGTTGGTCACGTCCTCGACGGTGGTCCAGTTCAGGTACGGCAGCGGCACCTTGAGGCCGAGGCGCTCCAGCAGGTGCACCACCGGCTGCCAGAGCCGGCTGTACCAGTGGATGATCACCCGCGTGCCGGGGTGTGACACCTCACCGAGGCGCTCGAACACCGCGCGGATGTCGTAGAGATAGCCCAGCAGGTCGGACAGGATGACGTAGTCGAACGTCTCGCCGGGCAGGGCCAGCCGCTCGGCCGAGACGTGATGGAAGCGCAGACGGGGATGGCGCCGGGACGCCTCCTGGACCATGGCCGAGGACAGGTCGATGCCCACCCCCTCGGAAGGCTCCAGCGCGGCGAGCAGCTCGCCGGTCCCGCAGCCGACCTCGAGCACCCGCGCGCCGCGGGGAATGTAGAAGCGCGCGAGCGAGGCGATCGCGCCGTGATAGCCGCGGTGGCGGCGGCGCCAGCGATCCACCTCGGGAGCGTACTGGTCGAAGAAGTCCTCGAAACCCGCGAGGTACTCGCTCAGATCGGCGGGAGGCCGCCGGGCGCGGACCGCCCGGGCCCAGGCCGCCCGGGACGCCGGATCAGCGCTCAGCATGGATGAGCAGCGAGCCGGCGATCGCGCGGAGGAGGGGCACGCGCTCGAGCCCCTCGAGCGCCGGCTCCACCATCGGGACCAGGCCGCCGGGGATCGCCGGGTGCAGGAAATCGAAGTACCGGACCCGGACGCCGCCGAATCCCAGCCGGCGCAGGATCCGGACGATGGCGCCCCGCGTGAACGCCATCTCGTCGGGCGAGAAGCCGATGTACGGCCGCAGGGCGTGGATCTTGAACATCAGGAAGACCTGCGGGTTGAGCAGGTTCGGCTCCGAGAAGACGAGGCGCCCGCCCGGACGCAGCACGCGCCGCACCTCGGTCAACGCCGCCTCCACGTCGAGATGGTGCAGGATCGAGCAGCCGTACACCGCGTCGAAGGACGCGGTGGGAAACGGCAGCACGGTGGCGTCGGCGCGGACGAACCGCGCGCCCACGCGCACCTTGGCGCGCGCCTTCGCGAGGAGCTCCGGCGAGAGATCGAGGGCGATCAGCTCGGCCCCGCCCCGGGCCACCCGGCGGGTGAACTCGCCGGTGCCGCAGCCGAGCTCGAGCACGCGCCGGCCCGGTCCGATCCCGGTTCCGTCCGCGAACAGCTCTCCGCGCCGGTCGGCGCGGCGGCGGCCCGCGGGAGAGGCCCAGCCCCAGATCTCCTCGGTTCGCCGGCCGGCCAGCCCCCGGTGGTGGGCCTGCTCGCGCCGGAGCCGCTCCTCGGAAGAAACGGCGGGGGCCGGCCGGTCAGCCGCCAGCCTCACGGTCCCGGTACCACTGCACCGTGCGCTCCAGCCCCACCGTCAGCGGCGTCCGCGCCTGGAAGCCGAGCTCCCGCCGGGCCGCCGAGGTGTCGAGGCACCGCCGGGGCTGGCCGTCCGGTCGGGACGGATCCCACTGGATCTCGCCGGCATACCCGGTGGCCTTCCGGATCAGCTCGGCGAGGTCCCGCATGGAGATCTCCTCGCCGACGCCCAGGTTCATCGGCTCGCTCGCGTTGAGCCGCTCCGCGGCCAGCACGATGGCCTCCGCCGCGTCCTCGACGTAGAGGAACTCGCGGGTCGGCGTCCCGGTACCCCAGCACGTGATGCGATCCCGCCCGGCCCGCTTGGCCTCGAGACAGCGGCGGATGAGCGCGGGGATGACGTGAGAGGTCTCGGGATCGAAGTTGTCGCGGGGGCCGTACAGGTTGGTGGGCAGGAGGTTGATCGCGTTGAAGCCGTACTGGGCGCGGTACGCCTGCGACTGCACGATCAGCATCTTCTTGGCCAGGCCGTACGGAGCGTTCGTCTCCTCGGGATAGCCGTCCCAGAGGTGGCTTTCCGTGAACGGCACCGGGGTGTGCTTGGGATAGGAGCACACCGTCCCGACTCCGACGAACTTCTCGATGCGGTGGACGTAGGCCTGATCGAGCATCTGCACGCCCATCATCAGGTTCTGGTAGAAGAACTCGGCGGGGCGCTTCTGGTTGGCGCCGATGCCGCCCACCACCGCGGCCAGGTGGATCACGATGTCGGGCCGCTGATCGTCGTAGAGCCGCCGCACCGCCCCGAGGTCGACCAGGTCATAGTCGCGGCTTCGCGGGACGAACACGCTCCCCGCGCCCCGCGCCCGGAGCTGGGCCACGACGAAGGACCCGAGGAAGCCGCTTCCCCCCGTGACGAGCACGCGGCGACCGTTCCAGAAGCCCGCTGACGACATAGCCGCGGGTATCTTAGCACCGAGCCCGGGTCACCGACGCTCGGCATTTCGAAACAGCAGGTTGAAGTACGGCAGGCAGAGCGACGGAGACCTCCCGGCGGCCCGGAGGGCGGCCGCCGCGACTCCGAAGGCCGGCAGCAGCGCGCGGCGGGCACGGGAGCGGGCGGTGTCGCGGAAGAAGCGCCAGCCGTAGCCCGCCTCCTCCGTCACGTCCCGCAGCCCGCCCGCGCCCCCGGAGGGCAGGCACTCCGCGAGGGTGGCGTTGCGCCAGCCGGTGCCGTCGGCCACGAAGGTCTCGTAGCTCACCGCGCGGAACTTCCGCGGGCGCGCCAGCCGCGCGTAGGCGTAGGCCAGCCGCGGGGGCAGCCACTGCACGAGCGGCAGGCCGATCGAGTGCGTCTCGAGCGGGAAGAGCCGATTCGGCGTGTCGAGGATGGCGATGTGCCCGCCCGGCGCGAGCACGCGATAGTACTCGTCGACCTGGGCGCGGCGGTTGCGCGCGGGCAGGTGCTCCACCACGCCGACGACCAGGACGAGATCGAAGCGGGCGTCCGGCCACGGGAGGCGACGGGTCTCGTCATTGGCGAGGAGGAGCACGTCCTTCACCTTCGCGAGCCCCAGCTCCTCGACCTTGGCGCGCACGATGTCCACGAACGCGGGATCCGTGTCGAAGCAGTGGATCTCGCCGACCTCGGGCTGCTCGGCCAGGTATTCGGTCATGTGGCCGAAGGAGGCGCCGACCTCGAGGACCGAGAGATCGCGGGCGCCGCGGCCCCGGAGGTAGCGGAAGAGCGGATCGAGGAAGAGGCGGGCGCGGGCCTCCTTGAACGGGAAATAGAGGGGGGCGCGGCGGGCGCCCTTGCGCTCGACGAGCAGCCGGACGACGCGGGCGCTGTAGCGGGTCTCGTATTGCCGGCCGTCCACCGTCAGCACGCGCCGGTCCCCGAAGTCCGCCAGATGGAAGGACGGCTCGCTCATCGCGGGCAGTATAGCAACCGGCCCTAGCGCCTCACCGCCACCGCGAGCAGCATGTGGCCGAAGAGCCGGAGCGAGGGCCCCGAGTAGAGCACCGCCCGCGCGGTCCGGCGCCACGCCGG
>DATHSW010000376.1:0-8541 GCA_035463855.1 Candidatus Deferrimicrobiaceae bacterium | reverse complement strand
TAGCCCGGCACCCGCTGTCCGCCCACGAAGCCGGGCCCGTACTGGCCGCGCACCGCCACCCGGTCCACCTCGTCGGCCGCGATGGGACGGATCGCACGCATCACCTTGGTCTGCTCGTCGCGCACCGGGTCGGCGTCGAAGGTGACCGGCGGCTCCATCGCGACCAGGCAGAGGAGCTGCAGGATGTGGTTCTGGATCATGTCGCGCAGCGCCCCCGATTCCTCGTAGTAGGCGCCGCGGCCCTCGACGCCGATGGACTCGCCCACCGTGATCTGCACGTGGTCCACGTGGTTGCGGTTCCAGAGCGGCTCGAAGATGCCGTTGGCCCAGCGGAACACGAGGACGTTCTGGACCGTCTCCTTGCCCAGATAATGGTCGATCCGGTAGACCTGATCTTCGGTGAACGCGGAGGCGACCACGTGGTTGAGCGAGCCGGCGGAGGCGAGATCGCGGCCGAACGGCTTCTCGATGATGATGCGCACCCAGGCGCCGGTGTGCTCGGGCGGGCGGTTGAGCCCAGCTTCGCCGAGCCGGGTGACGAGGTGCGGGTACACCGAGGGCGGCGTCGAGACGTAGAAGAGGCGATTGCCGCCGGTGCCGCGCTCCTGCTCGACCTGCTTGAGGTACGCGGCCAGTCCCGGGTACATGGCGGAGTCGGCGGGATCCCCCGAGTAGTAGAAGAGGGCCTGGGCGAAGCGGTCCCACACCCGCGCCGAGGGCGGCTGCACGCGCGCGAAGTCGGCGATGGCCTCGCGCATGCGGGTGCGGAACTGCTCGTTGGTCATCTCGGAGCGCGCCACCCCGACCACCGCGAACGGCTCGGGGAGCACGCGGCTCTGGAACATGGACCACAGCGCGGGGAGGAGCTTGCGCCGGGTCAGGTCGCCCGAGGCGCCGAAGATGACGAGCGTGCAGGACTCGTCGTGGGTGGGAGTCGTCATGCGCGTCAGAGCCTCTTGGTCAGCCCCTGGACCATGGCCACCAGCTGCGGCAGGGTCTGCGCCTGCTTGCCGGTGAGATGGATCCGGATGACCCGACGCGCTCCGTCGCGCAGGCTCTGCAGATCGGCCAGGGCCTGGGCCGCCTTGAGCGTCGTGAACCCGTATCCCGCGCCCGGGATCGCCACGTCCTCGCGGTCCTCCCCGGTGATCTGGATGAAGAGGCCGCTCGTCGGCCCGCCCTTGTGGAGCTGGCCGGTCGAGTGCAGGTAGCGCGGGCCCCAGCCCACCGTGGTCGCGATGCGCAGGCGGTCGCGCAGCGCCACCCGGATCTCGTGGAGCGCGCGCGCGGTGTCGGGGGTCGGGGTCAGGTAGGCCTGGATGGCCAGGTAGTCGCCGGGGCCGGCCTGGGCCAGATGCGCGGCCAGCCCCTTGCTGACCGAGGTCGGCTTCTTGTTCGACTTGGTCATGAGGACCAGGCCGTCTTCCTCGACGTCCGAAGGCCACTCGGGCAGGCGCCGGGACCGCCGCCACTCGGTGAGCAGGGTGCCCGCCTGCTCCTTGCCGCGCGCGACGTCGGGCTCGTCGAAGGGATTCACCCCGAGCACGGCGCCCGCGGTCGCGGTGGCCAGCTCCCAGCGGAAGAACTCGGCGCCCAGGTCCATCGGATCGCGCAGGAGCAGCCGCAGCACGGGGTGCCCGGCGTCCGCCAGCTTGGCGAGGGCCGCGTCGTGGGAGGAGTCGCCCTCCAGCACGATGGCCACGAAGACCCGGTCGTCGCCGTACACGGCGGGGGCGCCGAGCGGCTCGTCCACCACCGGGACGAGGCCGGTGCCGTCCTTGCCGAGGGATTCGGCCAGGAGCTGCTCGATCCACACCCCGAGCGCGCGGATCTTCTCGGACAGCACGAGGGTCACCTTGTCGCGGCCCGCCCGCGCCAGCCCGGCCAGCACCGCGCCGAGCTGCACCGCGGGGTTGCCGCGCACCCCCACCTCGTTGCCGCACGTTTCCACCATGCCGTGGGCGCGCTCGAGCAGGATCTTGATGTCCACGCCGATGAGCGCCGCCGGCACCAGCCCGAAGAACGAGAGCGCGGAGAAGCGCCCGCCGATGGAAGCGGGATTGAGGAAGGTGCGGCGGAAGCCGGTCTCGGTCGCCAGCTTGTCGAGAGGCCGGCCGGGGTCGGTGATGGCCACGAACTGCATGCCGGGACGCGGCGAGGAGGCGGCCTCCACCTGACCGCGGAAGTAGGCGTACGCGGCCAGGGTCTCGGCGGTGGTGCCCGACTTGCTCGCGACCACGAAGAGGGTGCGGCTCAGATTCACGCTCTCGAACACGTGCTTGACCGCCCCCGGATCGGTGGAATCGAGCAGCAGCATGTCCGGGAAGCCCATCTTCGAGCCGAAGGTCTCGTTGAACACCTCCGCGGTCAGGGAGGAGCCGCCTATGCCGAGCAGGACCACGTGGGAGTACTGCAGGCGGCGCACCTCGTCGGCGAACGAGCGGATGTCCTCGGCGTGGCTGCGCATGATGGTGGGCGAGGTGAGCCAGCCGAGCCGGTTGCGCACGGTGGCCGCGTCGCCCTTCCACAGCGTGGCGTCCTTCACCCAGAGGCGATCGAGGAACTCGCGCGACTCCAGGAAGCGCAGCGTCTCCTCCACCGCGGGGAGCTTGAGCGGGTCCGGCAGGACCAGCGGCGGGGTCGTGACCACGGGCGCGGCGGGGCGCTCCGGCGCCGGCGGTGGTGGGGGCGGCGGCTCCACGGGGGTGACCGGCGCCTCCCGCTTGGGGGCGGGTTTCGGGGTCGCGGGTTTGGGCGCGGCGGCTTTCGGCGCTGCCTTGTCGTCCGCCGGCTTGAGCGGCGCCTTGTCGGCGCCCAGCAGCCCCGCCTCGAGCTGGCCGATCTTGGTCACCTGCCGGGACTGCGGATCGCCGGGGGCGAACTCGGTGCCGACGAAGGCCTGGGCGATCTCGACGGCGGCCTTGGCCTCGAGCCCCGCCGCGGCGAGGCAGAGCACGTTGGCGTCGACCTCCTCGCGGCTCTGCCGGGCGGCCTCCGCGTCATGGCAGAGCACGGCGCGGATGCCCCGCATCTTGTTGGCCGCGATCACCCCGCCGGCGCCGCTGGCGCAGAGCAGGAGGCTCGCGTCCACGAAGCCGCGCAGCACCGCCTGCCCGACCGCCCGCGCATAGTCCGGATAGTCCACGGGCTCCGTCGAGAAGGTGCCGAGGTCGAGGACGTCGTGCCCCTCGGCCTCGAGGGCGGCCACCAGGGGTTCCTTGAGCGGAAAGCCGGTATCGTCGCAGCCGATGGCGATTCGCATGATCCCGCGACGTCTATTCTCTCAGGAGTGGATAAACCCGACAATGTTGTCGTAGAGCCGCCGCTGCCGCTCCCGGGCCGCCTGGTACCGGGCGTGGCGCTCGGGGATCGGCTGGAGCACCCGGCGGGGTGCCGGAGCCTCCGGGATGGGCACGCCCAGGGCCTCCAGCGCGAGCAGGGCGGCGCCCCGCACGGAGGCCTCGGCGTCGCTTCCGAGGGCCACCGGGACGCCGAGGGCATCGGTCACGATCTGGGCCCAGACCGGCGAGCGGGCGAGGGCCCCGCCCGAGGCCACCACGAGATGGTCGGCGGCGGCCAGCGCGCGGAGGCGGTCGTAGATCTCGGCGAGGCGGAAGGCCACGCTCTCGAGCAGCGCCCGGGTGATCTCCACCCCGCCCGTCCCCAGCGAGAGGCCCGCGACGGCGGCCCGGGCCTCCGGGCGCCAGCCCGGGCTCCGCTCGCCGGCGAAGAAGGGCAGCCCGGTGAGGCCGTGCCCGTCGGGCGCGATCGCGCCGAGCGCCTCCTCGAGCGCCGCGGGATCGTGCGGCAGCACCAGGTGCTTGCGGCACCAGGCCAGGACGTTGCCGCCCTCGGACGTCGCGCCCCCGACCAGGGCGCGGCCACCGTCCACCCGGTAGCGCCAGAGCCCCCACGGCGTGGCCGGGTGCGGGCCCGACGGTGCGGGCAGCACCACGCGCAGGGCGGCGGACGTGCCCACGTTGAGCGCGACCCGCCCCGGGCCCCAGCAGCCCGAGCCCACGTTGGAGCACGCCCCGTCTCCGCGGGCGGGATGCCAGGGCACGCGCGCGAGGCCGGGCCAGCGCGCGGCGTGGGGCGCGATGAGGCCGGGCGCGGCGACGTCGTCGATGGGCGGCAGCTGGTGGGCGGCGATCCCGGCGGCCTCCAGCATCTCCGGATCCCAGCCGCCGCCGGCCTGATCGAGCAGGCCGGTGCCGGAGGCCATGGAGAGGCTCGTGGCGAGCCGGCCCGTGAGCCGGGCGTGGAGGTACTCGCCGAAGCCGCACCAGGTGGCGGCGCGCGAGAAGACCTGCGGGCGCGCCTCGCGCAGCCAGCGGAGCTTGGCCGGGAAGAACGCGGCGTGCAGCGGCGCGCCGGTGCGCGCGTGGATCCGGCGCTCGTCGTGCGCGCGGCGCAGCGTCGCGGCCGCCTCCGCGCTCCGCGTGTCGGCCCAGGTGATGACCGGCGTGAGCGGCCGGCCGGTCGCGTCGAGCGCGAGGAGGCTGTGCCAGAACACCGAGACGCCCACCGCGGCGACGCGGGCCGCGCCCGCGCCCAGCCCGGCGAGACCGGCATCGATCGCCTCGGCGGCCGCGGCCAGCAGCAGGTCGGCGTCCAGCTCGACGCCGCCGTCCGGGGTGGTGCGGGGCTCGTAGCTCACCCGGCCCTCCGCCCCCGGCTGCGCGCGGCCGGCCGCGTCGAAGGCGCGCGCGCGGGCGGAGCTGGTGCCGACGTCGAGCGCCAGGACGAGCATGTGCGGTACTATACGACGCTATGGACCCGGGCTCGGAGCGCCGCGGGGCGTCGGCGGAGCCGGAGTGGGAGATGCTCACGCTGCGCGGGCTCGCCATGACCGACGAGACCGCGTCCGAGTTCACCGGCACGCTCGTGATCCACCGCGCCGGCAGCCCGGAGCCGGTGGAGAACGTGAGGGTCCGCATCAAGCGCAGCGTGCTGGAGGAGCTGGGCTCAGCGGTGAGACGCCTGCTGGCCCGCTCCACGCCGTTCACCCGATAGCAGGAGACCGACATGGCCCTCATCACGGTGCTGAGCCCGGTGGGCGAGCTCCGCACGGCGACCAGCGCGATTCCGCCGCTGCCCGCCGATCTGCGGGGTCTCACGGTGGGCTTCCTCGACAACACCAAGCACAACTTCGACCGCCTCGTGACCGGCATCGGCGAGGCCCTCAAGGAGCGTCACGGCGTCAAGCGCGTGGTCATCCGCCGCAAGGCCAACGCGGCCACCGGCGCCGCCCCCGAGATCATCGAGGCGCTCTCGAAGGAGTGCGATCTCGTCTTCGCCGGATCCGCCGACTGAGGGTCCTGCACGTCGTGGAGTCTCCACGACTCGTTGGAGCTCGCGAAGGCCGGGACGCCCGCGGGCCTGATCACCACCACCGTGTTCCAGCGCCTGGCGCTGGGGGAGATGGCCGCGCTCGGCGCGACCGGGCTGCCGCTGCTCGTGGTCCAGCACCCGCTGGGCGGTGAGGCGCCGGAGGGCGTGAGCCGGCGGATCGCGCAGGCGGTGGAGCAGCTGACGGCCATGCTGGGCGGCCGGTGAGCCCGTCATGACCGAGACCGCGGAAGCGACGCTGACCCTGCCGGAAGAAGACGTCTACGCGGAGTTCTGCAAGCGGGAGTGGTGCGACGGGCTCCCCTTCGTGCCGCCCACCGCCGAGCGCGTGCGCGCGATGGTGGCGGGAGCCAGGACCAAGGCCGCCGAGTCCCTCGGGGTCATGCCGCCGCTCTGGCGGGAGTGCTCGGTCGAGAAGCTCGCGGTGAACGCGGTCATGGCCGGCTGCGAGCCCGCCTACTTCCCGGTGATCGTGGCGGCCGTGCAGGCGATGCTGGACCCCGCGTTCAATCTCTACGGGGTCCAGGCGACCACGCATCCCGTTGCCCCCCTGATCGTCGTGACCGGACCCTACGCGCACGCCATCGGGCTGCACGCGGGCTCCGGCCTCTTCGGGCCGGGCTTCCGCGCCAACGCCACCATCGGGCGCGCGGTCCGGCTGATCCTCATGAACGTGGGCGGGGGCTGGCCCGGGCGCGGCGACATGGCCACGCAGGGGAGCCCGGCCAAGTTCGCCTACGCCATCGCCGAGCGCGAGGACACGCCCTGGGAGCCGCTGCACGTGGCGCTCGGCTTCAAGCCGGAGCAGAGCGTGGTCACCGTGTTCGGCGGCGAGGGCCCCCACAACGTCAACGACCACGTCTCCACCACCGCGGCGGGCATCCTCAACAACGTGGCCGACGTGGCGACCTCGCTCGGCTCCAACGTGGGCTGGTACCTCTCGCAGAGCCAGCTCCTGGTGGTGCTCGGGCCGGAGCACGCGGCCACCATCGCGGCCGACGGGCTCACCCGCGCCGACGTGCAGCGCTTCGTCTTCGAGCACGCCCGCATGCCGCTCGGGCGGATGAAGCTCGGGGGCATGTGGGGCATGCACGACTGGCCCGCGTGGATGACCAAGGTGACCGACGAGGCGGCGCGCCTGCCGCGCGTGCCCGCGCCGGAGGACGTCTACGTGATGGTGGGCGGCGGCTCCGGCAAGCACTCCTGCGTCGTGCCCAACTGCACGTTCAGCCGCGCGGTCAGCCGCGTCATCGACCGCTGAGGGGGTCAGGTCTTACATTCCGACATTTCCGCGGCGCGGCGTGTCGCCGCGCGCGATGAAAATGTCGGAATGTAAGACCTGACCCCGGCTTAGCGGTGCGCGGTGGTCAGCAGGGCGAGGGAGGCGAGGAGGAGGAGGGCGCCGGTGATGCCGACGGGGCCCAGGCGCTCGCCGAAGACCACGAGGCCGAGCGTGGCGGCGGTGAGGGGCTCCAGCAGCGTCACGATGCCGGCCGCGGTCGCCGGCACGCGGGCCAGTCCCGCCGTGTACAGCGCGTAGCCGACCGCGGTGGGCCCGAGGCCCAGGTAGAGCAGGAGCGGCCAGCCGGTCGCGACCGCGCGCCCGGGTGCCGCCTCGCCGAGCAGCGCGGGCGCGAGGAACAGCGCGGCCAGCGCGAAGGTGATCGCGGCGACCGCGAGCGGGGCGACGCGCGCCAGAAGCCCCTTGGCGGCCACCGCGTACACGGCGTAAGATACCCCCGCGCCGAGCGCGAGAAGCGCCCCCAGCCCGAATTGGCCCGCGATCTCGTCGAATCCGCGCGGGCCGACCACGAGCAGCGCGGTCCCGGCAACCGCCATCCCGAGCGACCGCCGTACCCGCGGGGTCAGTCGCTCTCCGAGGAAGACGGTGGCCAGCACCGCGATCAGCAGCGGGGCCGAGCAGATGGCGAGAAGAGCGGCGGGAGCGACGCCGACGAGGGTGACCGCGCGGAAGTAGCAGAGCTGGTAGGCGGCCATGGCGAGGCCGAGCGCGGCGCAGAGCGGGAGATCGGCGAGGGACGGCCACGGCCGTCGCGCGGCGGATGGCGCGCCGAAGCGCGTGACCCCGGCGGCGGCCAGCACGAGGACGGGCGCGGCGATGGCGAGACGGGTCCAGCCGACGAGCAGCGGCGAGGCCGCGGCCTCCCGCGCGAGGAGGGTCATGGTGGCGCCGGTGGTGCCCCAGGACGCGGCGGCGACCGCGATGAGAAGCAGCCCGAGCAGCATGGGCACGAGCATACAGGAGGCGAGTCAGCGGTCATGAGGGAGACGATCGGCTTCATCGGGCTCGGCAACATGGGCGCGCCGATGGCGGGGCGCTTGCTGGACGGGGGGTATGCGCTGGTGGTCCACGACGCGCGGCCGGAGGCGGCGCGTCCGCTCCTGGCCCGCGCGGCCACGTGGGCGGCCTCGCCCGCCGAGGTCGCGGCCGCCGCGCAGACCGTGATCACCATCCTGCCGACCTCGCGCGAGGTGCGGGCGGTGTTGATGGGGCCGAAGGGCCTGCTCGACGCGCTGCGGCCGGGGAGCCTCGTGCTCGAGATGACATCGGCCGATCCCTCGGCGACCCGCGAGCTCGAGCGCGAGGTGGTCGCGCGCGGCTCCGCCCTCATCGACGCCCCGGTGTCGGGCGGGGTGCGCGGCGCGGTCGAGGGTACGCTCGCCATCATGGTGGGCGGCGATCCCGCGTTGCTCGAGCGCGCGCGTCCGGTGCTCGCCCGCATGGGCCGGCACATCTTCCACGCGGGCCCGGTCGGCACCGGTCACGCCATCAAGCTCGTCAACAACATGTGCTCGGGCGGCATCCTCGCGCTGACCATCGAGGCGGTCGCGGTGGCGGCGCGGGCCGGCGTGGATCCGGCCCGCGCGGTCGAGATCCTCCAGGCCTCGAGCGGGCGCTCCAACGCGAGCGACAACAAGTTCCCGCGCTTCATCCTCAACGGCGCCTTCGACGCGGGCTTCGCGATTCGACTCATGATGAAGGACCTCGACGGCTACGGGCGCCTCGCGCAGGAGGCGGGGGTGCCGTCGCCGATCGCGCGCGCCGCCGCCGAGGTCTACCGGCTCGCGATGGCCCGCGGCATGGCCGAGCAGGACCACACCGCGATCGCCCGCATCATCGAGGAGTGGGCGGGTGTCTCGCTCCGATCCCCGGGAGGGACCACATGA
>DATHSW010000375.1:0-14066 GCA_035463855.1 Candidatus Deferrimicrobiaceae bacterium | reverse complement strand
CCCGTGGCTGTACGAATGACGTCGAGCATCGATGAGGCAGCACGCCGCTGGTACTCGCACCCCTACAATCGCCCGGATTTCTATCGGCTCGCGGCGGGGTTGAGCTGGCTGCCACGCCGATTGCGGCTTGCGCTCGCACGGCATATCGGGCGTCTCGCCCCGTCGTTCATGCCGGCCGAACGGGCCGCGATCCAGAAGACCATGACGCGCTTCACGGGCGTCACCGGATCCCAGCTGGACAGCCTCACGGTTCGCGTGTTCACCAATTTCGCCATGTGCTTCAGTGACCTGGTTTCGACGAACCGGCAGCCGGCGACCCGTCTGCCCTCCCATGTCGGCACGGTGGAGGGCATCGAGCGGCTCGCCCAGCTGTCGGGGGGACTCATCTCGCTGACCGCCCACGTGGGCAACTGGGAGCTGGCCGGGCGGCTCCTCGCGGGACGGAGCGCCCGGCCGACCCACGTGGTGGTCGCTCCGGACGAGGCGCGGGAGCTGCACCGCTGGGTACGACGGGACGGCGAGGGGGTGCGCTTCGTCTCGCGCTCGCTTCCCACCGTGTCCTTGCAGCTGTTCGCCGCGCTCCGGCGGGGCGAGGTGATCGGCGTGCAGGGGGACCGGGCGCTCGGGACCAGGGGAGACGTCGAGGTTCCCTTCTTCGGGCGACCGGCGCCGTTCCCGCTCGGGCCGTTCCGGTTGGCCAGCGCGGTCGGGGTCCCCCTCTTGCCGGCGTTCTGCCTCCTGGACGCGCACCATCGGTACGTGGTGAAGGTCGCCGAGCCGCTCACCGCCCGGCGCGGGGAAGAGGAAGAAGCCGCGCGCGGCTGGGTTGCGGCCCTCGAGGCCATCGTGCGCGAGTACCCGACGCAGTGGTTCAACTTCTTCGATGTCTGGGATCCGTTTGATCGGTAAGATGTCATCACGACCGGGGAGGGGAGATGGGATGGAGATCGACAAGGTGCTCGGGGAGCTCAAGGACATCATGGTGGAGCGGCTCAAGTTCGAGCCGAGCCGGCTCCCGGAGCTTTCCCTGGAAACGGTGCTCCCCAAGAACATCGAGGGCTCGCTCGGACTCGATTCGCTCGACTTCATCGAGCTGTCAATCGGCATCGAGGAGCGCTTCGGCTTCGTGATCGACGAGACGCAAGACCTGGACGCGCACTTCCAGACGCTGGGTACGTTGATTGAGTACATCAGATCGCGCAGCGTCGACCGCTGACCAAGGCGGGTCGCGATCAGCGGGATCCATGGATGAGGTCAAGGCCGCGCAGACGATCCTCGGCCTGGGACACGCCAAGGTCGAGGCCGCCGCGGCATGGTTCCGGGCGCTGCTCCCGCCGCATCTCGTGCCCGTCTTCGACCTCTCGTTCCTCCAGTCCTACCTCCTGTACGACGAGTTCATCTACCGCCTGGTGCTCAAGGTCATCCGTGAGACCGGGCTCGAGGCGGCGATCCGGGAGGGGGGCAGCGCGGAGGCGATCGCCGCGCGGGAGCGGCTCGAGGCCGGCCGAGCGGTCATGCCCCTCGACTGGATGCTCCGGCTCCTGGTCGAGCGCGGGGTGGTGGAGGAGGTTCCCGGCGACGGGACTCCCGGGTTCCGCGCGCGGGGTCCGTTGCCGGGTGCCGATCCTGCCGCCGCGCGCGAGGAGCAGCTGCGACACGATCCCTCGTGGATGCCGTCCTACGTCCTCGCGGAGACGGTCGCGCAGGACTACCCGGCGTTCTTGCGGGGAGACATCCTCGGTGAGGACGTGCTGTTCTCGCCGCGGCGGCTTCGCCTCTGGATCGACTACTTCTCCAACCACAACGGCCTGTACGCGGTGAACAACCTCGTCGGCGCGGCGGCCTTCGAGCGGTGGCTTCCGCGGGACGGCGGGGTGGTGGTGGAGCTGGGAGGCGGGCTCGGGAGCGGCGCGGTCGCGCTGCTCGAGCGCCTGGGGGCGGCGGGCCGGCTCGGCGCGATCCGGGAGTACCGCTTCACGGAGCTCGTGCCCGCGTTCCTCAGGCGCGGCGAGCAGGCGCTGCGGGCGCATCGGCCCGAAGGCGTGCCCAGGAGATTCGACACCCTCGACATCAATCGCCCGTTCGAAGCGCAGGGCCTCGCCCCGTCCAGCGTCACCGCGGTCTATGCCGTGAACACCCTCCACGTGGCGCATGATCTCGAGTTCACGCTGGGCCAGGTCCGGCGAACGCTCCGCGCGGGCGGGTGGCTGATCATATCCGAGTGCGTCCGTCCGTACCCGCACCAGGTCGTCCATAGTGAGTTCATCTTCAATCTGATCCAGACATTCCGATCTCCGCGGCTGCACCCGGTCTACCGTCCCAATGGCGGATTTCTGACCCCCGAACAGTGGAAGGCGGCGATCGAGTCCGCCGGGTTCGCGGACACGCGGTTCGAACCGGACGTCATGCGGATCCGCCGGGAGGTTCCCGAGTTCTCGGTCAGCGCGATCGGGGCGATCCGTCCTGAGTGAGCAGGCGGGAGAGCCTTGCTGACGCAAGGCGCGTGTCGGGCGTCAGGTCAGGGCAGCAGGTCGACCACCGGGATGGTGATGGAGGGGAGAGCCAGCGGGGTCACGGCGTCGCCCGGCCGCAGCATCGCTATCGAGCGGTAGCGCCAGCCATAGGGCGCATCACGATCCGCTACGGGTGTCCGGTGTACCTCCACGAGATTGTCCACGAGGTTGACGATCCAGTAGTCGGTCACGCCGGCCCTGGCGTACAGACTTGCCTTCTCGCCGCGATCGAGCGCCAGGCTCGCCAGCGCCACCTCGACCACGAGGGTCGGATGGGTGGGATGAGACGCTGCGTAGTCACGCGGGCCACCCGGTAGAACGGCGATGTCCGGTTCGGGCTCCGAATCCTCATCGAGGGCGACCGGCAACTGAGCCTCGATCGTCCAGCCCGGGCCGAACGCCGCGCGGAGGGCCCCCGCCACCAGGCGGATCCCGGTGGCGTGCGGCCGACCCTGGGGCTCGCGAACGACCAGCTGGCCACCGAGCAGCTCCAGACGATCCTCCGGTCCGAACGCCCCCAGGTCGATCAGACGCTCGTATTCCAGCCGCGTCCAGCGCTTCGTCCGTACCGTGGAGAGTGCCGCTTCGCTCACGGTAGAAGGTCGGCGACGAGGATCGCGGCGGTCGGTGCAGCGAGCGGGCTCACACGGTCCCTGGCGCCCAGGGTGATCGTCGCGCCATAGCGGTGGCCATACCGTGCCTGTGGGGCGGGAGCCGGCTCGCGGTAGACCTCCAGCACTTGCGCCCCGAGATCGAGGACCCAGTAGTCGGCGATCCAGGCCCTCGCATAGAGGCTGGCCTTCTCTCCCCGATCGAAATCCAGGCTCGAGTCAGCCACCTCGACGATGAGAACAGGACGCGACGGATGGGCGCGCCGGTGATCTCGGCGGCTGCCGGGGACCACGGCGACGTCGGGCTCGGGCTCGGAGTCGTCGTCGAGCGCGATGGGACCATGCGCTCTGACCGTCCATCCGGCGCCGAAGGCCTCGCGCAGCGCGTCCTCGGCGAGGCCGACGGCCGTGGCGTGCGGACCGCCCTGAGGCTCGCGGACGACCAGGTCGCCGCCGACCAGCTCCAGGCGCTCGCCGGGTCGGAAGGCGCCCAGGTCGACCAGCCGCTCGTACTCGGCACGGGTCCAGTGCTTGGTGCGGACGGAAGACAGCGTCATGCGCCTCAAGCTAGTCTGGATGCGCCCACCCCGTCAACGTCCACCCGGCGATACCCCCAGCAGGTCACCCACCCTGCCCTCTCCCAGGGGGAGAGGGGTCGTCCTCAGGCGTCGAGCAGGGCTCGACCCGTGCCCCGGACCGGCTCCGCGAGGCTCTCGTGGTAGTGCGCCGCGAGCTGAGAGCGGCCGCGAAGCGCGAGCTTCTGGAAGATGTGGGTGAGATGGGCCTTCACGGTCGCCTCGGTGATCCCGAGGCGGATCGCGGCCTCCAGGTTGCTGAGGCCGCCCACGATGAGGAGCACGATCTCCTGCTCCCGGGGGCTCAGTCGTTCCCGGAAGGCCAGCTTGCCCAGGCGAGGGTTGACCGACCTGGCCGCCAGCTCCCCGATGGTCTGGGCGATCACCCGGTTGGTGGCCCACACCTCGCCCTGATGTACGACGCGGACCGCCTTGAGCAGATGCTCGACAGTGGCACTCTTGGGAAGAATCCCGCGAGCACCCGCCTTGAGGGCCTCGACGGCCCACCGGTCATCCTGGTCGGCGCCGGCCAGTATGACCCAGGGCCGCGCGCCATTCAGGCGAAGCTCGCAGCAGATCTCGAGGGCCCCCTCGGTCTGCGCGTCCACGACGAGGATCTGGGGCGCGCTGGTGCGCAAGAGCTCCCGTACGGGGCCCGCGGTCAGCTCGGCCACCACGAGCAACGCCGGATCGGCTCCCAGGAGGCGATGCAGGCCGGACCGGAAGAGGGCGCTATCGCTCAGGAGGGCGACGCGGACCCGCGTCGGCCCGATAGGAGTGGCCGGCGTGGCCTTGGCGAGCGAGGCTGCGCCCTGACCATCGGACTGTTGCCCGTTGCGACGGCCCGCGGCTCGACGCTCGATCGCGGCGATCATCGGGCTTCCCGGTTGATTCGCTGTATGCCGAGTCGTTCCATGGCCTCCTCGTCCAGCTCCGAGAGGATCCGCCGGTACAGCGCCTCGAGCTCCATCTCGCTCATGTCCTGGACCGATCTGTCCTGACCTCGGACGCAGACGAAGTGAGCGTAGAGCCGATTGTGTCTCGTCCGCGCTGAATCCCGGTTCGTGACCACGTACTCTTGCTGGTCCAGGTCCACGCGTTCGTGACACTGCGGACACAGAAGGACTTCGGGAGTCATGTCCTGGGCTGCTCGAGTGGCGTCCCGCATCGCCGGCAACTCCCTCGCGTACGGATCACCGCGTCGTCATCTGTCATGATCGCCCGCAGCATGGCTGGGTGAGTGGCGTCTCCTCGTGGTGGTGGAGCGGGAACGGGCAATGCTTGTGCCAGGGAGCGATGGGCGACAAGGTGCTGGAATCGTGGGAGTGGGCACGGCGACCCGCCGGCCGTCGGTAGGAATTTCCTGGAGCGAGTCAGAAGGAATTTCTCGGTCGGGGGATGTGGGGGTGGGTAAGTCTTACGCGTATCGGCGGGTGCGGGGGTCGGTGATGCGTTCGGGCCGGCCAAGTTTGCGGGGGCTTGCGCTACGCGGGAGCGTGGCATGGGGATTGCCCATGGAATCAGCAAGGGGGACGGCCATGCGCCATTCGCTGCTGCGGGGAGCGCTCGCGTGCCTGCTGCTCACGCCGGTCGCCACTGCGTGCGTGGTGCCTCCACCGCCGGGCTCGTCCGGGCCGCCGGTGGCGGAGGTGCTGCCGGCCGACGCCCGCGCGCTGGCCTACGGCCGCTCGGCCGGCGAGGTCCTGGCCAATCCCCAGCTCCACGACAAGGCGCGCGCCCTGTTCGGCGCCGACTGGGCGCCGCCGACTCCGGGAGGAGTCGGCAAGCTGACCGCGGCGGCGCCGCTGTACTTCGAGAGGGGCGGCCCCCTGCGGATGGTCCACATCGGAGACGCCGACTACATCGCGATCACGGGCTGCGCGGCGCAGGCCTGCGCGAGCCGCCGCGGGCTCTTGCTGGTCCGCGAGGGCGGCGAGCAGCTGATGGCGCGACTCGACGAGGGCGGCTTCTCGCACCACTATGCCCACGGGCCAGGCGTGGTCGGCGGTCCCGCCGGCGCCGCGGTGGTGCTGGACAGCGCGCTGCGCGCGCTCGAGCGCGCGTCCGACGGCCGCCCCTTCCCAAGCCCCGCGCCGTGAGGGCCCGGCCGGGGCGCGAGGACGCCCGGTAGCCACAGGAGGGCTGGCAATGACGAAGCTGCGCGAGATCATGCGAGCCGGATTTCTCTTCGTGGTACAGCGCGAAGAGATGGTGAGGGAAGCGGTGCAGGTCATGACCGCCAACAACGTGGGCATCGTCCTGGTGCTCGAGGGCGAGCGCCTGGTCGGGGTCTTCTCCGAGCGCGATGTGGTCCGACGCGTGGTCGATCGCGGGCTCGATCCGGACGTCACGCCGGTCGGTGACGTCATGACCTCGCAGATCATCGCGGGCGACCCGGACGAGGACTACCAGTCGGCCATGCGGAAGATGGATCAGGCCAACATCCGCCACCTGCTGGTGGTCAAGGGCGATCAGATGCTCTCCATGATCTCGATCCGCGACCTGATCCGGGTGGACATGCAGGAGAAGGGCGATGAGATCCGCTACCTGCGCGAATACCTGTACCAGGTGCCTCCGGAGCCGGCCCGGCCGACGGCCTAGCGCACCCTCTCCCCGGAGGGGAGAGGGTTGGGGCTGTGGCTCAGGCGCGCGCGTCCGAGGGCGCGTTCCGCTCGATCCACTCCTGCGCCCGGCTCACCTCGAAGCGCTCGGCTTCTTCCTCGGTCGCGAACCGCGCGTCCGAGATGGGCAGGTCGATGTTGCGCTCACCGCTCGCGGTGGACTGCTGGATGGTCGTCACGGCCAGCCACTTGCCGTCCTTCATCCGCTCGGCCGCCACGGCGATGCTGTAGTCTCCCGGCGCCGGGAACCGCTTGCGCTGCACCATGAGTCACCTCGCTTGAGATTGAGAAGGGTTTCGGGGAAAGGCCTCGTCCGGCCACAGCCGGGGGACCACGGTCTGGCACGTGTAGCGACAGCGTGCGCATTCCAGCAGGGCCACGCTGGGTCGCCCGTACTGGCTCACCGTGTGAAGCGCCCGGAGCGGCCGGCCGCAGCGGGGGCAGGGCCCTTCGACAGGATCCGATCCCGGAACGCGGTCGGCCTGCGACTCCATGGGCATGTCCCCCCGGACGGGCAGCTCACGCAACGGTCATGCCGGGAGCACAAGTACGGATTGGCGCGGCGATATGAAGCGGGGCGCGGATCGCCCGGTAAGAACGTCGTGTAATTTCTACAAGCTGACGCGAACCGGAGAGGAGCGACCCATGCGCAAGCGGGTGACAACCCCGGTACCCAAGGAGACGGCGCCCCCCGAGCCGGAGTGGCTCGACGTGGAGCAGCTGGCCGAGGTGGAGGTGACGTCCGAGGACCTCGCCTATCCCATCGAATCCGCGCTCGTGCCCGGCGAGGAGTCCGGCTGGCGGGCCGCGCTGCCGGGCGAGCAGACCATCCGGCTCGTCTTCGACCGGCCGCAGCGCCTGAGCCGCATGTGGCTGCTGTTCATCGAGCCGGACACGACGCGCACGCAGGAGTTCGTGCTGCGCTGGTCGCCGGACGGCGGGCGGTCGTTCCGGGAGATCCTGCGCCAGCAGTGGAACTTCGGCCCGCCGGAGACGATTCGCGAGGCCGAGGACTATCGCGTCGAGCTGGCCGGGGTGACGGTGCTGGAGTTGGCCATCATCCCCGACAAGAGCGGGGGCGAGGCGCGGGCCTCGCTCGCGCAGTGGCGCCTGGCCGGCTGACCGCGCTGCTCGAGCAATTCCGGGCTGCCCTCTCCCCGGTGGGGAGAGAAGCTCAGGAGAGGAGGCGCTTGATGGCGCGGCGGAGGGCGCCGACCTTGAACGGCTTGGGCAGCAAGGGGGCGTGGATCACCTTCAGGAAGCCGGCGTAGGCGGAGGTGTTGGCGAGCCCGGAGACGAAGAGGAAGTGCGGAGGGCTGCCCGGCCATCGGCTGGTGACCGCCGAGTAGAGGCTCGGGCCGTCCAGCTCGGGCATCATCAGGTCGGACACCACCAGGTCGTAGCACTGCCGGCCGAGCAGCCGGAGGGCCTCGAAGCCGTTGCCGCTGGCGTCCACGTCGTGGCCGTCGGCGCGCAGGCTCGTGACGATGAGGTCCCGCGCCCCGGGGTCGTCGTCGACCACGAGGATCCGTCCGTTGGCCATGCTCACGTTCGCCTGGAGACCCATCGGGCGCATGGGTTGCATCGCCAGTGCCAGGCAGAAAATGCCATGACCACGTGTACTTGCGCCGCGGCGCGGCCGGGGCTGTTCTGCGCCTGACGCTTCTGGTCTGTAGGAACTACCCGGTCCGACGGGCCGAGCGGATCGCCTGCCAGACGCGCTCGGGCGTCGCCGGCATGTCGAGGTGCCGGACCCCGAGCGGGGCGAGCGCGTCGTTGACCGCGTTGAGCAGCGCGGGCAGCGCGCCCACCGTGCCGGCCTCGCCCACGCCCTTGGCGCCCAGCGGGTTCACGCGCGTCGGGACCTCGTGGGCGTCCACGTCGAAGGGCGGCACCTCGTCGGCGCGCGGCATCGCGTAGTCCATGAACGAGCCCGCGAGCACCTGGCCCGCCTCGTCGTAGGTGAGCACCTCGGCGAGCCCCTGGCCCAGGCCCTGGACGGCGCCGCCGTGGATCTGCCCCTTGACCAGCAGCGGGTTGATCATGCGGCCGACGTCGTCCACGACGGTGTAGCGCACCACGCGGACCGCGCCGGTCTCGCCGTCCACCTCGACCTCGCAGACGTGGCAGCCGTTGGGGAAGGTGACCGCGGGCGGGGTGAACGCGGCCGTCTCGCTGAAGCCCGGCTCGAGGCCGGGCGGCAGCTGGCGCGGCTGGTACGCGGTGCGGGCCACGCGGCTCCACGCGACGTCGCGGTCGGTGCCGGCCACGACGAAGCGCCCGTCGCGGAAGGTGACGTCTTCGACCGCCGCCTCCAGGAGATGCGCGGCCACGCGCCGCCCGCGCTCGATCACCTTCTCGGTGGCGCGCAGCACCGCCGAGCCACCGACCGAGATCGCGCCCGATCCGCCGTTGCCCCGGCCCGCGCCGAGGGCGTCGCTGTCGCCCCAGAAGACCTGGATGCGGTCGGGCGGCAGCCCAAGCCGGTCGCTCACGATCTGGGCGAACGCCGTCTCGTTGCCCTGGCCCATCGAGGTCGAGCCCGCGAAGAGCGAGACGGAGCCGTCGGGGTTGACGCGCAGCTCCGCGGTGTCGGGGTTGAGCGCGGTGTAGGGGCCGCCCGCGACCTCGATCGGGTTCGCGAGGCCCAACCCCAGGAGCGTGCCGCGCGCCCGCGCGGCGGCCCGGCGCCGCTCGAAGCCGGCGCGGTCGGCCTGGGTCAGGGCCATCGTCATGATCCGCTCGAACTCGCCGCAGTCGTAGGTGAAGACGAGCCCGGTCTTGAAGGGCATCGCGGAGGGCGGGATCAGGTTGCGGCGGCGCAGCTCGATCGGGTCGATCCCGAGCTCGCGCGCCGCCACGTCGATGACCCGCTCGATCGCGTACGTGGCCTCGGGGCGCCCGGCCCCGCGGTACGGGCCGGTCGGCGTGGTGTGGGTGAACACGCCGGTGCTCTCGACGTGGATGGCCGGCGTGGTGTACACGCCGGCGAGGCCGCCCACGTTGTTGGTGGCGGGGCCCGCGCTCCGCTGGGTGAGGTAGGCCCCGATGTCCACCTTGAGCACGACCCGCAGGCCGAGAAAGCGGCCGCCCGCGTCCAGCGCCAGCTCGGCCGAGGTCACGTTGTCGCGGCCGTGCTCGTCGCTCAGAAAGCCCTCGCGGCGGCTGGACGTCCACTTCACGGGGCGGCCGAGCCGCTTCGCGGCCCAGAGGACCAGCACCAGCTCCGGGTAGATGCCGCTGCGCATGCCGAAGCTGCCGCCGACCTCGCCGGTCACCACCCGGACCTGCCCGTGGGGCACGCGGAAGATCTGCTCGGCGAGCAGCGCGCGCAGGCCGTGCGGCCCCTGGATGCCGGTGTGCAGCGTGTAGCGCCCGCTGCGGCGGTCGAACTCGCCCACCGCCGCCCGCGGCTCGAGCGGCGCGGCGGCCACGCGCGTCACCACGAAGTCGAGCCGCGTGACGTGGGCGGCCTGCGCGAAGGCCCGCGCCACCGCGTCGCGCGAGCCGGCCTCCCAGACGAAGGCCACGTTGTCGGGCGCCTCGTCCCAGACCGCGGGCGCTCCCGCGGTCGTGGCGCGCGCCGCGCCGGTCACCGCGGGCAGCGGCGCGTAGCCGACGGCCACCAGCTCCGCCGCGTCGGCGGCCGCTTCCGGGCTCGTGGCGACGACGAGCGCCACCGGGTCGCCCACGTGGCGCACTCGATCGCGCGCCAGCGCGGGGCGCGGGGTGGGGAACGCGGGCGCGCCGTCGCGGCGCTTGCGCGCGGCGTCCGACGGCAGGTGGCCGACGCCGTCGGCCGCGAGATCGGCGCCGGTGAGCACCGCGAGCACGCCGGGCGCGCGCCGGGCGGCGGCGGGGTCGATGCTCGCGATCCGCGCGTGCGCGTGCGGCGAGCGCACCACCACCGCGTAGGCCTGCCGCGGCAGGGTCACGTCGTCGGAGTAGCGGCCGAGGCCCTGCACGAGGCGCGGGTCCTCCAGGCGGGACACGGACTGGCCGATCGCGAACTTCTGGAGGGTGATCGGATCGCTCATGGGGCGGGCGGCTACTATGCCACGCGAGGAGGAGGCGGGCAACGCGGGCCCCCTCACCTCCAGGCCCCTCACCTCGAGGCCCCTCACCCTGCCCTCTCCCCAGAGGGGAGAGGGGGTTTAGCGGCGGGCGAGGCGGGCGAACGCGGGGAGGTAGGGGCGGACGGCGCCGAGGCCGCTGCGCGCGGCCAGCGCGTGGACCAGCTCGCGCACGTCGCCGCGGGCGCCCGGGTCGTGCAGGCGCAGCGACAGGCCCGCGGAGGCGAGGCGGCCCAGCGCGGAGAGCAGGAAGAGCACGTGCAGGTTGGTCCACGCCTCGCCGGCCAGCACGAAGTGAGTGGGGATGAGCGCGGCGAGCTGGCCGGCCAGCATGGAGGCCGCGCCGAAGCCCAGGCCGCCGGCGGTGGCGAAGGCGCCCAGGTAGAAGGGGCGCGAGGCGCGCGGGGCCAGGCCGATGGTCAGGTCGAAGGCGGCGATGTTGTGGCCCGACCAGAGGAAGGCGGCGAAGACCGCGTCGAGCGCGATCGGCCAGAGCCGGTCCGGCGTGATGAAGAACCAGGTGACCGGCACCGCCGCGATGCCGAAGGAGCAGAAGACCACGACCGGCCCGGCGCCGATGCGGTCCACCGCGTGGCCCCAGAAGCGGGCCGAGGCGATGCGCACCATGGCCACGCCGACGCCGTGGGCGGCCACCACCAGGAAGCCGGTCTGCAGATTGGTCAGCATGTGGTAGGCGAAGAAGCTGGCCGAGATGCCCACCGCCGCGTTCCAGGCGAGCAGGTAGCCGAGGAAGGGCCGCGCGCGCCGGTCGCGCAGCGCGAGCCCGAGCGCCTGCCAGGCGGGCAGGCCGGGCTCGGCGGCGACGGGCGGCTCGTGCTGGCGACGCATCAGCACCACGCTGACCACGCCGGCCAGGCAGGCGGCGCCGGTGAGCCCGGAGAGCGCGGCGCCGGTCCAGCCCATCGGCGCGAGCCGGTCCAGCAGGATCGCGGCCCCGAGCGAGGTGATCGTGCCGGCGACGTTGAGGAAGATCGTGCGGCGGCCGAAGAAGCGGCCGCGCAGGCGGTCCGGCACGAGGTCGCCCATCCACGCCACCCAGGCGCTGTTGCCGATCACGCTCGCGAGCGTGCTGATCGCGACGATGCCGAGGAACAGATGGAGCTTGGTGCCCTGTTCCGCGTCAAGCGTCGGCAGAGCGAGTAAAGGTAGAAACGTCAGGCGCGAGATCCCGACGGCCCAGAGGGCCACCGCCTTGCGGCTGCGCGCCCCCGTGAACCAGGCCGCGGGCAGGCTCGCGACCTGGGCGCCCACCGGTAGCGCACCGAGCAGGCCGATCATCGCGGCGCTCGCGCCCAGGTAGAGGGCCCAGCCGGTGATGACGGCCCCCGTGGCGCAGGCCGCGAAGATCTCCGCGAAGGCGCCCTCCGCGACCGCGGCATTCAGCGAGCGGCGCAGCGGGCGGCCGGGCGTCGGCGGCCGGCCCGGCGTGCGGTCCGATCCGGGCGCGCCGGTCAGGGCGGGGCTGGAGGCCGGAAGCGATTCGCCGGGCTGCGGGATGGAGAACGCCGACGCGATGCGGGCGAGCGAGGCCAGAACGACGGAGGCACGGAGCGTCTTCAACGACCCTTCTCCTTCAGGATGTCCTTCACCGCGGCTGTCATTGCACGTCGCGGGCCATCGCCCGCCGCTTGATTCTTCGCGTGTTCTCGCGCGAGCGCGCTCCGGGACGAGGGCCCTTGACGACGATCGACGTCAGTGGACTGACACGGATCGGCGGGGACCGAGGTGCGGTACACTCCCGGCCATGCGTATCGGCGTCCTCATCCCGACCCGCGGCGTGGTGATGGAGTCGGCCCGGCGGCCGCCGCTCGAGCCCTGCTGGACCATGGCCCGCAGGGCCGACCAGGCCGGGTACGACGCGGTGTGGGTGGGCGACAGCATCGTGGCCAAGCCGCGGCTCG
This sequence comes from Candidatus Deferrimicrobiaceae bacterium, assembly GCA_035463855.1. GTDB lineage: Bacteria > Methylomirabilota > Methylomirabilia > Rokubacteriales > CSP1-6 > CAMLFJ01. Next base: position 1,751 of record DATHSW010000375.1, on the reverse strand, counting down.
ACGCGCTGACGACCCTGGCCTACCTGGCCGGGATCACCACGCGGGTGCGGCTCGGGACGGCGGTGCTGCTCCCGGCCCTGCGCCACCCGGTGGTGCTGGCCCAGCAGCTCGCCAACATCGACCAGATCTCCCAGGGCCGGCTGGTTCTGGGCCTGGGCGTGGGCTGGAGCCTGCCCAGCGCGGAGCGGGAGTGGGCGGCGTGCGGGGCCAACCACAAGGCGCGGGTCCGGCGGCTCGAGGAGCACATCGAGATCTGGCGGAAGCTCTGGACGGGGGAGCCGGTGACCCATCACGGCCACGACCTCGACCTGGTGGATCACACCATCGGGCCGCTGCCGTGGCGCACCGAGGGGCCGCCCATCCTCATCACCGCGGGCAACCGCGGGGAGCTGCTCCCCGCCCAGTTCGAGCGCTTCGGCCGCCTGGGCGACGGGATCATCACGACCTACGTGCACTTCGAGGAGATCCCGGTCATCCGCGAGCGGGCCCTCGAGGCGCTCGCGCGGCACGGCCGGCCGCGCGCGGAGCTCCCGCTCTGCGTCTACACGACGGTGCGGCTCGACGACGACGTGGCGACCGCCCAGCGCGTCACCACCGAGTTCCTGACCACCTACTACGGCGGCGGCGTGCACGAGCGGGGCGCGATGGGCCTGGGGCCCGCCCCGGTGGTGATCGACACGCTCGCGCGCTACGCCGCGGCCGGGGTCACCGATCTCTGCATCCGCTTCATCGGCAACGATCAGCTCGCCCAGCTCGACCGGTTCACCGCCGAGGTGCTGCCGGCGGTGCGATAGCTCCCTCACCACCCCTCACCCTGCCCTCTCCCCCCAGGGGAGATGGTTTCCTGGAGGGACACATGACCGAGTTCCCGAAGCTGACGTACGAGGCGCTCACGGTCGGCGAGGAGTTCGTGTCGGACCCGCACCTGGTGACGCCCGAGGACATCGAGGCCTACGCCTTCGCGGTGGACGACCACCACCCGTGGTTCTCGGGGCCGTCGCCGTTCGGGGGGCCGGTGGCCCATCCCACGCTGATGGCCAACCAGGCCCTGCATCTGCGCCACGGCAAGTACGTCGTGCACGCGGGGCTGCACGCCAAGATGGAGTTCAACTTCCTCGAGCCGGTGCGGCCCGGCATGCGCGTGCGCTCGCGCGGGCGGGTGATCGACAAGTACGAGCGGCGCGGGCGGCAGTACATGGTCACCGAGTACGTCACCGAGGACGAGGGCGGCACCGCGCTCGTCCGGGGCCAGTTCACCCAGATGTTGATCCCGGAGGGCGCGCGCCATGCCGGTCGCTGAGGCCGCCGCGGTCGGGCAGGAGCTGCCGTCGCTCACGAAGGAGCTGACGCAGCGGCGGATCGACGTGTACTCGGGCGTGCGCCCGCGCTCGATCCACACCGACGAGGCGTGGGCGCACCAGAAGGGGTTCCGGACCACGCTGGCCCAGGGCATGATGTCGACCGCCTACGTCTCGGAGATGATGACCCGGCTGCTCGGCGCCGGCTTCGTCAAGGGCGGCACGCTGTCGATGGCCTTCATCAAGCCGGTCTACGCGGGCGACCGCCTGACCGTGCACGGCGTGGTGAGGGAGACGCGACCCGAGGGCGCGGGCACCCGGGTGGTCGTCGAGGTGTGGTGCCAGAACCAGCACGGGGAGAAGACCGCGGTGGGCACGGCCAGCGGGCTCACGCCATAGCCCCTCCCCCTGGACCCCCATCCCTGGGCCCCTCACCCTGCCCTCTCCCCGGAG
>DATHSW010000374.1:0-10924 GCA_035463855.1 Candidatus Deferrimicrobiaceae bacterium | reverse complement strand
TCAAGATGAGACCTCCCAGGGCGTAAGCCCTCTGAAGGCCCCTGGAAGATTACCAGGTTGATAGGCCGCGGGTGTAAGCGCCGTAAGGCGTTCAGCCGAGCGGTACTAATCGGCCGTGCGGCTTGACCACGTTGCACTCATCCATACAAGACTGCTCAGGCGACATTGCTTGGCTGCACTCGAGAATCAACGTATTCGATTGCCACTCGATTCCCGGTGGCGTTGCCGGAGGGGCCACACCCGTTCCCATCCCGAACACGGAAGTTAAGCCCTCCAGGGCCGATGGTACTGCGCTGGTAACGGCGTGGGAGAGTAGGTCGCTGCCGGGTTAATTCAGGCGCTCGAGCCGAAAGGCTCGGGCGCCTAGCTTTTTCCACGAGGAGCGCGATGCTGCTCATCGACCTGATCGCGAGCCCGCTCGGCCGCGTCGCCATCGCGGCCCGCGCCGGGCGCCTCTGCGCGCTGGAGTTCGGAGCGGCCCGGCTCGTCCGACAGCTCGCCGCGCGCTACCCTGGTGTGCCGCGGCGCCGGGCCCGCGATCCGTTCGGCCTGAGCACGAAGATCCGTGCCTACCTGGCGGGCGACCTCGCGGCGCTGGACCGCATCCCGGTGGAGACGGGAGGCACCCTGTTCCAGCAGCGCGTCTGGCGCGCGCTGCGGCGGATCCCGGCGGGGCGGACCATGACCTACGGCGCGCTGGCCCGGGCCCTCGGACGCGGCGCGGCGGCACGGGCAGTGGGGGCCGCCAACGGGCGCAATCCGATCTCGGTCGTGGTGCCGTGTCACCGGCTGGTCGGCGGCGATGACTCGCTGACCGGCTACGGGGGCGGGCTGTGGCGGAAACGGTGGCTCCTGCGCCACGAGGCCGCGCGGTCGCAGGTGAGCCGGGCTAGATCAGCAGGCGAACGGCCGCGAGGTAGAAGCCGCTGATCAGATTGAAGACGGGCTGGACCACGTAGCGCGTCGCGCCCGAAAGCACCAGCAGGATGAGCAGGAACGGCCCCGCCTGCTCGAGCTGGTGGATGAAGCCCCACGACGCGCGCGGGAAGAGATAGGGCAGGAAGTGCCCGCCGTCCAGCGGCGGCAGCGGAATCAGGTTGAAGATCCCCAGGGCCAGGTTGAAGACGTAGGCCCAGAACAGCACCCCGCCCAGGGGCTCCGCCACGAACGGAAACGCGCCCCCCACCTGCCCGAGCAGCCGCACCGCCACCAGGGCCACGAAGGCCACGACGAAGTTCGACACCGGGCCCGCCACCGCCACCCACGCCATGTCCCGGACCGGGTGGCGGAAGTTCTGTGGGTTGACCGGTACCGGTTTCGCCCAGCCGAACCCGGCCAGCACGAAGGCCAGTGCCCCGAGCGGATCGAGGTGCGGCAGGGGATTGAGCGTGATCCGCCCGAGCCGGCGCGCGGTGGAGTCGCCGAGCCGATCGGCGACGAGCGCGTGAGCCAGCTCGTGCACGGTCACCGCCAGGAGCAGGGCCGGGAGCTTGAGGACGAGGCCGGAGAGGAAGCCGAGGGGATCGTCGAAGAGATCGGTCATCCGCCGCGCGGAACCCCATTCCCCGGGGGTTCCGACTCGGTGGACAGCTCCGGCCCCGCGACGCGATAGCGCTCGTCGAGCCACGCGCCCAGATCGATGAGCCGGCACGTGAGAGAGCAGAACGGCCGGTGCGGATTCCCGCTCCATTCGCGGCGGAGGCCGCAGCGCGGGCAGCGCACGTGACGGGTCGGGCGAGTCGCGAGGCGTGACACGGCGCCATCCTAGCGATGGGGCTCCGGGGCTGTCAACTCGCCGGTCCCCGCGGCGTTGACATCGGCCCAGGGGCGCGAGAGGATACCCCCGTGTTCCGCTTGTTGCCGCGAGAGGAGAAGTTCTTCGATCTGTTCGAGCAGCAGGGCGGCCACATCGTCTCCGCCGCCCGCGTCCTGGAAGAGCTGACGCTCGACTATCCGGACGCCAAGGCGAAGGCGCAGCAGATCAAGGATCTCGAGCACGCGGGCGACACGTTGACCCACGAGATCGTGCGCCGGCTCAACACCACCTTCATCACCCCGATCGACCGTGAGGATATCTACGCCCTGGCGAGCCGGCTCGACGACGTGCTCGACCTGATCGACGCGGTGGCGGACCGCCTGCTGCTCTACAAGATCAAGGCTCCGACCGAGGGCTGTATCGGGATGGCCAAGATCATCACGAAGGCGGCCGAGGAGACCGACCGGGCGGTGCGCTGCCTGCGCACCCTCTCGCCCTTCTACCACAAGCACGCGGTCGAGGTGAATCGCCTCGAGAACGAGGCGGACCGCCTGCTCCGCGACCAGCTCGCGGCCCTCTTCGAAGGCGGCACCGACGCCATCGAGGTGATCAAGTGGAAGGAGCTGTACGAGACGATGGAGTCGGTCACCGATCGGTGCGAGGACGTGGTCAACGTCATCGAGGGCATCACCCTCAAGATGGCGTGAGGGGGGAGCGCCCGCCCCGCATGAGCTGGTCCCTGGTGGTGATCGGGCTCATCATCCTGGTCGCCCTCGCCTTCGACTACATCAACGGCTTCCACGACGCGGCCAACTCCATCGCCACCGTGGTGTCCACGCGGGTGCTCACTCCCATGCAGGCGGTGGTGTGGGCCGCCTTCTTCAACTTCGCGGCCGCGTTCGGCTTCGGCGTGCAGGTCGCCCAGACCGTGGGCAAGGGGGTGGTGGACGCCGGCGTGGTGGATCAGTGGGTCATCCTGGGCGGCCTCTGCGGCGCCATCGCGTGGAACCTCATCACCTGGTACTTCGGCATTCCCTCCAGCTCCTCGCATGCCCTCATCGGCGGCTTCGCGGGGGCAGCGGTGGCCAAGGCCGGCTTCGGGTGCCTGCTCCCCACCGGGCTGTTCAAGATCCTCGCGTTCATCGTGCTCGCACCGGTGCTCGGGCTCTGCCTGGGATTCACGTTGATGGTCGGCACGCTCTGGGCGGTGCGGGGAGTCCGGCCGAGCCGGGTGGACGGGCTCTTCCGCCGACTGCAGCTGATCTCCGCGGCCGGCTACAGCCTGGGCCACGGGACGAACGACGCGCAGAAGACGATGGGGGTCATCTCGATCCTCCTGTTCTCCGCCGGCTATCTGGGGTCCGAGTTCTACGTGCCGTTCTGGGTGATCCTGGCTGCTCACGCGGCCATCGGCCTCGGCACCCTCGCGGGGGGCTGGCGGATCGTCAAGACCATGGGCATGCGGCTGACCAAGCTGCGGCCGATCGGCGGGTTCTGCGCGGAGACGGCGGGCGCGGTCATGCTGCTCGGCACCGCGGTCGGGGGCATTCCGGTCAGCACGACCCACACCATCACCGGCTCGATCATGGGGGTGGGCGCCACTCAGCGGTTCTCGGCCGTGCGCTGGGGGATCGCCGGCCAGATCGTCTGGGCGTGGATCCTCACCATCCCGCTCTCCGCGCTGATCGCCGCGGCCGTCTGGGCGGCCACGACCCTGATCGTCACTCGCGTGGGATGAGCGCGGCCCGCTCCCGCGCCGGTCTGCGGGCGGCGTCCGCGGGGCTCCTGGCCCTCTTCCCGATCGGGTGGCTCCTGGCCCACCTGCCTGCCGCCGTCGGCCTCGCGGTCGGCCGGCGCCTGGGCGACGTCCTGTGGTGGCTTCTCCCGCGCCGGCGCGCGATGGCGCTGGACAACCTCCGGCGCAGCTTCGGGGCGGAGCGGTCCGGAGCCGATCTCCGGCGCCTGGGGCGCCGGTCTTTCCAGCACCTGGGCATGAACCTGGTCGAAATATGTCGCTACGTCCTTCGTCCCACGGATGTCATGCTCTCGCGGGTTCGGCTGGATGGGCGCGAGCATCTCGAGGCGGCGGCCGCTCATGGCCGCGGCGTGCTCATCCTGACGGCGCACTACGGCAACTGGGAGCTGCTGGCCGCCGCCCACGGGCTCTCCGGCCTGCCGCTGTCCATCGTGACGCGGCCTCTGGACCATCCGCTGCTCGACGAGCTGGCGATCCGGTTCCGGCGCCGCAGCGGCGCCGAGCTGATCACCAAGCGCCGGGCGGTGCGCGAAGTGGTGGCCGCGCTCCGGCGGCAGCGCATGGTCGGCATTCTGCTCGACCAGAACGCCACCCGCGCGGAAGGGGTATTCGTGCCGTTCTTCGGCGCGCCCGCGTCCACCTCCAAGGGGCTCGCCCTCCTGGCCTTGCGGACGGGCGCCCCCGTCGTGCCCGTCTTTCTCCGCCGAGAGCCGGACGGCCGGCACTGCATGGAGGCCGGTCCGGCCCTGCCTCCGCCGGCGGACGGACTGGTCACCACCTACACGACCACGTTCAACCAGGTGCTCGAGGCGGCGATCCGCCGGGCGCCGGAGCAGTGGCTCTGGATGCACGATCGCTGGCGCACCCGCCCGCGCGAGACCGCCCGATGAGGATTCCCCGGGCCGCCAGGGTCGTCCTGGCGGTGGCCGGGCTGCTGCTGACCGCGGGCTCGGGGCCCGCGGCGGAGCCCGATCTCGCGGCCCTCGTGGCGGCCTATCTCAAGTCCGGCGGCGAGCAGGCGCCGGGCGTGGTGACCGCGCGCGCGTACGTCGAGGCGACCCGCCCGGCCGCGGCCCCCGCGCCCCGGCCGGACGTATCGGTCGTGCTCCTCCCGTACTCGGGGCAGCTCGAAGCCGAGCTGGATGCGGTGAAGGCGGGGTTGCGCGACTCGGTCGACGCCTATACCCGGGCGGTGGCCCGAGTCGAGAGCACGCGGGTGGACTACGAGCGCGCCCTGGTCGCGGCGGGTGGGGGAGCGCTCGTGCGAAACGAGCGGACCGACGCGCAGGGTGCTGTCCGGCTCGCCGACGTGCCCGCGGGAGACTGGCTGCTGCTGGCCTGGCTGGAGAGCGGCCACACGGGGAAGCGCTTCAAGCTCCGTGACCAGGACGCGAAGCGCTACCCGCAGATACCGACCAACGTGACCTATTCGATCGTCACCTACTGGAGATCGCGCATTGCGGTGAGGCCGGCCCAGACGGTCGAGGTCAGGATGAGTGACCGCAACGCGTGGATGACGGCGGCCAGGCAGGAGAGCGGGAACCAGATACCCTCGCGACCCCCCGCCACCCAGCCAGGCTTGCCGGAGCGCCGCTAGTCAGAAAACGCCTTTCTTCAACGCCGCTTAGCCTAGGGCGCCCACCGGGGCTCGAGGGCGTCCTCCCGCCGGCGGGCCGACGGCCGTTGACCCGAATATTCCCTCGTGATAGAAAGTTCATGCTTCCCCTTGACCTGATGGCCTTACAGATCCGGCTCCTCCTGACAGGCGTTCTGTTCTTCTCGGCCAGCTACCTGGCGGTGCCAGGGGCGGTCGGAGCGGAGCCTGATCTGGATGCCGCCTGGACGGGCGACCCGGCGGCCGAGCCGGCCGGGGCGTTCCCAGTCGACCAGTCCGGCGCGGCCACCCTGGTGGCTGAGCCCGCGATCACTGCAGACAGCTCAGACATTCCGGACGCGGACTTCTGGGCCGAGTTCTTCACGCCAAGCCCGGGCTCCCGGGTCTCGGTCAGGACGGAGCCCCCCCAGCAGTCGCCCGAGCCGTCGCAGTCCGCCACCGCCCTCGCCGTGGAGGCTCCCTCGCGGGTGCCGAGCTATCAGATCCAGCAGAACGAGCATGTCCTCCGGTTCCTGGAGCAGTTCCAGACGGGCTACCGGCGGGCGGTCGTGGAGCGATGGCTGACCCGCTCCGGCCGCTACCTGCCGATGATCCTGGACGTGTTCCGGCAGAAGGGCCTGCCCGAGGAACTGGTTTTCACCGCGATGATCGAGAGCGGGTTCAACCCGGTCGCGGTCTCCCATGCCGGGGCGAAGGGTCTCTGGCAGTTCATGGCCCCCACCGCGCGGCGCTACGGTCTCCGCGTGGATCGCTGGCTGGATGAGCGTCTCGACCCCGAGAAGTCCACGGTGGCGGCCGCCAACTACCTGAGCGATCTCTACAAGATCTTCGGGTCCTGGGAGCTCGTTCAGGCGGCGTACAACGCGGGAGAGATGAAGGTCCTGCGGGCCATCCAGGGCACCGGCACCCGCGACTTCTGGAGCTTGACCCGCACCCGTCTCCTCCGGGACGAGACCAAGAACTTCGTGCCGGCCATCCACGCGGTGACCATCATCGGGCAGGAGCCCGAGCAGTACGGCTTCACGGTCCGGCCCGAGGAGCCGCTGAGCTACGAGCAGATCACGGTCCCGAAGGCCACCAGCCTCAAGCACGTCGCGGCCCTCTCGGGCATTCCCTTCGAGGAGCTGGTCCGGCTCAACTCCGAGCTCCGCCTCAAGCAGACGCCCCCGGACTCGCCGTATCACCTGAAGGTCCCGCGAGGCAGCGGGGCGGCGCTGCAGGCCGGTCTCGATCGAGAGGTGGAGGCCCGGAAGACCGCCTCGGGCTCCCGGACTACCGATCGGGGCAAGCGGAAGATCCGGGTGGCAGGGGCGGCCCCCGCGGGCGTCCACGTCGTGCGGCCGCTCGACACCATCGGCGGCATCGCGAAGCGCTACGGGGTCTCGGTCCAGCAGCTCACCCGCTGGAACGATCTCGAGCGCGGCGCGCGTATCTTCCCCGGCGACCGGCTTCGTGTCGCCGCCGGTCGCCAGATGGAGCCGGAGCAGGGCGGCTTCCGCTAGACCGTGAAGGTGGTGGTTCACCTCACGGCGACCCTGCGGGCCTACCTGCCGCCGGGGACCCGCGGGGACAGCGTGGTGCTCGACGTCCCCGACGGCACCACGGTCGAGCAGGTGGTACACTCCCTCCGCGTTCCCCCTGACCTGGAGCGCCTGACCGTCGTCAACGGTCGTGACGTCACGCCCGACCGGGCCCTGGCCGAGGGCGATGTGCTGTCATTGTTCCCGCCGTTGGCCGGCGGCCGCTGAGCCCGAGGGAGGCAGCCATGCCCACGGTTCGACTGCGCGAGGCGTCCGAGTATCCACTCGCCGCCCAGAAGCTGTTCGAGCTCTCCAAGACCTGGTTCCGCTACGATTTCCCGCAGCCCCCCGCGATGAGCCGCGTGATGGCGTGGGACGGCGAGTTCGGCGGCCCCCACGGCCGCGCCATGAAGCGGGCGATGGCTCCCGGGGAGTTCACGCGCGCCGAGAAGGAGATGGTCGCCGCGGTGGTGAGCGGCGTCAACGCCTGCGACTACTGAGTGCGCGCCCACACTGCAGCCGGGAAGCTGCAGGGGATGCCGGAAGACGCGCTGTGGTACGAGGCGGCCCACGTGGTGGGCGTCACCAATGCCCTGAACGTGGTGGCCGACGCGCTCGGCGAGGCCACGCTCGGGCTTCCCGCGCTCGATCCCGCAACCGGGGGTGAGGAGACGCGCACGCTCTTCAACGACATCCGCGCCTTCTACGGGGCCCCCGATGTCCCGCTGCCGTTCCGCCTGATCGCGCACGATCCGGACTACGCGGCCGACGTGTGGGCGGCGGTCAAGCGCGCCTTCGGGAACAACCGGCTCTCCCGGCGCCTGAAGGAGGCGCTCGCCTTCGCGGTGTCGCTGACCTCGCGCTCGCGCTTCGGCACTGCCTTCCACCTCGCCGAGATGCGGCGCCTCGGCACGGGCGAGCGCGGCGTGATGGAAGTGATCGGGGTGACCCAGATGTTCTCGAGCTACACCAAGATCGCCGACACCCTCCAGCTCGAGCCCGACATGGGCCACATCGCGCCCCCCGATCCGACCCCCGCGCCGGGCGGCCGACCGGCGCCGCGCGGCCGCGAGGGCCGCGGTCGTCGTCAGGTCAGCGGGACGTCCCGCGCGAAGATCTCGAAGGGCGACCGTCGGGTGGCCTCCAGGGCTTCCCGGATCTCGGCCTCGCCCGCTCCCGGTCCCGTCTCGAGGAGGGTCGCGAAGAAGCCGGTGTAGAAGTGGTCCGGGTACACGGTGACGGTGACCCGGAGCGAGAGCCCCGGCCCCTCCAGGGCCCGATCGTAGCGGAGCACGAAGCGGCCGCCGGGCGGGATGCGGGTGTCCGCGATCTCGCGCGAGAGATCGAGCGGCACCTGCCGCCCGATGACGCCTTCCTGGGCGGTCCCCGCGATGGGCTCGCGGTTGCGGCCGAGCAGCACCGCGCGCACCACGACCTGCGGGGTCACGTAGGTCGGGAAGTAGTGACCGACCTTCACGCTCGCCACCGTCACCGTCGCCCGTAGGCGCTGCCCCGGCCGATACCGCGTCTGGTCGAGGGCCAGGCCCACGCGCACCCCCGACCTCACCATCTCCGGATCGTGGATGCCGCGCCACCGATGGCGCCGGTCCGGCATGTGGCAATCCTGGCAGGAGAGCCCGCGGTCCGCGGCGGGGCTGGTCCGCCACTCCTCGTAGGTGTTCTCCAGCGGCTTGCCGTTGAGGCTGGGGCCACCCGGACCGAACTGGTGACAGGCGGCGCAGAACTCCGCGCGCTCGTATGCCGCGGTATAGGTCGCGCCGTTGTGGGGAAGCTCCGCGCGCGGGACCCGGAGGCCCTGGGCGGTGGTCCGGGGCGGCGGCCCGAAGCGCTGGTGCCCCCGTACGTGGCAGGTCGCGCAGACGACGCCCTCGCGCGCGAGCGCCGGATCGAAGGCCGGATTGGCCTCGAGTCCGGCCGCGGTCCGGGCAAGCGGGGACTGCTCCGCGAGCGGGGCGTGACAGACGAGACAGCCCCGCGCCCCCGCGGGATCACGGTGCGCCATCTCGACGAGCTGCCCGGTGATGCCGGGTCCCATGCTGCGGGCGTGGATGCTGCTTCGCCAGTCCTCGTACTGGGTCGGATGGCAGGCGCCGCAATCCCGTGGGGCCAGTGAGCGCTCGAGGGGCGCGAAGGAGGAGGGGGCCTCCCCCTGGGGCGGGATGGGCATCCGCCAGTGCCGCTCCAGGAACTGCTGCTCGGCGGAGGAGATCGCACGCGGTCCCGCGCCGTCGCCCAGCGCGGGCCGGCCACCGGGCAGGAGCGCCAGGACGAGGCCGGCCAGTGCCAGGCAGCGCCAGATCCGGCTCACCAGCCGAGGGTAGCACGCGCCCCGGACCGCCCCCGGGGGCCGGCTCCCAGATCTGCCGCTCGGTGGTACACTGAAACGCCCTGATTTCAGGCGAGGTTGGCTTCGGAGGCGTCTAGGATCCCGGTGGGCCTCCCGGACTTCAAATCCGGCGTCCGGCTCTAGACAAGTCGGAGGTGGGTTCGACTCCCACACGCTTCCGCCATTTCCATTTCAACTACTTGTGGAGCAGCGGCTGATCGAGCGGCGTAGGCCTGTCGCTCGAAACCTTGTTCCTCTCCGCGAACTCTCCGGAGAGGATAGATGGGATGAAGCGGCTGGCCTCCCGCTTGACGTGGTGGCATAGACTGCCCCACAAGAGCACCCCGCGGTCAACGCCGCAAGAGGGGAGAGGCCAGCCATGGACCATATTGGCATCGACGTCCACAAGAGGGAAAGCCAGATTTACATCCTCGCCGAGGGGGGTGAGATCGTCGAGCAGCGGATCCGCACCGAGCCCGAGCGCTTCGCCGCCGTGCTCGGGGGCCGGCCCCGCGCCCGGATGCTGATCGAGGCCTCGACCGACAGCGAATGGGTCGCCCGGTGTCTCGAGGCCCTCGGGCACGAGGTTATCGTCGCCGACCCGAACTTCGCGCCCATGTATGCCACTCGCTCCCGCAAGGTCAAGACCGACCGGCGCGATGCCCGCGCCTTGGCCGAGGCCTGCCTGCTCGGCGCCTACCGCCCCGCCCATCGGCTCTCTGATCCCCAGCGCCACGTGCGGGGCCGCCTCGGGGTGCGGGACGCCCTGGTCCACACGCGCACGCGCTACATCTCGGTCATCCGGGCCCTGCTCCGTCAGCACGGCTACCGCGTGCCCTCCGGCGGTGCGGACAGTATTGTCGACCGCGTTCGGGGCCTGCCCCTGCCGGGCCGCTTGCGCTCGGTGGTCGCGCCGCTGCTCGCCGTCCTGGGGCCCCTCAACCAGCAGCTCGCGTACTCGGACGCGACGATCGAGCACCTCGCCGTCCAGGATCCCCGCGTGCCGCGGTTGCGCTCCGTCCCCGGCGTCGGCCCCGTCACCGCGGCCGCCTTCCTCGCCGCGGTCGACGACGCCCAGCGCTTCCACGACGCGCATCAGCTCGAAGCCTATCTCGGCCTCGTGCCCCGCGAGTACAGCTCGGGCGAGACGCAGCGCCGCGGCCCGATCACCAAGGCCGGGCACTCGCGCGTGCGCTGGCTGCTCATTCAAGCCGCACGCTCGATCCTGCGCTGCCGGCCCCCCGCGGCCGAGGCGCTCTGGACCTGGGCCCTGCGCATCGCCACGCGCCGGGGTAAACACGTCGCCGTCGTCGCGCTGGCCCGCCGCCTGGCCGGCATTCTCTATGCGCTCCTCCGAGACGGGACGGTGTATGCGCCCCGCCACCCCGCGGCCCTGCCTAACTCCGTCGCCGCGCTGCACGCGTGAGGCACACGGAGGACTGACTGGACACGGTGATGGTGAGGTCACTGGGCCTCATGGTCTCTCGCAGGTTCGACGGGTGGGTGAGCGCGAATGTTGGCTTGGCCGCTGCTGCAGGGCCGCAGGATAGATGGCGCCCCCGCCCTTCGAATCCCCCTATGCGCCGGCGAGTGCCCCTCGCCCTTGACAAGCGCGGATACAAGGCTGACGGAACCTCGCGAGACCGGAGTCCACTGCCCCATGACTCAGCCGTGACGATGTGAACCCAACACAAGGAGCGACACGACGACTTGACACGGCCAGCCGCTTCATACAAGTCAACATGAACGACCTCAGTCGACCCCTGAGGAGACACCCATGGCTCTGCTCATTCGCGGCGGTCAGGTCCTGGCGGGTATGCCAGCGGCGCTCCAGCGGGCGGATGTCCTCATTGAGGGCGATCGCATCGCCGGGCTGGGCCCGGGGCTGACCACCGTTGCCGGCGCCCGGGTCATCGACGCCGGCGACCGC
>DATHSW010000373.1:0-31689 GCA_035463855.1 Candidatus Deferrimicrobiaceae bacterium | reverse complement strand
GGCGAGATCGCCCACGTCGGTGTCGACCGCCAGGCTCCGGGGGCCCCGCGCCGCCGCGGCCTCCGCGGTCGCCCGGGCGGCCGCGCCGTCCACGTCCACCGAGGCGACGTGAGCCCCCGCCCGGGCCAGGGCCAGCGCGATCGCCCGGCCGATGCCGTTGCCGGCTCCGGTGACCACCGCAACGCGGTCGGCGAGGATCATCCGCTCGCGGTCAGCGATCGAGCCAGGCGGGGGGTCTGGGCGAAGGCGCCGGACGGGCCGGCGGCCAGAGTCGCGGCGGTGGTGGCGGCGGCGAGGAACTCCCGGCGAGTGAGCATGGGGCGGCGGCCTCCTGGGCGCGTCGGTGCGCGCGGCACCCGATGCTCCACCGGACCGGGCGGCCTCGTCAAGCGCGATCCGTGCGGGGCCCCGCTCCGCTTCGCCGGTCTCCGACGAGATCGCGCGGCCCCAGGAGCACGAAGGCCACCTGCCCCAGCAGCGCGATCCCGGCCACGTGGAGAAAGGCGAGACCCCAGCCCATGGGGGACATCCCACCGCTCAGATCGAGGATCCAGCCGATCACGATGGGCCCGACCGACCCGCCCGCGTAGCCCGCCATCGAGTGCAGCGCCAGGGTGGCGCCGCGCCGCGCGGGATCCGCGCTCCCGGCGGCGCCGGCGGTCAGCGAGGAGGAGTCGAGCCAGATCAGGAGCCCGTAGAGGAGCACGAGGCCGGCGGCCAGCGGATACGAGCGCGCGCCGACGAAGCCGACGGCGGCCGCGCAGACCACGCACGCGGTCATGGCCAGGCGCACCAGTCGCGGCCGGCCCAGGCGGATCGCGGCTTCGTTCCCCGCCACGCTCGCCCACGTGCCGACGAGCCCCATGGTCATCGCCACCGCGGTGGGACCGATCCACGCGCTGCGGTCCCCCGTCGTGGCCGCCACGTAGGCCAGGAACGCGACCGCCCAGCCGCGCAGGGCGTTCATCTCCCAGGTATGCGCGCAGTAGGCGACGGCGTACGCCATGGCCGAGCGGTTGCGGAGCACCGGCCGGAAATCGAAGAGCGCGCCGGAGACCGCGGCGGCCGGGCGGCGCTCCCGGGCCGGCGCCCACCGGAACACGATCAGCCAGCCGATCATCGCGGCGACCCCGGCCGCCGCGAAGGCCCCGCGCCAGCCGAGCCACCGGCCGAGCGTGCCCGCGAACACGAACGAGACGGCGCCGGCGATGCCGATGCTCGCGGCGTGCCCGGCCACCGCGCGGGACATGAGCGCCGGCTCCACCCGGTCGGCCAGCAGCTTGAGGCCGGTCATGTAGGTGCCGGCCCAGCCCACCCCGGCGAGCGCGCGCGCCGCGGCGGCGCCCCACGGCCCGTCGGCGAGGACGGCGAAGCCCAGGTGGCTCGCCACCGTGAGCGCCACGCCGCTCAGATAGACCGCGCGGGCGTCCACGCGGTCGGTGAGCGTGACGAGGATCGGCACCGACACCGTGTAGGCGGCGTAGAAGATCCCGGTGATCCAGCCCGCCTCCCGATTGGTGATCCGCCACTCGGCGAGGAAGTCGGGCAGCAGCGCCGGCCACGTGTAGGCCCCGATCTGGGCGCACACCTGCGCGGCGCACACGCAGGCGACGAGGCGCGCCGGGGTCAACGGCCGCGGAGCCAGTCGGTCAGGCGCTCCTGGATCTGGTCGCGCACCCGGCGGAACACCACGAGCCGCTCCTCCTCGGTGCCGGTCGCGCGCGACGGATCGGGGAAGGACCAGTGCAACCGCTCCACCGAGCCGGGGACCCAGGGGCACCGCTCGTTCGCGTCGTCGCAGACCGTGATGAGACAGTCCCAGGACTCCAGGTCGGAGTAGAGCTTCGAGGTCTGCCCGCTGATGTCGATGCCCCGCTCGGCCATGACCCGGATCGCCAGCGGGTTGACCGACGTCTTCTCGGTCCCCGCGCTCCCGACCTCGAAGCGATCGCCCGCCATCGCGCGGAGGAAGCCCTCGGCCATCTGGCTCCGGGCCGAGTTGTGCGTGCAGAGGAACAGGACGCGCGGACGGCTCATGTCAGAGGAGCCGCTCCACGATCACGCAGTCGCGCCACTCGCCCTCGAGCTTGCCGTGTCGCTGGTAGACGCCGACCACGCGGAACCCGCACCGCTCGTGGAGGCGCAGGCTCGCGGTGTTCTCCGGGAAGATCCGGGAGACGATCTTCCAGAAGCCCCGCTCGGCGTAGGCCTGGCACAGCGCCTCGAGCGCCGCCCGGCCGGCGCCGGTGCCTCGCGCGGCGCGGGCCACGTACACCGAGTGCTCGGCGACCCCCGCGTAGGCGGGACGGCTCCGATAGGCTCCCGCGCCCGCCCACGCCACCACCTGCCCGTCCCGCTCGGCGACCACCGTCGGGAACCGATCGCCCTTGTCCGCGAGCTGTTGCGCGATCTGGGCGGGCGTCCGCGGCTCGGTCTCGAAGGTCGCGACGCGGTCGGCGATCCCCTCGTTGTAGATCGCGGTGATGGCCGGCGCGTCGGCCGCGGTCGCCAGGCGCGTGCGGATCGGGGTCATCGGCCGGCAACCGCCGGGCGGCGGCCGAGACTCACCCCCTCGACAACCGGAGACACGTTACACGGGCTTGCGGGCGCGGACGAACGCGCTCATGAACCGGTCGGCCACCTGCGGCGCGATGGCGTCGACGTCGAGCCCGGCGCCCGCCAGGAAGTCCCGGGCCTCCTCGACGCGGTAGACGCGGGTCGGCTCCAGCTCGATGCCTTCGAACCCCGCCGCCGCGAGCTTGTCCCGATACTCCCGCTCCTGTAGCGCGCCGGCCACGCAGCCGATCCAGAGCTCGACGCTCCGCCGGATCTCCGCGGGGACCTCGCCGCGCACGACCACGTCCGACACGGCCAGGCGACCGCCCGGCTTCAGCACCCGGAACGCCTCCGCGAAGACCCGGTCCTTGTCGGCCGAGAGGTTGATCACACAGTTGGAGATGATGACGTCCACCGAGTTCTCGGGAAGAGGGATCTGCTCGATCTCCCCCTTGAGGAACTCCACGTTGCCCACGCCGGCCTTGCGCTGATTCTCGCGGGCGAGGGCGAGCATCTCGTCGGTCATGTCGAGGCCGTAGGCCTTGCCGGTGGGTCCCACCCGGCGGGCCGACAGGAGCACGTCGATGCCGCCTCCCGACCCGAGGTCGAGCACGATCTCGCCCGGCCCGAGCTCGGCCAGCGCGGTCGGGTTGCCGCAGCCGAGGGAGGCGGCCCTGGCCTCCGCCGGCAGCGCGGACGTCTCGCTGTCCGCGTAGAGCCCGGAGGTGATCGGATCGCGCTCGCCTCGAGACGACGCCGAGCCGCAGCAGGAGCTGCCGCCGGCCGCGGTCACCCGGAGCGCGGCCCGCGCGTACTTCTCCTTCACGATGCCCTTGATGTCCTCGCTCATGACTCGCTCCTCACGAGGCGCAGCAGGAGCCGCCCTTGGCCAGCGCCAACCCCGGCCGGCCCGGCGACACCGTCTCGCTCTCGAGGTCGTAGTTGAGGTGGTAGACCTCCCACTCCACCCCGTCGGGGTCCTGGACCCAGAACTTGTCCTGGTTCGCGTGGCAGCAATCGACGCCCATCTCCTCCCGCACCGGCAGTCCGGCCGCCTTGACGCGGGCGAGCTGGGCCATCACGGTCGGCACCGCGTCCACCTGGACACCGACGTGGTCGATCGTGCCCGCGCCGGCCGCGCCGCCGCCGGACAGGGCCAGGTTGACGGGGGCCCAGTCGGGCAGGAACTTGACGTACCCGGGCTTTACCTTGACCGGCCCCGTCCCGAGGAACTTCTCGTAGAACTCCCGGCTCCTGGCCAGGTCCGACACGTGCAGGTGCAGATGAACCTTCGCGCTCACGGCCGCCTCCTCTAGCAGCAGGCGGTGAGCAGGCGCACGAGCGCCGTCACCGCATCCCGCTTCACGGAATAGTAGATGTACCGCTCTTCCTTGCGGCTCTCGACCAGCCCGGCCCGCCGGAGCAGGTCCAGGTGGTGCGACAGGGTCGGGCCCGGGATCTCGACCGCGGCCTGGATCTCGCCCACCGACAGCTCCTTGCCCGCGTGCACCAGGCAGAAGAACACCTGGAGCCGGCTGAGATGCGCCAGGGCCTTGAACGCCTCGACGTGCTCGTCGCTCGCCTCGAGCTGGGCCAGCGGGAGCCGCGCGATCGTCTTCATCGAGCCGCCTTGCGGCCCCGCCCGCCGCCGATCACCGCGACCGGGAGGGCTTCTCGCACGTCATGCATCGCCGCCGTCTCTCCTGTGCCTCGTGATCCCTGGATTCTGTAATTCGAGATATAGCGAAGTATCGAAGTGATGTCAAGCCCCTTCTGGTGGCGGCGGAGGCCGACGCCCGGGCCGGGCGTCAGTTCACTCGGCGGGCGCGGCCGGCCCAGTAGGGCTCGCGGAGCTTGAACTTCTGGAGCTTGCCGGTGGCGGTGCGGACGAGCGCGTCCCGGATCTCGACCGAGGTCGGGCACTTGTAGTGGGCCATGCGGCCCCGGCAGTGCTCCATCAGGTCCCGCTCGGTCGAGCTCGCGCCCGGGCGCAGGACCACCAGCGCCTTGATCGTCTCGCCCCACTTCTCGTCGGGCACGCCGATGACCGCGACCTCGGCCACCGCCGGATGCTGGAAGAGGCAGTCCTCGACCTCGATGGACGAGACGTTCTCCCCGCCGGTGATGATCACGTCCTTCTTCCGGTCGCTGATCGCGACGTAGGCGTCCTCGGTGTGGCCGCCGTCGCCGGTGTGGAACCACCCGTCCACGATGGCCTTGGCCGTCTCCTCGGGCTGGTTCCAGTAGCCCTCGAAGACGTGGTTGGAGCGCGCGAGCACCTCGCCCTCCGCGTCCACGCTCATGCGCACCCCGACCGCGGGCACGCCCGCACGCCCGAGCCGCCGCGCGCGCTCGGCCGGGTCGAGCCCGTCCCATTCCGCGGGCGCGCGGTTGATGGTCAGCAGCGGTGCGGTCTCGGTGAGGCCGTAGATCTGGATGAACTCCCAGCCCAGCTCGGTCTCGATGCGCTCGATGGTCCTGGTCGGCGGCGGCGCCCCCGCGATGACCACCCGCACGCGGCCCCGCCCCGGCACCGCCACCCCCTTGCCGCGGCGGGCCGCGGCCGCGTCGAGCACGGCCGCGATCACCGCCGGCGCGCAGTTGAAGAGGGTGACGCCCTCGGCCTCCACGCGGCGCAGGATCTCCTCGCCGTCGATCTTCCGGATGATGACCTGGCGGACCCCCATCGCGGTCACCGCGTAGGGCATGCCCCAGCCATTGCAGTGGAAGGTGGGCAGGGTGTGCAGATACACGTCGCGATCGGTCATGGCCAAGTGCCAGCCGAACGTCACCGCGTTGAGCCAGAAGTTGCGGTGGGTGAGCTGGACCCCCTTCGGCCGGGCGGTGGTGCCGGAGGTGTAGTTGATCGAGACGGTGGCGTTCTCGTCGGTGACCCGCAGGCGCGGCGTCGCCCCCTGGCGCAGGAAGAGCTGCGGATCGGTGCCGCTGCCCAGCACGAAACGGTGCTTGACCCGGATATCGCGCAGGGCCTCGTCCAGCTCGGGGTCCACCAGCAGCACGGAGGAGCCGGAGTGCTCGATGATGTAGCGGATCTCCTCGGCGTTCAGCCGGAAGTTCACCGGCACCAGCACCCGCCCGAACACGCTGACCCCGAAGAGGCTGATGAGGAAGCGCGCCGCGTTCGGCGAGACGATCGCCACGCGATCGTTCTCACCCATGCCGAGGTCGTCGAGGGCGGCGGCCAGGCTGCGCGCCATCGAAGCGAACTGCGCGTACGTGAAGCGTCCGAGGCCCCCGCCGGGCGGGGTGGGCTCGTCCACCACCGCCTCGCGGTGCCCGTAGACGAGCTCGGCGCGCTCGAGGAAATCGGCCAGCGTGAGCGGAACGATCATGGCCCCGTGCCCCCTTGAACGGATTGTGCCGACCGGCGCGTGGCGCCGCAGCGGCGGTGACCGAGGATAGATCAAGCCGTCCCCGCTCCGCAATCCGCCCACGCGCATGCCTTGACCGCGCGCACCCGCCGGGCCAGTATCGCCCATGGCCCAGAACGCCACGATCTTCAAGGCCGTCCTGCAGATCGCGGACATCGACCGCGACTACTATCGCGAGCATGCCCTCACGATCGCGCGCCATCCGTCGGAGACCGACGAGCGCATGATGGTGCGGCTGCTGGCCTTCGCGCGGCACGCGCACGAGGCCCTGGCCTTCGGCCGGGGGCTCGGCGCCGATGACGAGCCCGATCTCTGGCGGAAAGACCTGACCGGCGCCATCGACGTCTGGATCGACGTGGGGCAGCCGGACGAGCGGCGGATCCGGCGGGCCTGCGGCCGCGCGGCGTCGGTGTTCGTCTACAGCTACGGAGGGCGCGGCGCCGGCCCCTGGTGGGAGCAGGTCGGCGCCAAGCTCGACCGGGTCGCCAACCTCACCGTCGTCGGCCTGCCGGTCGCCGCCACCCAGGCCCTGGCGAAGCTGGCGCGGCGGACCATGCGGCTCGACTGCACGATCCAGGGCGACCACATCTGGGTGGCCGACGCGGAGCAGAGCGTGACGATCGAGCCCGTGACCTTGAAGAGTCGGCCGGCGCCCGCCTAGCCTCCGAGCCGCTGCCGCCGCGTCAGGAAATGGTCGAGGTGGTTCGCGAAGCGCTGTCGATCGTTCTGGGAGAAGGGCGCCGGGCCCGCGATGAGGTCGCCGTTCGCGCGCAGGTCCTGCATCAGGTTCCGGACGGCCAGACGCTCCTGGACATTGCCCTCCGTGTACAGCTCCCCGCGCGGATCCAGCGCCTGGGCGCCGCGCGCGATCACCAGGGCGGCGAGAGGGATGTCCGCGGTGATCACGAGATCCCCGGGCTGCACCTGCTGCACGATCCGGTGATCCGCCACGTCGAAGCCCTGCGCCACCCGGACGCTCCGGATGAAGGGCGAGGGCGGGATCCGCAGGACCGTATTGGCGACCAGCGTCGTCAGCACCTGCGCGCGCTCGGCGGCCCGGAACAGGATCTCCTTGACGACCTGGGGGCACGCGTCCGCATCGACCCAGATCTCCACTCCAAGCAGCATCTGGCCAACGGGGCGGCCCGTCAAGTAACCTGACCCGCATGACCGAGGCCGAAGCCCTCGCGGCGCTCCGCGGCGATGACCCGGCCCTGGCCGCCCGGGCCGAGGCCACGCTCTGGGAGATCTGGTGCCGCTCGGGTATCCCCGAGGTGGACCGGCTCCTTCGCGACGGCATCGCCGCGATGGAGCGCCACGAGCTGGAGGAGGCCGTCGCCCTCTTCACCCGGATCATCGAGCGCGCCCCCGACTTCGCCGAAGGGTGGAACAAGCGGGCGACCGCCCGCTACGTGGCGGAGGAGTACGCGGGGGCGGTGGCCGACTGCGAGGAGACCCTAGCGCGGAACCCGCATCACTTCGGCGCGCTCTCGGGTCAGGGGCTCTGCCACATGGCGCTCGGCCAGTTCCGGGAGGCCGCGGCGCTCTTCCGGCGGGCCCTGACCGTCCACCCGCACCTCACCGCGGCGGGCCACAACCTGGCCACGGCCCTGTCCGAGACGGTCAAGGGCAACGGGCACTAGCGGGGGCCGCGGCGGCGCTAGGCCAGGGCCTGGCGGACGTACGCGAGCAGCTCGCTGTCCGTGCAGGGCGTGGGCAGCCAGTGCGCCCCGGGGCCGGCGGGGTTCGGCGCCGAGCGGCTCGACATCAGCACGAGCTTGGCCGACGGCAGGAGCGGCGCGAGGCGCTTCGCCAGCGGCTCGCCGTTCATCAGGCGCAGGTCCGCCGCGATCAGGATGAGGCTGATCGCCTCCCGGTGCTCCTCCGCGATGCGCAGGGCCAGGAGCGGTTGCGATCCCGCATCGAGCACGGTCAGGCCGCTGCGCCCCAGCGTCTCGAGGGCCAGCGCGCGCATTCCCATGTCCACGGTCGCCAGGAGCACGGATCCGGCGGCTCTCGGTTGGCTGGCGCGGGCCGGGGCGGACGCCATGCGGGGGGTCACCGCCGCCAGGAACTCGGAGGTCTGCGTGCCCACGAACATGCAGGCCAGCCCCTCGGCGTCCAGGCGCCAGACGAGGGCGCGCGTCTCCACAGGCCGCCGGCCCGGAGGCCGGAAGCGGAGGCCCACCTCGGCGCCCAGCGGGGGATGCTCCTTGAGCAGGATCTTGGCGCCGGAGGCGCTGATGTCCCTGGTCCGCCCCTGGAACTGGCGCGGGCCCGCGGCCACGGTCACGAGCCACGAGACCTGCTGGCGAGGGCATCGCCGCGCGTCGTGCTCCGGCTCGACCATCTTGTTTCCGTCTTGGCGCATTGCGGTGTGGGAAGTGCTGGTCAGGAATCGCAAGAAGCGGGCCAGGCGGAACCTGCTTGGGATCAAAGGGCTTCGGGGGCGCGGCCCGCGGAGGCTGTCAGTCTGCTGTCAGCGCCGAGATATCGCCTGACACTCAGAGCGGCACCCGGCGGAGCCGCAGGGCATTGGCGATCACCGACACCGAGCTCAGGCTCATCGCCGCGCTCGCGAGCATCGGGCTGAGCAGGAGGCCGGTGAACGGGTAGAGCGCGCCCGCGGCGACCGGGACGCCCAGCAGGTTGTAGACGAAAGCCCAGGCCAGATTCTGGCGGATGTTCCGCATCGTCGCGCGCGAGAGCCGGCGGGCCCGCACGATGCCGCCCAGGTCCCCCTGCACCAGCGTGATGCCCGCGCTCTCCATCGCCACATCCGTGCCCGTCCCCATGGCGATCCCCACGGCGGCCGCCGCGAGGGCGGGGGCGTCGTTGACGCCGTCCCCCGCCATTGCCGCCACCCGCCCCTCGGCCTGGAAGCGACGGACGACCTCGGCCTTCTGCTCGGGCAGGACCTCGGCGATCACGTCGTCGAGGCCGAGCGTGCGGGCGACGGCCCGCGCGGTGGCCCAGCCATCGCCGGTGACCATGACCACGCGGAGGCCTTCCCCCTGGAGATCGCGAATCGCCCGAGGCGCGCTCGCCTTGATGGGATCGGCGACGCCGAGGAGGCCCACGACCGCGTCGCCCGCGACGAGGAACATCACGGTCTGGCCGTCTTCGCGGAGGGCCTCCGCCCGCTTGCCGAGCGAGCCCGCGTCGAGCGCGAGCTCCTCGAGGAGCCGCGCGTTCCCGAGCGCGCCGCGGCGGCCCGCCGCGGCACCGATCACCCCGCGTCCGGTGAGCGAGCGGAACTCGTCCACCGGCGCGGGCGACACGCCGCGCGCGGCCGCGCCGGCCAGGATGGCGGCGGCCAGCGGGTGCTCGCTGCCGCGCTCGAGCCCCGCGGCCAGGGCCAGGACCTCGTCCTCCCTCATCCCGTCGGCGGCCACGAGCGAGACGAGGCGCGGCTTGCCTTCGGTCAGCGTGCCGGTCTTGTCCACCAGCAGCGTGTCCACCTTCTCCAGCGTCTCGAGCGCCTCCGCGTTCTTGATCAGGACCCCGGCCAGCGCCCCTCGCCCGGTCGCCACCATGATCGACATCGGCGTGGCGAGACCGAGCGCGCACGGGCACGCGATGATCAGCACCGCGACCGCGTTGACGAGGGCGTGGGCCAGACGGGGCTCCGGGCCGAGGAGCCCCCAGGCGAGCGCGGTCAGCACCGCGACCACGACCACCGCGGGGACGAACCACGCCGCGACCTGATCCGCCAGGCGCTGGATCGGGGCCCGGCTGCGCTGCGCCTCGCCGACCATGCGGACGATCTGGGCCAGCAGGGTGTCGGCCCCCACGCGGTCCGCGCGCAAGACGAAGCCGCCGGTCCCGTTCACGGTGCCGCCGGTCACGCGGCTCCCCGGCTCCTTCTCCACCGGGATCGGCTCGCCGGTCACCATGGACTCGTCCACCGCGCTCCGGCCCTCGAGCAGCACGCCGTCCACCGGCACGCGCTCGCCCGGCCGGACCCGCAGCCGATCGCCCACGGCCACGTGCGCCAGCGGCACGTCCTCCTCGCCGCCGTCCTCGCGAACGCGCCGGGCGGTCTTGGGCTGAAGGCCCAGCAGAGCGCGAATCGCCCCGGACGTGGCGCTGCGGGCCCGCAGCTCCAGTACCTGGCCCAGGAGGACGAGCGTCGTGATGACGGCCGCCGCCTCGAAGTACACCGCGGGCGCGCCGCGGTGCCCCATCGCGTGCGGGATCGCGTCGGGGAACAGCACCGCGAAGACGCTGTAGCCGAACGCGGCGCCGGTGCCCAGCGCGATGAGCGTGAACATGTTGAGGTTGCGCGTGAGCAGCGACCGCCAGCCGCGCACGAAGAACGGCCAGCCTCCCCAGAGCACGACCGGGGCCGAGAGGACGAGCTGGATCCAGAGCCACGCGGTGGGGCCGAGCGCGGTCACCAGCGCCGGGGCGACCATCTCGCCCATCGCCAGCGCGAGCACGGGCACGGTCAGGGCCAGGCTCGCCCAGAAGCGCCGGGTCATGTCCACGAGCTCGTGGCTCGGGCCTTCCTCGGCGGTGACCTCGAGCGGCTCGAGCGCCATGCCGCACTTCGGACAGCTCCCGGGGCCAACCTGGCGCACCTCCGGGTGCATGGGGCACGTGTAGATCCGGGTGTCATTCGCGGCCGCCCGGTCGGTCGGAAGCGCCGCGGGCGGGCCGAGGTAGCGCGCCGGACCGGCTACGAACTGCTCCCGGCAGCGCGGATTGCAGAACCAGTACGTGGTCCCCGCGTGCTCCGCGCTGCCCCCGGCCGCGTCCCCGGGGGTCACGTCCATCCCGCAGACCGGGTCCGTGACGACCATGGCGTCATCGTACACCGGCCGCCCGCCCACGCTGAGCCCGGCGGCTATGTCGCCTGGTCCTGATCGCGAGCGTCTAGGGGCACTTCGGCGCTTCGCGGAGGTTGGCCTCGATCCGGTCGCCCACCTTGAAGCCCTGGATCGCTTCCGGCGAGGCCTGGAACTCGTGCACCGTGCCGTCGCTCTGCCGCACGGTCAGCTTGTTCTGCGCCGTATCCACCTTGACGACCTGCCCCTCGACCTTCTGCGGGGTCACCACCCGTCCCTGCTGGTCACAGGCCGGCTTGGCCTGTCCGAATGCCGACCCCGACCAGAGCGTGAGGCTCATTGCGAGTCCCGCCGCGACTGCCGGCCACCTGTGCATGGGCGTCTCCCCTATTTCTTCGTGAAGTCGTAGATCGCTCCGGCCGCGGCGCCCACCCCGGTGCCGATGAGGGCGCCCTTGCCGGCGCCGTAGCCGGTGCCGGCCCCGACCGCGGCGCCGGCGCCCGCGCCCACCGCGGCGCCGGTCACGGTCCCGCAGGCCGTCACCGTCGCCGAGAGCAGGGACAGGGCGATGAATGTCGTGATCGTCCGCTTCAGCATGATGTCTCTCCTTCCGTCCCTAGCGTTCCAGGGTGAACTTGCTCGGCGCCGAGACGGCCGGCGTTCCCACCAGGGCGCCGGCGGTCGTGCGCGTCTCGCGGCTCCGGGCCACCTCGACGTCGGTCCGCCAGTACGAGGTCGGGCGGACGGTCGTCGTCGTTTCCTCCCACAGCTCCTGGTCATTGGGCTGGGCGAGCACCACCGCCCGGCGCACGCTCACTCCCCCGGCGACCGGGCTGATGATCTCGATCATCCGGACAGCCTGGCCGCGCACGTTCTGAAACTCCAGGCTCCGGGCCGCGGGCGTGGCGAGGCGCGCCGCGTCGGCGAAGTTGGCGGCCTGGTACTGCGCGTACGCCGGTGCGAACTCCGTGGTCTGCGTCACGGCGCGGGGCGGGGTGGCCGCCCGGGTCGCCAGCAGCTCGGGAAGGCCCTGGCTGGCCTGCCGCAGGGAGGTCTCGTCCAGGCGACGGGTCATCTCGCCATAGCCCGGGGTGGCCCCGCTCGCGGGCGTCGGGAACACCTCGACGCCGACCGTGCCATCGGCCCGCTGGCGGAAGAGCCGGAAGACGCCGGGGGCCGGCACATCCACGAAGCCGTCGAGCTTGCCGTCGCCGTTGGCGTCGAGCAGGCCGACCTGAGCACTGGCGGCGGCGCCGGACGAGAACTGCCCGGCCAGCTCCTGGCCGATCTGATCCGCGGTCTGGCCCTTGAGCGTGATCAGCGGGATCGCGCCCGGCTGGTCCTCCCGGGCACCGAGCTCACGGCGTCGAATCTTCAGGGCGTTCTCCACGGTGGCCGGCATGTCCTGACACCGGATACGGGCCACGTCGGACACGGGGGCCTGCGGTGCGGTCACGGCCGGAGCCGGGGCCGCCGCCGGAAGCGCCGCCAGCTCCCGCTCCAGGGTGGCCTTCTCCGCGTCGAGGGTCTGGATCTGCCCCTGGATCTGCCCGGCGCGGGACAGCTCGAACTTCACCATCGCGGCCAGCCGCTGATCCTCGAGCGTTTGCCGATCCTTGGGGATCTGCTCGAGGCGGGCCCGGATCACCTCGGCCCGGCCGGTCGGCGCGGGCGCAGCGGACGGCGCCGGCGCGGCGACGGCCGGCGCGGCCGCGGCCTGGGTCGCCACCGCCTTCCGCACCCCCTCGGAGAGCCGGGCGTGCTCGGTCAGGCGCACCCGCAGGCTTTGACATTCCGCATCCGAGATGGTCGGGGCCTGGGCCAGGGCGACGCTGCCGTGGGCAAGACCGACCGTGACAAGCGCAGTGACTACCGTGCGGATTCGCATGAGACCCTCCTTCTCCTGCTAGGGCTCTCGGGGGTGCCGGCTGGCTGCGAAGAGGTTGCATCCGAGATGCCAGACCGAGAACTCAACTGGAGCAGGAGGTTCCGACGAGGGGAGCTTGCGCCGGGTGAGGCAGACACTTCCCGCGCGGGGCGGCGGTGCCCCGGCGTCGCGGACCCTATTCCGCCAGACCGAGCCGGCGGGCAGCGCCGAGGATGGCCTCGGCGTGCTTGATGAAGGGACCGTCGATCATGCGGCCGTCCACCAGGAAGGCCCCGACCCCGTTGGTCTCGGCGCCGCGCGCCGCCTCGACGATCCGACGGGCGGCCGAGATTTCGGTGTCGGCCGGCCGGAACACCGCGTTCGCCAGCGGCACCTGCGTGGGATGAATGCAGGACTTGCCGATGTAGCCCAGCCGGCGCGCGGCCTCCGCCTCCCGGGCATAGCCGGCGGGGTCCGCCACCGTCCCGTACACCGTGTCGCACGCCCACACGCCCGCCTCCGCCGCGGCCAGCCGCACCGCGAGCTGCATGGCGTGGACGGCGGGGGCGTCGGCGCGGTCGACCCCGTATGGCTCGAAGAGATCGCCCAGGCCGAGCTGCAGCCCGGCGACGCGCGGATGGGCGCCCGCGATCTCGGCGGCGACCCGCAGGCCCCGCGGCGATTCGATGTTGGCCAGGATGCCGATGGGGCGCTCGATCCCCCGCCCCGCCTCCACCCGGTCGAGCGCGGCCGCCGCCGCGCGGACGTCCTCGGCGGACTCGGGCTTGGGGAGGTTGATCATGTCCACACCCGGCCAGGCCACCGCCGTCACGTCGGCCTCGAAGTGCGGCGTCGTCAGACCGTTCACCCGCACGATGAAGATCTTGCCGGTCGCTCGCGTGGCGCCCTGCCGCAGGAACGACCGCAGGGTCTCGCGCGCGTCGGCCTTCCGGCCCTCCTGGACCGCGTCCTCCAGATCGAACGAGAGCGCGTCGGCGTCGCCGGCGAGCGCCTTGGGGAACAGCTCGGGCCGCGACGCGGGCACGAACAGCTTGCTCCGCATGAGCAGCGGCGCCATGCTCAGGCCCGCGCGCGCTTCGCGGCGTCCACCACCACGCCCGCGCGGCACAGGCGCTCGATCTCCTCCTCGGGGTACCCGAGGCCCGCCAGGATCGCTCGCGAGTGCTGGCCGTGGTCCGGCGCGGCGAACGGCGCCGGGGGCGGGCCGTCACCGAAGCGAACCGGATGCGCCATGCCGCGGTAGCGTCTGACGGAGGCGTGCTCGAAGCTCGCGAGAATTCCCTCCGCCGCCACCTGCGGATGGTCGAACATATCCTCGACCGGGCGCGCCGCCGCGCAGGGCACGCGCTCGCCGAAGAGCGCCTCCCATTCGAGCGCGGTCCGCGCCTGGAGCGCCGCGCGAAGCCGCGGCACCAGCGCGGCCGCGTGCTCGGCCCGCTTCCGGACGGTATCGAAGCGCGGGTCGGTCGCCAGCTCCGGCATCCCGGTCAGCTCGCACAGCGCCCGCCAGAAGTGCGGCGTGTTGGCGGAGATGTAGAGGCTCCCGCTCCTGGTGGGATGCAGGCCCGTGATGCCGCCCGAGCGCATGTCGCGCGCGACGTCACGCCCCTCGCCCTCCGCCCAGACCAGGCGGGTCGCCTGCATCGCGAGCGCGCTCCGCAGCAGCGACACGCTCACGTACTGGCCGCGGCCGGTGCGGCCGCGCTCGAACAGGGCGGAGGACACCGCGAACGCCAGCATCGAGGCCGAGTAGAAGTCCACCGCGGAGCCGTACACGATCTCGGGATCGCCCGGCTTCCCCTGCTCGACACAGATGCCGGTCATGGTCTGCAGCACCTGGTCGTACCCGGCGCGATCCTTGAGCGGCCCGGTGTCGCCGTAGCCGGTCAGCGCGCAGTAGATGAGGCGCGGGTTGACCGCCTTCATCCGGTCGTAGTCGATGCCGAGGCGCGCGGGCACCGACGGCCGGAAGTTGTGGACCAGCACGTCGGCGCCCTCGACCATCCGCCGCAGCACGGCCAGGCCGTCGGGATGCTTGAGATCGAGGCCGAGGCCGTGCTTGTTGCGGTTGACGCCCAGGAAGGCCCGGCTCTGACCCGGCAGCGTCGAGGGATAGTTGCGCAGGTTGTCGCCCTCGGGCGGCTCGACCTTGATGACGCCGGCGCCGAGATCCCCGAGCAGCGTGCAGCCGTAGGGCCCGGCCACGTAGCCGCTCAGGTCGAGCACGGTGACGCCGCTCAGGGGGCCACGGCCCTCGCGCGAGCCGAGAGCAAGCACGGGCGGGAGTCTATCACGGGCGAAGCACGGCGCCGGAAGCCGTGACGTCAGCGGCTCGCGTAGACGGTCGCGCGCCCTTTCTGGTCGAACGCCAGCACCTGGTAGCGCTCGGGCGCCTGTCCCGGCGCCTCCATGCCCGGCGAGCCGACGGGCATCCCCGGCACCGCGAGCCCGACCACCGACGGCCGCTCGCGAAGCACCCGGTCGATCACGTCGGCGGGAACGTGCCCTTCGATGACGTATCCCTCCACCACCGCGGTGTGGCAGCTCTGGAGCGCCCGCGGCACCCCGAGCTTCCGCCTGATGGGGGCGAGGTCGTTCACGTCCTCGACCCTGACCGAGTAGCCACCGGCGCGCAGGTGCCCGACCCACGCGGCACAGCAGCCTCAGGTGGGAGGCTTGTGGACGGTGATCGTGGGCTTCGACGCCGACGCGCCGAGACGTCCGCCGGCGGCCACGAGCGCGAGCGTCACGCTCCCGACCAGGATGCTCCGTCGCGCGAGCCGCTCGCTCATGCCTTGAACAAGGTGACCGTGGCCATCCGCCTGATGATCAGTCCAAATCGGCGCTGGGTCAAGCGATCGGCTCCGTTTCCTCGCTCGTCCGATCCGTGATACACATGCGGCATGCTGTGCGCGGCCTGCCGCCTGGACAACCCACCCCAGAACCGCTTCTGCGATCAGTGCGGGGCGGCCCTGGACTCGGTATGCCCGAGCTGTGGCGGAGCGGTCCGGCCCGAGGCCCGGTTCTGCGGAGTCTGCGGCAAGCGCCTCGGGGGGGCTCCGGAATCCATCGGCTCGGCGGAGCCGGCGGCGCCCCCGGCGCGAAGCTCCACGCCCTCCGGGCTGGACTACCGCAGCCCGGTGGCCGCCTACACGCCGCGCCACCTCGCCGACAAGATCCTGCGATCGCGCTCCGCCCTCGAGGGCGAGCGCCGCCAGGTCACCGTCCTCTTCGCCGACATCGCGGGCTTCACCACCCTCGCGGAGCGGCTGGACCCCGAGGACGTGCACCGCATCGTGGACCGGTGCTTCGAGCTGATCACGGCCGAGATCCACCGCTTCGAGGGCACGATCAACCAGTACACCGGCGACGGCGTGATGGCGCTCTTCGGCGCGCCGATCGCGCACGAGGACAGTCCGCGGCGCGCGGCGCACGCCGCCCTCGCCATCCAGCGGGCCCTGCGGGGCTACGATCGCGAGCTGCAGGCGCAGGGCGGCCTCCACCTGCAGATGCGGATCGGCGTGCACACGGGGCCCGTGGTCGTCGGGAAGATCGGCGACGACCTGCGGATGGATTACACGGCCGTGGGAGACACCACCAACCTGGCCGCGCGCCTCCAGCAAACGGCCCGGCCGGGAAGCGTGGTGGTCAGCGAGGCGACCCAGGCCGCCCTCGGCGGCTTCTTCGAGACGCTCGATCTGGGAGAAGTCGCCGTGAAGGGACGCGCGCCGGCACGCGCGTTCGAGGTGCTGCGCGCCCGCGCCCGCCGCTCCCGCCTCGCCGCCGCCGTCGAGCGCGGGCTGACGCAGCTCGTGGGCCGGTCCCGCGAGATGGGCATCCTGCTCGAGCGCTTCGCGGAGGTCAAGCGGGGCCACGGCCAGATCGTCTCCCTGGCCGGGGACGCCGGCATCGGCAAGTCCCGGCTGCTCCTCGAGTTCCGGCGGGCCGTGATGGAGGCCGACGAGCGCCCCACGTGGCTCGAGGGACAGTGCGTCTCCTTCGGCCAGTCCACCCCCTTTCTCCCGCTCATCGAGCAGCTCCGGCTGAACTTTCACATCGAGGAGTTCGACGGCGAGCCGGAGATCATCGCCAAGGTCGAGCACGGCATGCGCCGCATGGGCGAGCTGGACGCCCACATCCCGTACGTGCGCTACCTGCTGTCCGTCGATCCGGGCGACCGCGGCATCCTCGACATGGAGGCGGGCGCGCGACGGCGCAAGTGCTTCGAGGCGATTCGCGCCCTGTCCCTCCGCGGGGCGCGCCTGCGCCCCCTGGTCCTGGTCTTCGAGGACCTGCACTGGGCCGACGCCGGCACCGAGGAGTACCTGGCTTCGATGGCCGACGCGGTGGCCAGCGTGCCGCTGATGCTGATCCTCACGTACCGGGTCGGTTATTCGCCTCCGGTCCCCGCCCGCAGCTTCCACACCGCGCTCACCCTCCACCCGCTGTCCGAGCTGGACGCGGTGACCATGGCCGGCCACGTCCTCGGCGCCGCCGAGCTGCCTCCCGCCCTGCGCCAGGCGCTCCTGGAGAAGGCCGAAGGCGTGCCCCTCTTCGTCGAGGAGGTGACCAAGACCCTGCTCGACCTCGGCATGCTGCGCCGCGAGGGCGACGGCTACCGGGTCGTGGAGGGGGTCGGCGCCCTCGACGTCCCCGACACCATCCAGGGCATCATCATGGCCCGCCTGGATCGTCTGGGCGAGGAGGGCAAGCGCACCGTGCAGCTCGCCTCCGTCATCGGCCGTCAGTTCCTCGGGCGGCTCCTTCAGCGGGTGGCCGGACTCACGGAGCAGATCACCGAGCTCCTGGAAGAGCTGAAGAATCTCGAGATCATCTACGAGCTGGGCCTGGCGCCCGAGCCCGCCTACATCTTCAAGCATGCGCTCATCCAGGACGTGGCCTACCAGAGCCTGCTCAAGGAGCGCCGGCGCGAGCTCCATCGCGCGGTGGGCAGGGCCATCGAGGAGATCTACGCCGACCGGCTGGCGGAGCACGCCGAGGAGCTGGCCCACCACTTCCAGAACGGCGGGGACTGGCAGAAGGCCTTCACCTACCTGGTCCGCTCCGGGGACCGGGCGAAGGCCGCCTACGCCAACCAGACCGCGCTCGACTTCTACGCCAGGGCCCTCGAGGCGAGCGCGCTCGTGACTCCTCCCCTGGCGCCCGCCCTGATCGTGGACGTCCATCATCGCCGGGGCGAGGTGCTGCGCCTGCTGGCCCGCTACCCCGCCTCCATCGCCGAGTTCGAGCGCATGCGCGAGGTGGCGCGCGGCGGCGGCGACCGGGTGCGGGAGGGCGAGGCGCTGGTCGAGATCTCCTACAGCCAGTTCCTCACCTTCAACAACGACGCCATCGGCCACTGCCGCCGGTTCGCCCAGGACGCCCTCGCCATCGGCCGGGAGACGGGCGATCAACACGTGGTGGCGCGGAGCCTCTGCTATCTCGGGCTCGCCGCGCAGGCGGACGGCGAGGTGGCGGAAGGGGACCGCCTCTTCGAGGAGTCCCTGGGCATCGCGCGGGCCGGCGGGTTCGCGGACACGGTGGCGGTGAGCCTCACCTGGCTCGGGGCGCACGCGAACTGGCGCGGCGAGTTCGCCCGGGCCATCGAGACGAGCCGGCAGGCGGGCGCGGCGGCGAGCGAGATCAGCGACGGGCTTTCCGAGCTGCTCTCGCTCGCGTTCATCTGCCTGAGCCAGATCGGTCTCGGCGAATACACGGAGGCGCTCGCCACCATCGACGACGGCCTGGCAAAGGCGCGCGACCGCAACAACGCGTTCATCGTGGGCCGTCTCACCAACACGCTGGGCTGGCTCTATCAGGAGCTGGGCGACTTCCGCCGGGCCACCGAGTACAACCGCGAGGCGGCGGAGATCGGCCGCCGGGTGAAGAATTCCAACGTGGAGGTCAGCTCGCTCATCAACCTGAGCCTCGACGAGCTCGCCCTGGGCGACGCCCGGCGCGCCCTCGCCCTGATGGAGGAAACGCAGGAGCGGGTGGAGAAGTTCGCCTTCGGCGCTCACCGGTGGCGGTGGTCGAATCACCTGAGTGTGTACCTGAGCGAGGCCCTGCTCGCGATCGGCAACCCCACGGCGGCGCTCGAGCAGGCCGACAAGGCGCTCCGGCAGGCTCGCGCCACCGGATCGGTCAAGTACCAGGCCAAGGCCCTGGCCCTGCGCGGCCAGACCTTCCTCGACGTCGGCCAGCGAGACCGCGCCGCCCCCGAGCTGACCGAGGCGCTCGACCTGGCCCGGCGGATCGCCTATCCCACCCTCACCTGGCAGGCCGCTCACCTGCTCGCCCGGGCGGAAGCCACCAGGGGGCGCATGGACCAGGCGGTGACCGCGGCCCGTCTCGCCGCCGACACCCTCGACCAGATCGCCGGCCGCCTGCCTGACGCCGCCCTCCGGCGCACCTTTCAGGCCTGGCCGCGTGTCATCGCCGCCCGCGAGGACGTGGAGCGGCTGCTGCGCGGTTGAGCGCCGCGGCCGGGGCGCCTGATCAGTTGCCCCGGCGCCGCGTGATCTCCGCGCGCAGCCAGCGCGCCGCGTCGGCATTGATCGGGTCCGTCGCGATCACGCCGGCCGGGGTCACCGCGAAGACCGAGTAGTGGGGGCCGGGCGCTGCTCGGCCCCACCTACGCCGACGCCGAGCTGCAGGCCATCCGCGAGCACCAGACCGCGTCGCTCTCCCAGGCGCCGTAGCGAGCCGGCCCGGCCGGGCGCGCCCGCCACCACCCGGCGCAGCCCGGTGACCGTCTCGACGAGGCTGTTCCGCTCGCTGCCGGCGGTCAGGAAGCCGGGCAGGTAGCTGCGGACCGCGATCGCGTAGGTGACCCGGCTCCCGCCCGGCCGGGCTTCCACCTGCCAGTAACCGGAGTTCTCCCGCAGGAGGCCGTTGGCGCGGTCCTCGGCGAGGTGCCACTCGATCCGTCGGCGGGCCGGATCCGCCACCTTGTTCATGTGGAAGCTGAAGGAGAAGAACCCGATCCGGACCGTGTAGCGCACCAGCACGCGCGGCCCGCTCGCCTCCAGCACCTCCGCGGTCTCGACCCCCGGGTAGTAGCGCGGATGGCCCGGGTAGTCGGTGAGCACGGCCCACACCCGCTCCACGGGCGCCTGCACGAGAGCGACCGCCGTGCCGCCCCCCGCGCTGGGGCTGGCACCGGGAGGCCGCGCGTCGAGCACGACGATCTCGCCGGCGGCCAGCCGCCGCTGGTGCTCCGCGGTGAGGGCGAGCGACGAGTCCGCGCCGTCCGCCTCCGCGACGGAGCCGCCCGCGAGGAACGCCACCACCAGGAGGCGGCGGAGCCCGCGCGCGCGGGCCGCTCGCGCGACCGGATCAGGGGCTCTGTCGCCGGTCGGGCGGTGGTGGCGCATCGGTCGTCGAGAAGAGGGCGGCGTGGGCCGGGTCCCGGACGATCAGGTCCGCCGCGCGCTCCGCGAGCGCGGTGATCGTGAGCAGAGGGTTGTTGCCGAGAGCGGTGGGGACGATGGAGCCGTCCACCACGTAGAGCCCGGGATGGACCGCCCCCGCGCCCGCGCGGGGCGAGGGGTCGAAGACCCGGCCGCGATGATCCACCACTCCGACCGCCACCGTCGCGCCCATCCGGCAGCCGCCGAGCGGGTGCGCGGTATAGTTCCGGGCCGGCGTGAACGGCTTGAAGCGCCCGCCCTTGGCGCTCGCGTACTGCCGCATCAGCCCCATCAGCTCGGCGTGGCTCGGCTGGCGGTCGTAGTCGGGCCAGCGCACCCGGACCCCGTCGTCGTCGAGCCGGATCTCGCCCGCCGCCGTGTCGTGCCCGCAGCCCAGCAGCGTGAGGCTCCGGTTCAGGTCGGCCAGCATCAACAGCGACAGGCCCGGCACGTGGGCGCTCGGGTGGGCGAGATCCTCGACGACGACGCGCCGGGCCAGCGGGCGCCCCGGCTGGCGGAAGTCGATCGCGCCCTGGATCGTCGTCCCCACCGGCGCCGGCGGCGCGCCGTTCGCGATGCCGACGCCCGCCGCGTCGGTGATCACCTCGGGCTTGGCGAACTGGTAATCGACGAAGCCCAGGTAGTTGCCGTTGGCCGAGAAGCCGTGCCCCAGCGCGTCCGACAGGACGAGCCCCCGCCGCTGTCGCGAGCGCAGCAGGATCTCGGTGGTGCCCAGCGTGCCCGCGGCCAGGATCAGGATCTTGGCCGTCACCTGACCCCGCTCCTCGGCACGGCCACCGTCCGGTCGGTGGAGATAGTGGACGCGGTAGAGGCCGCCCACCATGTCGATGTGCTCCACCTCGACCTGAGCGAACATCTCCGTCCCATGGGTCCAGGCGAGCGGCAGGTAGTTCAGGTCGAGGGAATTCTTGGCTCCGACATTGCACCCCGTGGTGCAGTCTCCGCACTGCACGCAGCCCTGCTGCCGGACACCCTGGCCGTTCGCGCGCGCGGAAAACGTGACCGCCAGCTCCACCGGATAGGCCACCGCGTTCCACCCGTCGCGGCCGCGGAGCGCTGTCGCGGTGCCGAGATGGGTCCGGAGCTTGGGCGGAAAGCGATCCTCGGGGGTCGAGCGCGCCGCCAGCATTCGCCGGGCGCGCAGGTGGTAGGGCCGGAGCACCTTCTTGTCCCGGAGCGGGGCCGGCCACGCCGCCTGCTGGAAGACCGCCTCCTCGGCCTCGATGACCACCGCGCAGTTGATGAGCGAGCTGCCGCCGAGACCGCTGCCCGCGACCACCACGACATCGCCGCGGTCATAGAATCCATAGAGCCCGAGCGGATTGCGCGACAGCTGCTCCCCCACCCAGGAAGGCCGTCGGCTGAACGGGTTGAACGTGGTGAGCTGCGCGGGGAACGTGCCGGGCGCCCATTCCCGGCCACGCTCGAGGAGCCCGATCCGCACGCCGGGCCGGCGCTCGGCGGCCAGCCGCGCCGCGCAGACCGCGCCGCCGTAGCCCGAGCCGACGATGAGCACGTCGAAGTCGGGCCGCCCCGGGCGGGCATTTCGCGCGGCGGCCAGGCCATCGGACGAGGAACCGAGGACGCCGGTGCCGCTCTCGGCGACCTCGGTGCCGTCGGGGCGGACGACGCGGCGCCGCAGCCGCGCGAGGCTGTCGCGGTAGTGCGCCTCCGCCGCTCGCGCGAGACCGCTGGCGGGGTTCGTGAACGGGGTCGCGCAGCCGGGTAGCGCCGCCGCGGCGAGGGCGGCGCCGCCGAGGGCAAGCATCTGCCGGCGGTCGAGCGGCGGGAAGTACGGTCGGATGTCGGGCCGCGTCATGTCAGGATCGGCACCCTCAAGAGTGCCAGAGCGACCGCGGGATCGGCAAGCGCCGGCTGCTATTTGGCCCGGTCGAGCCTGGCGCGGGCGGCTCAGACCTCCAGCCACTCCCGGCGCACGGCCTCGTTGCGCCGCAGGTCGTCCGGCGTGCCCTCGAAGACGACGCGCCCGTGGCCCATGACGTAGACGCGGCCGGAGATCTTGAGCGCGATGGTGAGCTTCTGCTCGACCAGGAGAATGGCCACGCCGCGCTGGGCGATCTCGGTGAGGAGCTTGGCCACGTGCTGCACGAGCATCGGCGCGAGGCCCTCGGTCGGCTCGTCCACCATCATGAGCGCGGGGTCTCCCATGAGGGTCCGGCACATGGTCAGCATCTGCTGCTCGCCGCCCGACAGCACCCCGCCGGGGGCGTCGGCGCGCTCGCGCAGCGGGGGGAACAGCTCGAACATGTCCTCCATCGACCAGCGCCCGGGCTTCCGGGGGTTCTTCTGCCCGAGCAACAGGTTCTGGCGCACGGTCAAGGTCGGGAAGATGTCGCGGTTCTCGGGGACGTAGCCCAGTCCCCGGCGGGCGATGGCGTAGGGCGGCAGGCCGCACAGCTCCTCGTCGCGGAAGCGCACGGAGCCGCTGGCGTCGACGCCGCCCATGATGGCCTTGATGGTGGTGGAGCGGCCGACGCCGTTGCGCCCGAGGAGGCTCACGATCTCCCCCTCGCTCACGTCGAGGCTCACGCCGTGCAGGATGTGGCTCTTGCCGTAGAAGGCGTGCAGGTCGCGAACGGTCAGCATGTCAGGCGGTCGC
The DNA here is from genome assembly GCA_035463855.1 of Candidatus Deferrimicrobiaceae bacterium. GTDB lineage: Bacteria > Methylomirabilota > Methylomirabilia > Rokubacteriales > CSP1-6 > CAMLFJ01. The sequence goes on along the minus strand of DATHSW010000373.1, from coordinate 9,010 downwards.
CGGCTGGGCCACCCCGAGGTACGCCTCCTGGACGGCGGCGTTGGCGCGGATGCGCGCCGGCGTGTCGTGGGCGATGATCTCGCCGTAGACCAGGACCGCGATCTTGTCGGCGAGGTCGAAGACCACGCTCATGTCGTGCTCCACCATGAGGAGCGTCTTGCCCGCCGACACCTGCCGGATGAGCTGCACGACGTGCTCGGTCTCGCTGTGGCTCATCCCGGCCGTCGGCTCGTCGAGCAGGATCACGTCGGCGCCGCCGGCGATGGTGATGCCGATCTCCAGCGCCCGCTGCTCGGCGTAGGCCAGCACGCCGGCCGGCACGTGCCGGCGGGCGGTGAGGTTGAGCTGCTCCAGCACCATCTTGGTCCGCTCCTCGACCTCGCGGGCCGCGTTCACGAGGTGCCAGAACGAGTAGCGATAGCCCAGCGACCACAGCACGCTGCAGCGGACGTTCTCGAAGACGCTCAGGCGGGGGAAGATGTTGGTGACCTGGAACGAGCGGCTGAGCCCCCGCCGGTTGATCTCGTGCGGCCGGAGACCGGTCACGTCCTCGCCGTTGAGCCGGATGCGTCCGCTGCTCACCGGGTACTTGCCGGTGATCAGGTTGAACAGCGTCGACTTGCCGGCCCCGTTGGGCCCGATGAGGGCGTGACGCTGGCCGGGCTCCAGCTGGAGGCTCACGCCGCGGATGATGATGGTGCGCCCGAAGCTCTTGTGGACGTCGACCAGCTCGACCGCCGGAGTCATCGGGCCGGGCCCGGAACGTTGGCGTCGACGAAGGCGGCGCCGGCCCGGGGCGCGGCCCACCTGAGTCCGAGCCCGCCGACGACGATCAAGGCCAGGAAGGCCAGCCACGGGGTGACGGTGGAGACGTCGACGGTCAGCCAGAAGAGCCGCTTGGTGACCTGACCGGCCGGGGCCGAGGCGAAGAAGTACATCATCTCCAGGCATCCGATGAGGCCGACCAGCGCCACCAGCGTGACCGCGATCAGCGCCAGATAGGGGCCGACCAGCCGCCCGATCCGGCGGTTCCGCCAGGCGGGACCGTGCATGGCCAGCACACCGGCCAGCCCGATGGGCACGAAGAGCACCGCGGCCAGGAACACGAGGCCGAGGTAGAGCAGCCAGACCGCGGTGTAGTCGCTGAGCATCGACTGCAGGAACGTGAACACGATGGCTCCGAGGATGGGGCCGGCGAAGGTCCCGATGCCGCCGATGTACGTCATGAGCAGGACCGCCCCGGAGGCGCCGAGCCCCATGTTCTCGGCGGTCAGGATCTCGTAGTTGACCGCGAACAGCCCGCCGGCCACGCCGGCGAAGAGACCGGAGGCGCAGAAGGAGACGTAGCGCACCCAGTGCTGGCTGTATCCGACGAACTCGGCGCGCTCGGGGTTGTCGCGCACCGCGTTGGCCATCCGGCCCACCGGGGTGCGGGAGAAGGCGTACATGGCCGCCGCGCTGATCAGCGCCCAGAAGGCGATGAGATAGTAGACGTCCCGATCGGTCGTGAAGTGGAGGCCCCCCAGCGAGACCGCCTTGGCCCGGTTGGTGGTGATGCCCTCCTCGCCGCCGAAGAAGCGGTCGAAGATCAGCGCGGAGGCGGCCATCATCTCCGCGATGCCCAGCGAGATCATGGCGAAGACGGTGCCGGCGCGGTTGGTCGAGAAGCTGCCCACGATCGCCGCGAAGAGCAGACCGCCCAGCGCGCCCACGAGGGGCACCAGGGGGACGGGCAGCCACAGGCCCTGCTTGGCGGCCAGGTTCAGGGCGTGGGCGGCCACGAAGCCGCCGAGGCCGAAGTAGACCGCGTGGCCGAACGACAGCATGCCGCCCTGCCCGAGCAGCATGTTGTAGCTGAGCGCGAACACCACCGCGATCCCCATCTGGTTCATCACCGGCACCGCGGACGGCGCGCGCACCACGTGGGGCAGGACGGCCAGGACGACGGCGGCGACGATCCAGACCCCGTACAGGCGCAGCAGGCTCACCCGGGTGGCGTCGCCGAGCGCGGCCGGACGGGCGGCGGCCGGGGCCGGTGTGCTCATGACTCGCGCGTGCCGAAGAGCCCGGTGGGCCGCACGATGAGGACCAGCACCAGCAACAGGTAGGGCAGGATCGGCGCGACCTGGGCCACGGTCACCCGCCAGAGATCGTGGAGCGCGGGCAGGCTCGCCACGTGGATGCCCACCGCGCCGGCCACGTCGCCGACCGAGACGTTCAGGGCCACCGCGAATGTCTGCACGATCCCGATGAGGAGCGAGGCGACGAAGGCGCCGGTCAGGGAGCCCAGGCCGCCGATCACCACGACCACGAACACGATGCTGCCCAGGACCTGCGCCATGCCGGGGAACGTGCCGAGGACGGGCCCGGCGATGACCCCGGCGAGCCCGGCCAGCGCGGAGCCGATGCCGAAGACGATCATGAAGACCCGCGGCACGTTGTGGCCCAGCATGGCCACCATCCCGGGATGCGTGAGCGAGGCCTGGATGATGAGCCCGGCCCGCGTGCGGGTGAGGATGGCGAGCAGGAACACGAAGATGGCCGCCGAGATGGCGAGCATGAAGACCTTGTAGGCCGGGAAGCTGCTGCGGAAGAGATGGAAGAGCGGGAAGTCCAGGAGCCCGGGTACCTCGTAGCTCTTGGCCGGACGTCCCCAGATGAGCTGCACGATCTCGCCGATGACGATGGCCACGCCGAAGGTGAAGATCAGCTCCGCCACGTGCCCGAAGCGATGCACCCGGCGGAGGCCGTATCGCTCGGCCGCCGCCCCCAGCAGCCCGACCGCGAGCGGAGCCACCACCAGTCCCGGCCAGAAGCCGGTGTACAGCGAGATGGTGTAGGCGAAGTAGGCCCCCAGCATGTAGAAGGCGGCGTGGGCGAAGTTGAGCACGCCCATCATGCCGAAGATGAGGGTGAGCCCGCTCGCCAGCATGAACAGCAACATGCCGTAGACGAGCCCGTTGAGGACGGAGAAGAAGACCAGCTCGAGCATGGATGCGGGAGTGGGTGGGCGGGGCCCGCGGCGGGCCCCGCCCCCGACGATCTCTAGGCGCCCGGCCGCTGCATCTTGCAGGTGGTGGGCTGGGTGGCCTTGTCCATCTCGACCTTGTTCTCGAGCAGGAGGCCGAAGCCCGAGTTGTCGAAGTCGAAGGTGATGTTCTTGTTGGTGTGGACCGAGATGTAGATGGGCATCAGGAGCTGGTGGTCGTCACGCCGCATGACGACCCGGTCGCCGCTCGAGTTGGTCCACTCCATGCCCTCCAGGGCCGCCGCGATCTTGTCCACGTTCACGCTGTTCGCCCGCTTGATGGCGGCGGCCAGCATGTTCATGGCGGTCTGGATGCGGACCTGGTTGATGTCGTTCTTCGGATACAGCTTCTTGTACTCCCGGGTGTAGTCGGCGATGCCCTTGGGCGCATTCGGGTTGCCGGGATGCGCGTCGTGGACCAGCCGGATGCGGTCCACGCCGGCCGCGCCGATGGCCGCGGTCACGCCGTCGGATGCCGCGTAGTACGTGTAGAAGGGCACCTTGAGGCCGGCGTCGTTGGCCGCCTTGGCCAGGTTGACCATGTCGGCGCCCCAGTTGCCGGTGATGACCGCGTCGGCGCCGGAGGCGACGATCTTCTGCACGTAGGGCGAGAAGTCCTGGACCTTGCCGATCGGGTGCAGCTCGTTGCCGACGATCTGGATGTCGGGCCGCTTCTGCTTGAGCATGGTCACCGCGGCTTCGGCCACCGCCTTCCCGAACGAGTAGTCCTGGCCGATGATGTACATCTTCTTGATGCGCGGGTTCGCCTTGATCACGTCGGTCAGGGCCGCCATCTTCATGTCGGCGTGGGCGTCGAAGCGGAAGTGCCAGTAGTGGCACTTGTCGTTGGTCAGCGCCGGGTCGACCGCCGAGTAGTTCAGGTACAGGACCCGGCTGCCCGGGTTGCGCTCGTTGTGCTTGAGGACGGCGTCGGAGATCGCATGCGCCACGCCCGAGCTGTTGCCCTGCACCACGATGGAGATGCCGTCGCCGATGACCTTCTTGAGCTGGATCAGGGCTTCCTGGGGGCTCACCTTGTTGTCGTAGCCGATCACCTCGAACTTCCGGCCGAGGACCCCGCCGGCCCGGTTGAGGTGGTCGGCCGCGAGCTTGAACTGCTGCAGGCCGTTCTCACCCGTGGCCGCGAACGGCCCCGAGAGGGGGTCGATGTACGCGATCTTGATGGGATCTGCCGCGGTCGCCCACGAAGCCAACGACACGATCATCGCCAGCATCAGTGCGCCGATACGGATGCCTTTCGCCCTGAACATCGTAGACACCTCCTTGGTGAATGTGGCGTTAACCTTGCACAACAGGCCTCTCCGGGTCAAGGCGTGACGAGATCCTTGGCGGTCCAGCCGTCGAGGTCGTACTCGGCCATGCAGGAGTCGGCGAACTCCTTCCAGCGCTCGTACTGGCCGGAGGCCACCGCGCCGAACAGGGCGTAGCGCCGGATCTCCTCGTGACTGCCCGAGTAGTTGATCTCGTAGAGCTCGTGCCGGCCGCCGAACTCGGTCCCCACCGCGTCCCAGAGCAGCTTCATCAGCTTCACGCGGGCGACCGCGTCGGCGCCGCCGGAGCCCCGCAGGTAGAGATCGAGGTACTTGCGCAGCTCGGGCGCCTTGAAGTCCCGCGCGTGCGAGTTCAGGTAGATGAGCCCGCTCGCCACCGTCTTCTCGATCAGGTTCTTGACCTGGACGTAGGCCTCCGGCGCCAGCACCTGATAGGCGGCCGCCGGCTCCATGCCGGGCAGGATGCAGCCCCCCGTCCACGGGTCGGCGGTCCGGGCCATGGCGTCCGACAGCCCCCAGATCATGTTGCGCCACGCGATGACCTCGCCGATGTTCGCCTCCACGCCCCGGAACGCGCGCGTGCCGGTCAGCTCGGTCGCCTTGATCATGAGACCGGTGATGAAGTCGAGCTTGACGGCCAGGCGCGTGCAGCCGTGGATGAGGGCGCGCGGGAGGAACCCGGTGCGTGGGAAGAAGTTGTTCGCCTTCTCGACATCGGCGTAGACGAACACGTTCTCCCAGGGGACGAACACGTTGTCCATCACGAAGATCGCGTCGTTCTCGTCGAGGCGGCTCGACAGCGGATAGTCGAAGGGGCTGCCCAGCACCGCGGCCCGCATCTCGTTGGAGGCCCGGCAGATCAGCTTCACCCCGGGCGCGTTGGTCGGGGTCATGAAGACGAGGGCGAAGTTCTTGCCCTGCACCGGGATGAGCCCGTGGTGGGCCACGAACGTGAAGTGCGTGAGCGCCGAGCCCGTCGCCACCACCTTCGCCCCGGAGACGTGGATGCCCGCGTCGGTTTCCTTGACCACGCGCGCGTACACGTCGGTGGGGCCGCCCGGCGCCCCGGGCGCGATGTTGCGGTCCACCGGCGGGTGGATGATCGCGTGGTTGATGAACGGCACGCGCTCCTGCGCGAAGCGGTACCAGCGCCGGGCGTTGTCCTGGTAGGGGGCGTAGAACTCCGCGTTCGCCCCGAGGGTGGCGAGGAACGCGGCCTTGTAGTCCGGCGAGCGCCCGAGCCACCCGTAGGTGATGCGCGCCCACGCGGCGATGGCGTCCCGGGCGGCCACTTGCTCGTCCACCGTCGTGGGGGCGCGAAAGTAGCGATGCGTGAAGCCGCCCCAGTCGGTCGGCATGGTGAGCACGTTCGCGCCGCGCTGGTGGTCGTCGTGCAGGGCATCGTAGAGGCGGGCGAGCATCCGGGCGCAGTTCTGAAACGCGGGATGCTTGGTGATGCTCTTGACCCGCTCGCCGTAGATCCACACCTCGCGCCCGTCGTCGAGGCTCGCGAGGAACTCCTTGCCCGTGTAGGGAAGAGTCGCCGTCATGTTCACCCCCTGGCCTGATCGGAGCAGATCTGACCTGGTCCGACGGGGGGAGTCTAGGCGGCCGGCGCGGTCATGTCAAAGATCGTGGGGGGCTATCTCCACCGAAGCGGCGACCTCATCGGCAGCAGAACCCGGACGTTCGCGTCGAGGCAGCGGCGGTTGCACGCGACCGCCGTGAGCGGATCGAACTCGGTGCAGCTTCGCACCGCCACCGGGTGCCGGAAGCCCGGCAGCCCGGCCTCCTCGAACTCGACCTCCACCTCGCGCTCGGCCTGCGGGCACCAGAAGTGGCGCCGCCGACGCACCCGGTCGAGGAACATCACGAACGGGACCGCGAGCAGGAGGGCGAGGAAGACGAGAGCCCAGCCCATCGCGTCGGCGACACCCTGCACCCAGATCACCTCGCTCCCGTCCAATGGCCCGCCACTCGGCCAGTCCATGTCGTTCCTCGATGTCCTTGCTCTCCTGCAAGGCAGGTGCCGGTCGGATCCCGCACCGACGGTAGGAACATCAATAGGTTGCACCACCGCCGCGGTCGGCCGGGCGCGGTGGGTGGTGCGCCGGAACCTCACCTGCGGAGTGGGCGCCCCAGGCGCACGAGCCCGGGGCGAGGCCCCACGCCTCTGCTACAATGCCCCGGCCAGCGACCGTACGCTCCACGACGAGGCAAGCGCATGGCAGAGGTGGCCCTGGGTATCGGCACTTCGCATAGCCCGATGCTGAGCACGCCCTATGAGGCGTTCGCCGGGCTCGCCGACCTCGACCGCGCCCGCCTCCCCGAGTTCGAGACCAGGGCCCGGCAGAACGCCTCCCGGACCGCCCGCGAGCTGCGCCCGGACGTCACCCGCGCCCGACACGAGGCCACGCAGGCCGCCATCCACCGCCTGGCGGACGTGCTCGCCACCGAGGCGCCCGACGTGCTCGTGGTGATCGGCGACGATCAGGGCGAGTGGTTCAGCGCGGACGATCACCCGGCCCTCTGCATCTACTGGGGGGAGTCGGTGGAGAACCGCCCGCCTCCGCGCGAGGGCCTGCTGCCTCTCCGGCGGCTCTCCTACTGGGGGTACTACGGCGACGGCGTCAACCGCGCCTTCCCGGTCGATGCGGCCCTCGGCCGGTACCTGGTCGAGACGCTGACGCACGAGCACGAGTTCGACGTGGCGCACCTGCGCGTGCAGCCGCGCCACGGGCCTTTCGGGCACGCCTGGGGCTTCGTCCACCAGCGCCTCATGGGGGACCGCGTCGTCCCCATCGTGCCGGTGCTCCTGAACACGTACTTCCCCCCGAATCAGCCGACCCCCGGGCGCTGCTATCGCCTCGGACGCGCCCTCCGCCAGGCGATCGAGGCGTGGCCGGTCGCGCGGCGGGTCGGCATCGTCGCCTCGGGCGGGCTCAGCCACTTCTTCGTTGACGAGGCGCTCGATGGCCGGGTCCTGGAGCTGCTCGCCAAGAAGGACGTCGACGGGATCGCGGCCCTGCCCCCGGCCCAGCTCGAATCCGGCAACTCCGAGATCCGCAACTGGCTGGCCGCGGCCGGCGCGCTCGAGCACCTGGACATGCAGGTCGTGGACTACGTGCCCTGCTACCGGTCCGAGGCGGGGACCGGCGTCGGCATGGCCTTCGCGGTCTGGCGCTGAGGGGAGGACCGCCGGGAGGGGCGCTACTTCACCCGCTCGAGCCTGGCCGATCCCCGCCGGTCGGCAACCATGAACGTGAGCACGTCCTTGCCGCCCTCCTGCGAGAGCGCCACCGTGCCCTCGGAGCCGATGGATCGATAGGCGGCCTTGCCCGCGGTCACCATGATCTTGCCGGTGGTCCTGGCCCCGCTCGCGGCGGTGCCCTCGTAGCTGCCATCGGGCTTGATGCGAATCACCTCCCCCCAAGAGCAGGCACACGCGGATGCCACACTTCGTTTAGGATGACCGGGAATGCCCGCATCGGGTCAGCGAATCTCGGGAATGCAGTCCAGGATCTTCGGGCCGGGGGAGGTGATCTTCCGCCAGGGGGATGCCGGACAGCGAGAGGCCTATCTCGTGCACGACGGGAAGGTCGAGGTCCGGAGAGGAACGCCGGCCGGGGAGCGGGTCCTCCGGATCCTCGCGAAGGGCGATCTGCTTGGCGAGGTCGCGCTGTTCAGCGACGCGCCGCACTCGGCCACCGCCCTGGCCGTCGAGCGGGCGACCCTGCTCGTCGTCCCCGCCGATCGCCTCGAATACATCGTCCGTACCAAGCCCAACCTCGCGATCGCCATCATCCGCCAGCTCGCACGGATGGCGTCGACGGAGGACGACCGGATGTGACCGCCGCCCGCCGAGCCCTCGCGGTCGTCGGGCTGGGAGTGGCCGCGCTCCTCCTCCCGGCCCTCGTGCCCCTCTACTACCTCATCCTTCTATCCTCGGCCCTCGCCCTCGCGATCGCCTGTCTCGCTCTCAACCTGCTTCTGGGCACCGCCGGCCTCGTGCCCTTCGGGCAGGCGGCCTACTTCGGCCTCGGCGCCTATGCGGGCGGCTTCCTCTACACCCTGCTCGACGTCGACGCGCTGGAGGCATACCTGCTGGCCGGGATGGTGGCGGCCGGAGGCACCGCGGCCATCTTCGGCGCGCTCTGCGTCCGGGCCACGCATGTGCACTTCACGATCATGACGCTGGCCGTGGCGCAGATCGTCCATTCGGTCTTCATCTCCGGCATCGTGTTCCGGGCGGCGGGGGGCGTGGGCCGCGGCCTGTTTCTCCTGGGCGGCGGAGGACTCTACATCCCGCGGCTGCCCATCGGAGGCCACCTGCCGACCCCCGAAGCGTTCCCGATCGTCATGTTCTACCTGGTCACCGCCGCCTTCACGGCGTGCGCGTGGCTGCTCCATCGCCTCACCCGCTCGCCCTTCGGCCTGGCGCTGCGAGCCATCAGCGGGAACCCGACGCGGGCCGAGCTCGTCGGGATCCGCGTGAGACGCTATCGGTGGGCCGCCTTCGTGATCTCCGGCACGGTCACGGGCCTGGCCGGCGGCCTCACGGGACTGCTCGACCGGCAGGTGACGCCGGAGCAGCTCCACTGGGTGTTCTCCGCCAAGCTCGTGCTGGCCACCGTACTGGGCGGGGTCGGCTACTTCTGGGGCCCTGCGGTGGGGGCCGTGGCGCTGGTCA
>DATHSW010000372.1:0-8048 GCA_035463855.1 Candidatus Deferrimicrobiaceae bacterium | reverse complement strand
CGTGACCACGGTCGGCGGCAAGGCTCCCGCCGCCCGCGCCCTGCCCACCAGCGTGACGCGCGCGGCCGGCATCAACCTGACCAAGTCGCTCGCCAACGAGTACGCGCCGGACCGCATCCTGGTGAACACGATCTGCCTGGGCCTCGTGAAGAGCGCACAGTGGGAGCGGCGGGCCAAGGGCGATCTGGAAGGCTACTACCGCGAGGCGGCGAAGCGCGTGCCGGTGGGCCGCATGGGCGAAGCCGAGGAGTTCGCCGACCTCGTCGCCTTCCTGGTCTCCGCCCGCGCCGCCTACATCACCGGCACGGCCATCAACTTCGACGGCGGCATGTCCGCCGCGTTCTAACGCAGGCCGCCGATAAGGGCCCAGCTGCTTCGTTGGCGCCCTCGACCGCCCGCTCCACGTACAGGGAGTACGCCTCGCGGGCGGCCTTCGGGCGCCGCCTCGCATCTGGACCCTTCTCGAACGCCGAGGCCGCTTAGGCCTGCTGGATCGCGCTGAGGCGGAAGGCGCCGGGACCGACCGGGCGGACGAACGTCCAGAACTCCTCGAACTTGACCGGCTCGGTACGGCTGCCTTCCAGGACGCGGGCGCCGCTCTCGTCCGTGGTGTAGTCGAGCAGGCTCGCCAGGAAGTGGACGGTCACGTAGTCCTGCCCACTCTCCTGCCAGGCCTCGGTGACCTCCGCGGTGCGCACCGCGATGTTCTCGAGCCGATTGATCTTCCCCTCGGCCCGTAGCCGGTCGGCGTCGCGCTGCAGCAGCTCCTGGATCTCGGGCGTGAGGTGGGCCGAGACACCCCGGAGATCCCGGGCCGTCCACGCGCCCTGCACCTTGAAGAAGACGTCCGAGGCGGTCTCCGCGAAGCCGCGGGGATCGAAGCTCGGGTCCATGTGCCGGACGTGACCGAGCCCGCGCTCGAGATCGGACGGTCCGGCCGGCGCCTCGAGCGTCCCGGTGGACGCGGGGGCCGTCGCCCCGTAGCGGGCCGCCGTGGCGGCATCGTCGCGGGTCGCGGGCCCCCCGCCGGCCCCGCCGGCCATCGCGTAGCCGGCCTGGCCGGCCGCCTGACGGCGCCGCATGTAGGAGAACGCCACCCAGGCCAGTCCCGCGACGATCAGCAGCTCCAGCAGCCCGAAGCCGCTCCCGAAGCCGCCGCCGAAGAGCAGCCCCCCGAGGAGGCCGCCCAGGAGCAGCCCGCCGAGCATCCCCCCCATCATGCCGCCCCAACCGGGACGCTGCGGCTGCACCGGGGCTACCGCGGGCGAGGACGGCTGGACCGGCGAGGCCGGGCTGGCCGGCGGACGGGCCGGCGCGGAGTAGCTGCGGGTGCCACGGCTGCCGCTCGACCGCCCACCACCCGCGCGGGCCCACGCGTCGGTCGCGGAGAGCACCGGCAGGACCGCCAGGACCACCAGAAGAGCCAGAGCCACGTTCCGCTTCATCGCGCGCCTCCCCGTCGAGGATTGGGTGTGGCCAGCAGTATACCCGGAACTTCCCCCTGCCGGCCCGGTCTAACCGGGCGATCACTACCCCGCCGCGCGCGGGACCCGGAGGAGACCATGAACGCATTGCGACGCTCGTTCCTCAAGCTGGTCGGCGCGGCCGCCGTGTCGGCTCCGACCGTGGCCCTGGCCGATCGTATCCGCGTCCTGCCCGACGGCGGCGCCGCCCAGGCCCCCCTGCTGCCGGGCCAGAGTAGCCCCGAGCTCGGCCGCGCGCTCGGCGGGCTCACGCTGGGCTCGAGCGCGACCCGGGGGGGCCTCGCGGTGCTGTGGCTGCACGCGAAGGACACCCCGGGCGGGGCGCCGCTCGAGATCCTGACCCTCGACGAGGGGCGCGCCCGCGGCGCGCTCGTCGTGAGCGAGCGGGCACAGGCCAGCGTGCCGGAGCTGATCGCGGAGAACCGCGGCAAGGCCTACGTGCTGCTCCTGGCCGGCGAGATCCTGATCGGGGGCAAGCAGAACCGCGTGCTGCGCGAGGACCTCCTGCTGCCGCCGCGGAGCGGGCCGCGGAGCATCGGCGTCTACTGCGTCGAGCAGGGCCGCTGGAACGAGGGCCGCAAGGACTTCGAGAGCCGCAGCAGCGTGGTCCAGCCGAGCGTCCGCTCGCAGGTCCTCCGCAAGGCCGAGCAGTCGCGCATCTGGTCGGGTATCGCCACCGCTTCGCGAAACCTGGAGGCTCCCTCGCAGACCGGCAGCTACCAGGCGATCTACGACAAGCCCGAGGTGCGGGCGCATCTCGAGCGGACGGCCCGGAGCTTCGACCCGCCGGCCGCGGTCGGCGCCGCCGTCTTCGTGGGGCCGAGCCTCGCGGGCGTGGACATCTTCGACGCGGCAGACCTCTTCGCGCGCGAGTGGCCCAAGCTGCTGCGTGCCTACGCGCTCGACGCCTACCGGATCGCCCCCGGCGCCTGGCACGAGACGGCGGCGCGGGCACGCACCGAGGGGCTGCTGCGCGCGGCGGCGCGGGTCGAAGGCGGCCTGCGCGCGAGTGTGGGGGCGGGGCGGCTCTTCGAGTTCACGCTGGACGGCCGGCGCGGCGCGGCTCTGCTCTTCGAGGGCCGGGCGATCCACGTGGCGATCCTGTGAGCGCGGGCGCGGACGCCGTCTTGACCATCGAGCCCGCGCGCGTATGATGCGGCCACACGCCGAGCCGCGCGCGGGACCGGACCCGCCGCTTTCCCCGGCGCGGCAAGGAGACGATCGGCGATGGCGGCCAGACTGCCCTACCTCGAGCGGGCGGAGGTCGGCCCCGAGATCCAGTCGGTCTTCGACACGCTGCAGAAGGCGAGCGGGCGGGTGCTCAACATCTTCCGGCTCATGGCCCACCACCCGCGATCCCTGCCGTCCTTCCTCGCCTGGTATCCCCTCCTGCGCGAGGGGCCGCTCGACCTGAAGGTCCGCTACCTCGCCTACGTCCGGGCCTCGCAGCTCAACCGCTGCCGCTACTGCGTCGCCCACAACGGCGCGGCCGCCCGCCGGGCGGGCGTCTCGAAGGAGCAGCTCGAGGCGCTCGCCGACTTCCAGACGAGCCCGCTCTTCTCGGATCTCGAGCGGCTCGCGATCCGGTACGCGGAGGAGATGACGACCCGCGTGCAGGTCGGCGCGGCGCTCGTGGAGACGCTCCGGGCGCGCCTGGGCCCGACGGCCCTGGTGCAGCTCACCTTGACCATCGCCGCCGCCAACTTCACCAACCGCTTCAACGAAGCGCTCGGCACCGAGCTCGAGTACGAGGAGGCCCGAGATGGCTGACACCGTGCAGCGCGTGGAGTACTTCTACGTGCAGGTCCCGAACAAGGCCGGCGAGGGCGCGCGCTATCTCACCGCGCTGAGCGAGGCCGGCATCAACCTGCTCGCCTTCTCCGGCTTCCCGGAGGGCCGCGGCTCGCAGCTCGACTTCGTGCCGGTGGATGCCGCCGCCTTCCGCGGCTTCGCCAAGCGCTCGAAGTGGAAGCTCACCGGGCCGAAGCGCGCGTTCCTGCTCGAAGGCGACGATCGCGTCGGCGTCATCGCCCAGGTGCACACCAAGCTGGCCGAGGCGAAGATCAACGTCACCGCCATCGACGCGGTCTGCGCGGGCGCCGGGCGCTACGGAGCCATCCTCTGGGTCGCCGCGCGCGACTACAAGCGCGCCGCCACGCTTCTGGGCGCCGTCTAGCATGGCGCTGACGTGAGACTGCGGCCGCGGCGTTGTTTGGTATGTGGGGCCCGGCTGCGGGCCGGGCGCGAGGAGGGGTTCCGGCGGTGGCGGTGTCCGCGGTGTGGGTGGGTGTTCTACAACAATCCGGTGCCGGCGACGGTGGCCATCGTCGTGGGGCGGCGCGGGATCTTGCTGTGCCGGCGGGCCGCCGAGCCGTATCGCGGGACGTGGGATCTGGCCGGGGGCTTTCTCGAGGCCGACGAGGCGCCGGAGCGCGGGCTGCGCCGCGAGATCCGGGAAGAGCTCGGGGCCCGGGTCCGGCGCGCGCGCTTCCGCGACTTCGTGGTGGACCGCTACGGTCGCGGGGGGATCCCGGTCCTGGGGCTGGTGTACGAGGTGCGGCTGGCCGGGCGGATCGTCGCGCGCAGCGATGTCAGCGAGGTGCGCTGGTTCGCGCGGGACGCGATCCCGTGGCGGCGGATCGGGTTCGCCTCGATTCGCCGGGCCCTGCGCGGCCATCTGCGGCCGCGCTGACGCGGCCCCGGCGACCTCACGACCAGAAGACCACGTGGCGGCGACCCGGCTCGTGCCGGAGCGAGCAGCCTTTGCATCCTGTCCGGACTCTGACGCGCCCGGCGTCGCGCTGACGAGCCCCCCGCGAGGGGCTGCCGCCAATCGGAGCTATTTCGGGCGTTTCGGGCCGGCGTCCGGTGGCACGCCCTATGCCCGCAAGGGGGCACCAATACGACGGCCGGCCCGACCCGGCGAGGCAGGACAAAGGAGCACCACATGGCGCAGACCGAGGATGTGCTGGCCGAGTACGTCGAGCGGCTCTTCGCGAAGGCAAGCCTGCTGAATCTGGCGGTGCTGGGGCATGGGCGCCTGCTGGAGGCCGGCTGTCTGCGTCCGGACGGCAATCGCCTCGATCAGCTCCAGTCACTCGCGACCGAGCTCGAGTTCGGCCTCGGCATGGTGCACGATCGGCTCACCGAGCGCCACGAGCTGGCCTGAGGCGGAGCGCGCCGACATGCGGCCCATCACCACCCGGGTGATCGTGCTGGCGCTCACGCTGCTGCCGCTCGGCTGCGCCCAGCACGCCGAGCCTCCCCGCGCGGCCGCCGTCGCCGTCGCCGCCCCCGCCCCGCCCGTCTCACCCGCACCCGTCTCGCCGGACGCCGCATCGGCGCCCGGTGCGCCCGCGCCCGACACCGCCGCCCCCGCGCCGGGGCCCGAGGCCGAGCCGGAAACCTTCTCGGCGCGCGCGGAGCTGCCGGACGTGCACTTCGCTTCCGGCGAGGTCCGGGTCCAGCGCGGCGATCTCAAGACGCTCCACGCGGTGGCCGCCTGGCTCAGGGCGAACCCGACCCAGCTGGTCATGGTCGAGGGCCACACCGACGCGGCCGGCCCACGCGCGGCCAATCTGGCCCTGGCCCAGCGCCGCGCGCGGTGGGTGATGGACTATCTGGTCGCGAAGGGCGTGCCCGCCGAGCGCATCACCGCGGTCGCGCGCGGCGAGAGCGAGACCCTCTGCGCGGACAGATCCACGGCCTGCCAGCACCGCAACCGCCGCGTCCACTTCCTCGTCCGCGAAAGCGGCCCGCTGCAGCTCAGCGCCAGCCCCAGCCGCTGAGGCAGGCGAGCGCGTCCGCGCGGCCGCGCTCGAGCGCGCGGGCGATGCCCGCCGGATCGAAGTCGAGCGGCCGCAGCGCGAGCGGGGCCGACGGCGTCAGCAGGTGCAGTTCGACATCCGGAAACTTGAGCCGGGCCAGCTCGACGTCCCGCCGGATCTGGTGGATCATCCCCATCTCGAAGGCTTCCTCGAGGGCGCGCCGCATCGTGGTCGGCGGACTGCCCCGCTCCTCCGGCGCGTAGCTCATCACCACCACCGCCCGCTCGACCCCCGCGCCCGCGGCCAGCGCCTCCAGGACCGGGGCGCGGCCGGTGAGCCCGCCGTCCACCAGGAGCGCCCCGTCCACGTCCACCGCGGGGAACGCCCCGGGCACCGCCGCCGCCGCCATCAGGGCCTCGCGGGTGAGGGTGCGGTTGTCGAAGAGACGCGGCGCGCGCCGGGCCAGATCCGTCGTGACCACGAGCAGGCGCACCGGTGAGGCGCGGATGCGCTCGAGATCGAGCGCGGCGGCGATCAGCTCGCGCAAGGGCTGCGGGTCGAACAACGAGCCCGCGCGGTCGAGGGCCAGCAGGGTGAGCCAGCCCGGCAGCAGGCCCGCGAAGACGATGGGCGTCCGGAGGGAGTAGACCCGATCGCGCGAGAGGCCGCGCCAGAGCGCGTCGAGACGGTCCACGCGGCCGTCGGCGATCATGGCCGCGTTCAGCGCCCCCGCGGACGAGCCCGCCACCAGCCGGATCGGCAGCCCGCGCTCGATGAAGACGGCGGCCACCCCCGCCTCGTAGGCGCCCTTGGCGCCGCCGCCCGAGAGCACGAGCGCGATGGGCGCGTCGGGCGCCCGGGTGGTGGCTCCGCACCCGGCGGCCGCGGCGGGCGCGGCTCGCAACGGCAGGCAGGCGACTCCCAGCAGCACGAGGGCGCGCGCGATCATGTCCCGGCTCTTACAACGAGCCGGGCCGCGCGTCAATCCGAGGGCAGGAGCGGCTAGCGGGCGGGCGCGGCCGCGCGCCGAGCGCCCAGCACCATGCCGACGCGGCGCGCGAGGTACTCGATGGTGAACGGCTTGGTGAGGACGGGCCCGGTGGGATCGAGCCCGCGGGCCACCAGGAAGTCCCGGTCGTAGGCGGACATGAACATCACCTTCATGCCGGGCCGCAGCGCGGCGAGCCCGGCCGCCAGCTCGCGGCCGTTCATGCCGGGCATCACCACGTCGGTGAGCAGCAGGTGGATCGGGCCCGGATGCTCGGACGCGACGCGGATCGCGTCCGGTCCGTCCCCGGCTTCGAGCACGCGATAGCCGTCCGCGGCCAGCACGTCGCGGGCGAGCACCCGCACCCAGGCATCATCGTCGACGACGAGAATCGTACGCACGAGCGAGACCTCCGATCGGGGGACTAGCCGGCGCGCCGGCGCGCGGCGAGGGCCCGAAGCTTGAGCGGTTCCGCGGCGATGCGCGCGTCGCTCTCCGCGCGCTTGTCGCGCAGGCGCGCCAGCCAGAGCGCGCGCGCGGTGGACGTGACATCCACGCTCGACGTCGCGCGCGCCGCCCCGGACGTCTTGGGCAGGCGATCGCGGTTGAGCCAGGACTCGAGCGGATACGACTCGACGCTGCCGCAGGTCGGGCAGTGGCGGTACATCGCGGTGTCGAAGATGGTGTTGCAATCGAGCTCCATGCAAAGCTTCGCAGCGCGCAGGTCGATGCGGGACAGATCCATCCGGGAAGTCATCCGATCCTCCTGTGGTGGCGATTCACGCCCCACGCTCTCTGTGACCAGGCAGGCCGGACAGCCGAAGGCCGGTACAACCCGCCGGTGGAGAAGGGACCGACACGCTATCCCGTCCCGCGGGCTCTCCGGCCTGCCTGATCCGTACGGTGTCCTTGGGGCAAATCCTGTACCAAGAAGGACCGCCCATGGAATCAACAATTTCCGCTTGGGCCCGCACCTCGGCTTCCCCCGCTCTTCCGTGGCTGGGCAACGAACTTCCCTATTGCTACGATCACGCTCTCTCCGCAGTTTCTGCGGAGCGGGAATGCGCGCGGGTCGTCTTGACAGCGCGCGCGAGGCCCCCGCATGATCGTCGATGGATGAGCATCGACGATCTCGCTTCGCTTCCCGTCGCGCGCGCCGCCACGCTGATCGCGGACGGCGCGCTGTCACCGGCGGATCTGCTGGAATCCTGCCTCGCGCGCATCGCGGCCCGTGACCGCGAGATACAGGCGTGGGCTCACGTGGACGAAGCGGGCGCGCGCGCCGTCGCGCGCGAGCGCCAGGCGGAGGCGCGCGCGGGACGGCGACGCGGGCCGCTGCACGGGATACCGGTCGGCATCAAGGACATCTTCCACGTGGCCGGCATGACCACGACGTGTGGCGCGGCGCCCGCCTTCCACACCGTCGCCTCCGAGGACGCCGTCGCGGTGGCGCGGCTGCGCGCGGCTGGCGCGATCATCCTCGGCAAGACCCACACCACCGAGTTCGCCTACTTCGAGCCGGGCCCCACCCGTAACCCGTGGAATCCGGCCCACACCCCCGGGGGCTCCTCTTCGGGCTCCGCGGCGGCGGTGGCCGCCCGGATGGCGCCGCTGGCACTGGGCACCCAGACGGTGGGCTCCGTCCTGCGCCCGGCCGCCTACTGCGGGGTGGTGGGCTTCAAGGGCACCCACGGCCTGATCTCCACCGCGGGCGTGGTGCCGCTCGCGTGGAGCCTCGATCACGTCGGCATCTTCGCCCGCTCCGTCGCCGACGTGACCCTGGCGGCGGGCCCGCTCGCGGGCCGCCCG
>DATHSW010000371.1:0-9170 GCA_035463855.1 Candidatus Deferrimicrobiaceae bacterium | reverse complement strand
CTGGTGCCGCCGCCGTCCGAGGGCGTCTTCGAGCGCGAGGCGCGCGAGCTTCAGACCGACCTGGCGCTCTTCCTCAAGTTCGAGGCCGAGGACCATGGCCGGCGCCGGCCGCTCGGCTTCGAGGTGGCCTTCGGCGGCGCGACCGAGGGCGAGGAGCTCGGCCGGCGCGAGCCGGTCACCATCGACCTGGGCGACGGGCTCCGCTTCCCGCTGCGCGGCCGCATGGACCGCATCGACCGGCTGGCCGACGGCACCTACGAGGTGGTGGACTACAAGACGGGCGGCGCGTTCCTGCCGGGCGGGCTCGACGCCACGTTCGCGGGCGGGCGGCAGCTCCAGCACGCTCTCTACGCCCTCGTCGCGGCGGAGCTGCTGCGCGAGCGGGACGCGCAGGCGCGCGTGGTGGGCTCCTACTACTTCCCCACCACGCGCGGCCGGCGCGAGCGGCAGGTGCGGCCGGCCGCCACCCAGGCGCAGGCGGCGGCCGTGCTCCGCGACCTCTTCGACCTGCTCGCGGCGGGCGCGTTCGTGCATTCCCCGCTCGACGACGACTGCCGCTTCTGCGAGTTCAAGCATGCGTGCGGGGCGCGCGCGGCCGAGCGCGCGGCCGCGAAGATCGACAACGCCGACAACGAGGCGCTCGAGGCGTACCGGAGGCTGAGCGCGCATGAGTGAGCGGCCGCCCGCCCCCGACCAGGGGGCCCGGGACCTGATCCGCGAGCGCCTCGACGTCAACGTGCTGGTCGAGGCGGGCGCCGGCTCCGGCAAGACCGAGTGCCTGGCCCAGCGGATGGCGGCGGGGGTGCTGGAGGGCCGCTACCGGGTCGAGCACATGGCGGCCGTCACCTTCACGCGCAAGGCCGCGGCGGAGCTGCGCGCGCGCTTTCAGCTCACGCTCGAGCGCGCGCTCGCGGCCGAGCGGGACGCGGCGCGGCGGCAGCGCGCCCAGCAGGCGCTGCGGCACCTGGAGCGGCTCTTCGCCGGGACCATCCACGCCTTCTGCGCCCACCTCCTGCGCGAGCGGCCCGTGGAGGCCGGGGTGGCGCCGGGCTTCGGCGAGCTGGACGAGGTGGCCGAGGTGGACCAGCGGCGCTGGGCGTGGCGTGACTACCTGGACCGCCAGCGCGGCCAGGGCTCGCCGGCCCTGCGGGAGCTGCTCGACGCCGGCGTGCGGCCCGCCGATCTCGACGACGCGTTCCACATCGTGTGCAACTACCCCGAGGTGGACTTCCCGACGGGAGAGGCGCCGCGGCCCGATCCGGCCCCGGCGCGCGCGGCGCTGGAGTGCTTCTGGACGGCCCTCAACGCCCGGCTGCCCGACGGCGGCCCTCGCGAGAGCACCTGCGGCGTGCAGAAGCGCATGCGCGAGTTCGCGCGGCGGCTCCGGGTCGCGTCGCTCGAGGAGCCGCGGGTCGTCGCCGAGCTCGTCGCCGAATGGGAGAGCGAGCCCAGGGTCGTCCAGAAGTGGTGGCCGCGCGGCAAGACGGACAAGGAGGCGGTCGAGGCGCTCTGCACCACCTTCCACCGCGACGCCCTGCCCTTCCTGGACGCGTGGTACCGGTACGTCTACCGCCTCGCGGTGACCCTGCTGCTCGAGGGCCGCGAGCACGCCGCCGCCGCGCGGCGGCGCGCCGTCACGCTGAACTACAACGATCTGCTCCAGTACGCGGCCACCCTGCTCCGCGACAACCTGGAGGTGCGCGCGGCGCTCCAGGACAAGTACCGCTGGCTCTTCGTGGACGAGTTCCAGGACACGGACCCGATCCAGGCCGAGGTCATCCTGCTCCTGGCGGGCGCCCCGAGCGCGGAGCGCGACTGGACGCGCGTCCCCCTCCGGCCCGGCGCGCTGTTCGTGGTGGGCGATCCCAAGCAGTCCATCTACCGCTTCCGGCGGGCCGACATCGACATCTACCAGCGCGTGCGCCGGCGCATCGAGGCGACGGGCGGCCAGGTCGCGACGCTCACCGCGTGCTTCCGCTCCGTCGCCGCGGTCTGCGACTGGGCCAACACCGCCTTCGGCAAGCTGTTCCCGACCGAGCCCACGCCGCATCAGCCCGGCTTCGCCGGCCTCCAGGCGGCCCGCGACGAGCGCGGCCCCGCGTTCGGTGTGCGGGCCATCGAGATTCCCGACTCCGTCTCGGGCGGCGACGCCATGGCGGCCTTCGACGCCGCGGTGATCGCGCGCTTCATCCGGGCGCACGTGGACGCGCGGCGGCGCGCGCCCGGGGACTTCCTCATCCTGACCCGGACGCGCAGGGCGCTCCCGATCTACACGCGGGCCCTCGAGGCCCTGCGGCTGCCCGTCGAGGTGAGCGGCGGGGCGGCCTTCGCGCAGTCGACCGCGGTCACCGGGCTGGCGGACCTGCTGCGCGCCCTCACCGATCCCGACGACGGGCCCGCGGTGGTGGGCGTCCTGCGCGGGCCGCTCTTCGGCCTGAGCGACCCCGAGCTGTTCCGGCACCGGCAAGGGGGCGGAGGCTTCCTCGTCACCGCGCCCGACGTGGCGCCCGACGCGCCCGCCGACGCGGGCAACGGCGCCGGCCCGGTCGCCGAGGCGCTGCGCGCGATGCGCCGGATGTACGAGTGGACCCGCCGGCTGCCACCGCCCGCGGCGGTCGAGCGCATCCTGGAGGCCACCGGGCTGCTGGCGATGACCGCCGCGGGCAGCCCGGGCGGCGCGGAGGCCGGCGATCTCCTGCACGCCGTGGACCGCATCCGGCAGGTCACCGAGGAAGGCGGCACGCTCGCCGACGCGGCGGAGGCGCTGATCGAGGACCTGAGCTCGGCCGAGGTCGAATCCGTGCCGCTCGAGCCCGGCCGCACCGACGTCGTGCGCGTGATGAACCTGCACAAGGCCAAGGGCCTGGAGGCCCCGGTGGTCTTCCTGGCCGACCCCCTGCACGGCGGGATCGACCGCATCGACGTGCGCATCGTCCGCGACGGGCTGAACGCCCGCGGCTACTTCGAGCTCTCGCGGCCCAGGGGCGAGTTCGGCCGGGCCTGCCTCGGGCGGCCCGCGGACTGGGAGGAGCACCAGAGCCAGGAGCGCGCCTACGTCGAGGCCGAGCAGCGCCGGCTCCTGTACGTCGCGGCCACGCGGGCGCGCGATCTGCTGGTGGTGAGCCGCCCCGCGAGGACGGGCGGGCGCGCCCGGCCCTGGCAGCTGATCGAGCCCTACCTGGCCACGGCGCCGGCCCTGGCGGTCCCGCCGGTCGCGGTCCCGCCCGCGCCCACGCTGCCCGATCTGAGCGCTGACGCCCGCGCCGCGGCCCAGGCCGCGCGCGAAGCGCGGCTCGAGACGCTGCGCGCCCCCTCGTGGCTGGTCGAGTCCGTGACCGGCACCGCCCACCGCGCCGGCCCCTACGGCCACCCGTTGCAGGAGGGCCGGACGCGCGAGCCCGACACCGGCATGGCCTGGGGGAGCCTGATCCACTTCCTGCTCGAGCACGCCATGCGCGGGCCCCAGCGCGAGCGCGCGCATCTCGAGCGCCTGGCCACCTGGTTCGCGTTCGACAAGCCGGAGCTGCGCCGCGTGATCCCGGAGGCGCTCGACACCGTGGCGGGCGTGATGACCGCGGAGTTCTGGCAGCAGGCGCTGGCCGCCGAGGAACGGGCCGTCGAGGTGCCCTTCGCGGTGCGCGTCGAAGAGGCCGGCGCCGGCCCCCGCCTCCTGCACGGCGTGATCGACCTCGCCTACAAGACGGCCGACGGCTGGACGCTGATCGACTACAAGACCGATCAGCTCGCTCCGGGCCTCGACGCGCTCGCCGCCCGCTACGCCCCCCAGATCCGCGCCTACGCCGACCACTGGCGCGCCCAGCTCGACACCCCCACCCGCGCCGCCCTCCACTTCATCCGCAACGGCGAGACCCGCTGGCTCTAGCCCGGGGTCAGGTCTTACATTCCGACATTCGACCCGACACTGTCACGCTCTGTCCACTCTTGCGCTCGCTAAGTATGCCAGCTACGAGCAGGTGTGCAGCGGTTCACGATACTTGGCCGAATCACGGACGTGCAGACGATCGCGGTGGGTCGATCGATTCGCAACCTTCGTCGTCTTGCAAAGGCATACGGAAGGGGACGCTGGTTGAAGAAGAAGGGGCGCGCACGAGTTCGGCTGGGCGATGGTACTATTTGTCTCGCAGAGGTTCACTGGTATGAAGCGCACGGCATTGGCAAAGCGGATCTCAAGCTCAAGCGAATCCTCCAAGAGAATTGATGCGACTGGGCATCAGGGCCGGTCGCGATACGTCCTCTGCGTGAGGAACCGCGGCTATGCCGCCTCGCTGGAGCGGCGGAAGGTCTACCGGCGGCTCGACGATGGCCGCGCCGCCAGACACGGTCTGATTCGAGTGGTGGACGAATCCGGCGAGGACTACCTGTACCCGAGTAGCTACTTTGTTTCCATCGCGCTGCCGAAGCCCGCCCAACGGGCTCTGGCCCGCGCCGAATAGACGCAGACGGCCCCTTTCACTGCGGCCGGAAGGTCACCACGACCGACCGCGCCAGCTCCTTCCCCTCCGATCCCCGCATCTCCACGACCACGTAGTCGCCGCGCCTGACGTCGGCGAGGCCGATCGCGGTGTCCTTGAACGGGTGGGTGAGATCCTCGGCCTGCTCGTCCCGCTCGGACAGCACCACGCGTGCGTCGGGCGCCAGCTCGACGCGAAGCCGGCCCGCCGCGCTCTCGTTCTCGAGCACGAGCATTCTGGCTCCCGGCTCGACGGACAGCACGACACCCGAAAACCGCGTGCTGACGATCCGGACCGGCGCGGGCTTCGACGGCGGCGGGGGCACGGCGGGGACGACCGTCTCGACCTTCGCGGCGGGTGGGAGTGGGGAAGCTTCCTCGATCCGCGGAGGGGCCTGCGGGGCGATCTGGGGAGCGGCCTGCGGGACGGGCGCCGGCGCGGCGGGCGGCCAGCGAATGGACCGAGCGACGACGATCGACACGCCGACCGCCGCGAGCAGAAGGACGATCGATCCCCACCACGCCCAGCGCCGCCGGCCCGCTCGAGCCACGCGCTGCGCCCAGGACGACCGGGGCCGCCAGGCGAGGGCAGGCGCCGGCTCTCCCGTCCACGATGAGCCGGGCTCGGACGGAACCACGGCGTAGCCCCGCGTGCGGAGGTCCTCGTCCAGGCTGGGTCGCAGTCGCCGCTCGCCCCGGCGGCGTTCGGGATCGTGCGCCGCGCTCGACCGCCGACGCTCGCCCTGCCGCTCGTCCAGCTTGATCTCCACGAGACGGCCCGGAGGGACGCGGGCCCCGGCCCTGGTCCTGAGGTAGCCGACCAGCAAGGGCTGCTCTCGCGCCACGACGTAGAGAACGCGCTCCATCGTGTTGCCCGGCTTCGGCGGCCTTCCCGGTGGCTATCGCCTCGCCGAGCTCAGCGCGACGGGATCCTCCAGCCCCAGCCGGCGCACCGAGATCTCGGCGCGGGGCTGCATCCGGGCATCGTCCGCGTTCAGGTTGCGGGTGTAGCAGCAGAACTCGAGCTGGATGCCGTTCGGATCCTTGAAGTAGATGGACTTGGCCCAGTCGTGGTCCACCACCTCCGTGACCTCGACGCCCTTGGCCAGCAGCTCGTGCCGCTTCTCGGCCAGCGCCGCCTCGGTGCCCGCCTCGAACGCGAAATGATAGAACACGCCCGGCACGCCGAGCCCGCGGTTGATGCCCGCGTCGTACTCCGCCGGAATGCCCGGCACGCCGCTGGCCTCCATGAAGGCGATGAGCTGATCGCGCCCCGTATCGAAGAAGATGTGGCGGATCTGGCCGCCTTCCTTGACCTTGAGGATGTCGCACCGGACCGCCTTGAACCCGAGCACGCGCTCGTAGAAGTCGCGGGTCCGGTCCAGGTCCAGCGTCGAGAGGCCGATGTGGGAGAACCCCTTGGGGGCCATGACGTGTCCTCCTTGGGCGGCAGTATACCCCCGGCCCGAAGAGCGGTGGCGACCGGGCAATCTTCCAGGGGATCAGGCACGATGCCGCCCGCGCCCCCACCGCCGACGGGTGACCCCCCAGCATTTCCGCGCACTTGTCACCTGGCACTCCCGATGCTGGCGGTTTCCGCGAACGAGCCGGCTGCCGCCGGGACGGCAGCTCGGCGGCCGGCGCCACGCGGGGTGGCGATGGACCAGGCCGACGATCCCGGCTCACCCGTTTCAGAGACCAGGAGGTCCGTCATGGCGATTGATCAAGCGAAGCTCCAGGCGTTGCTCGGCCGTGCGGTCGTGGACATCGGCGCCAACTTCCATGCCGCGCTGGTGGTCACCGGTGACAAGCTCGGGCTCTTCCGCGCGCTGCGCGACCTGGGCCCGATCACCGCCGCGGATCTGGCGAAGCGCACGGGGACCCACGAGCGGTACGTCCGCGAATGGCTCGCCGCGATGGCCGCCGGGGGCTACGTCAGCTACGAGAGCGCCGGCGAGGAGTTCTCCCTCTCGGAGGAGCAGGCCCTCGCCCTCCTCGACGCCGACCTGCCGGGCGCGTTCCTGCTGGCGCAGGCCACCGTGAAGTCGGAGCCGCGGATCACCGACGCCTTCCGGTCCGGCAAGGGCATGGGCTGGCACGAGCACGATCCGGCGTTGTTCGAAGGCACCGAGCGGTTCTTCCGGCCGGGGTATGCCGTCAACCTGGTCCCGACGTGGATCCCGACGCTCGAGGGCGTCCAGGCCAAGCTCGAGCAGGGCGGCCGCGTGGCCGACGTGGGCTGCGGCCACGGCTCCTCGACGATCCTCATGGCGAAGGCGTTTCCCGCCTCGCGCTTCGTGGGCTTCGACTACCACGACCGCTCGATCGCCTGGGCGCGCGAGGCCGCGAAGCGTGAGGGGCTGGGCGATCGCGTCACCTTCGAGGTGGCGAGCGCCAGGGACTACCCGGGCGCGGACTACGACCTCGTCGCCTTCTTCGATTCGCTGCACGACATGGGCGACCCCGTCGGCATCGGGGGCCACGTGCGCCGGTCGCTCGGGGCCGATGGGACGTGGCTGCTGGTCGAGCCGTTCGCGCACGACCGGCTCGAGGAGAACCTGAACCCGGTCGGCCGGATGTACTACGCGGCGTCCACGATGCTGTGCACGCCGAACTCCCTGGCCCAGGAGGTCGGCGCGGCCCTCGGAGCGCAGGCCGGCGAGGCCCGCCTGAAGCGCGTGGCCACCGAGGCCGGCTTCACGCGGTTCCGGCGCGCGGCCGAGACCCCGTTCAACCTCGTGTTCGAAGCGCGCCCGTAGCGGATGAAAGGCCGGAGGGGGCCTCGGCGGCCCCCTCCGGTCGCGTCCTGTATCCTTGGGAGGCAAGGACACGGGACGTGATCACGCGCCGAGAGCTCGAGAGATGGCTGCTGCGCGAGGGCGCCGTGAAGGTGAAGCGCGCCGACGGGCACAAGCACTTCACCCTTCGCGGCCATCACGTCGTGGTCCTCGGACACGGTCCCCAGACGCTGAGTGCCACGAGTCTGTCGCTCGTGATGAAGCAGCTGGAGCAGGCCGGGTACAGCCGGGAGCAGCTCAGACGGGAGTGGGCCGGCGCGTAGACGCCACCGGCCGCGGGCCGGCCGCGTACCTCAGTCCCGCCGCCCCCGCCGCTGCCTGATCTCCCGCAGCAGCGCCGAGAGACCCGGCCGATCCTTCCGCGGGCCCAGCGGCGTCGACTTGCGCCCCGGGGTCGCCAGCGACGAGTTGTGATGGCAGACGAGGCAGTACTCGCCCCGCACCGCGGAGCAGTCCTTCAGCGCGTGATCGCAGCGTCGGTCGCTCTTGCAGGCGAAGGACATGGTGAGCGCGGCGCGCCGCTAGGGCCGCCCACGCAGGAAGTGGACGATCAGCAGGACGACCGCCACGACCAGGAGCACGTGGATCAGGCCGCCGGTGAGGCGCAGCACGAACAGGTCGAGGGCCCACAGGACGAACAGGACGACGAAGGCGATCAGGAAGTTCGATCGGAACATGGCGACCTCTCAGGTCCGGACCGTGAAGGAGAGGGCAAGGCCAGATTCCACGAGATCGCAACGCCGGCGCGTCGACCCAGGAGACCCCGCGGAAGGCAGGAGAACTCTAGCACGAAAGATCGCCGTCGACCGTGGCGTCCGCGGGCCGGCGGAGCGCCTTGAACCCTTGATTCACGCGATCCGGCCTAGTAGGCTCGCGTGGTGCCGTAGCCAGGGCACCCAAGGAGAGCGTGATGCGCGTCCCCGCCGACCGTCTGCGCAAGATGACCGCCGCCATCCTCGCCCGCGGCGGCAGCGAGCCCGCCGAGGCCGAGCTGGTCGCCGGCCACCTGGTCGACGCCAACCTGGCCGGCCACGACAGCCACGGCGTCGGCCTGATCCCGCACTACGTGCGGCACCTGAAGGAGGGCCTGGTCGTCCCCAACACCTCCGTGAAGGTGACGAAGGACGACGGCGCCTTCCTCATGTGCGACGGCCAGCGCGGGTTCGGGCGCCGGGTGGCGGGCGAGGCGATGGCGGCCGCGATGGAGCGCTGCCGGGAGTCGGGCGTCGTCGTGCTGACGCTCGCGAACTCGCACCACGTCGGGCGGGTCGGCGCCTACGGCGAGCTGGCCAGCGCGGCCGGGCTCGTGTCCATCCACTTCGTCAACGTGGCCGATCACGCCGGGCTGGTCGCGCCCTTCCGCGGGAGCGACGCGCGCTTCTCCACCAACCCGGTCTGCATCGGCATGCCCGGCACCGCGACCCAGCCGCCGCTCCTGCTCGACATGGCGACCAGCGGCGTGGCGATGGGCAAGGTGCTGGTGGCGAAGCGGGCGGGCAAGCGGCTGGCCGACGGCAACCTGATCGACGCGCAGGGGGCGCCCACCACCGATCCGGAGGTGATGTACCGCGAGCCGCGCGGGTCGCTCCTGCCCTTCGGCGCGCACAAGGGCTACGCGCTGGCCGTCCTCACCGAGCTGCTGGCGGGCGCCATGTCGGGCGGCGGCACCATCCAGCCCGGGAACCCGCGCCGCGGCGGCGTCGTCAACAACATGTTCAGCGTGCTCGTGGACCCCGCGCGGCTGGCGGGCGTGGACTGGATGCGGCGCGAGATCGACGGCTTCGTGGCCTACGTGAAGGCCTCGCCGCCGGCCGATCCCGCGAGCCCGGTGCTGGTGCCGGGCGATCCCGAGCGGCTCTCGCGCGAGGCGCGCCTGCGCGCGGGCATCCCGCTGGACGCGG
>DATHSW010000370.1:0-5835 GCA_035463855.1 Candidatus Deferrimicrobiaceae bacterium | reverse complement strand
TGACCATCCTGCTCTTCAACAACCGGATCTACGGCCTCACCAAAGGGCAGTACTCGCCGACCAGCGAGCTGGGCAAGGTGACCAAGTCCACCCCGGTCGGCTCGGCGGACCGGCCGGTGAGCCCGTGCGCGTTCGCGCTGGCGGCCGGCGCCACCTTCGTGGCCCGGACGGTGGACCGCAACATCGCGCACATGGAGGAGACGCTCAAGCGCGCCGCGGCTCACAAGGGCGCCGCCTTCGTCGAGATCCTCCAGAACTGCAACGTGTACAACGACATGGCGTGGGGCATTCTGTACGACCGCGAGTCGAAGGTCCTCCACGAGCTGCGCCTCGAGCACGGCAAGCCGCTGGTCTTCGGGCCCGCCGACGACCGCCGCGGCCTGGTGCTGGAAGGGGTCAAGCCGAAGGTGGTCAAGGTCAAGGACGTTCCCGAGACCTCGCTGTGGGTACACGACGAGACCGACGGCGGCACCGCGCTGGTGCTGGCGCAGCTCTGGGCCCCCGACTACCCGATCCCGCTCGGGGTGCTCGCCCACAAGCCGGGCGACATCACCTATGAGGAGATCCTGATCCAGCAGGAGCAGAAGGCGGTCTCCGAGCGCGGCCCCGGCGACATCGCCAAGCTGCTCATGTCGGGCGACACCTGGAAGATCGGCTGAGCCCCGGGCTCCTGCCGAGCCCCGCGTGACCGTACGCAGATCGCCGGCCCTCCTCCGGGGGGCCGGTGGTATTTTGTCAGCCTGAGGCGCCCCCCAATGCCCCTGAGTCCCCAGCTGCTCCGCGCGCTCGAGGACATCGTCGGTCCCGCCGGGCTCGTCGTCTCCCCCGAGGGCCGGCTGACCTACGAGTGCGACATGCACACGTTCTACAAGGGCGCCCCCGACGCGGTGGCGCTCCCCGAGTCGGCGGAGCAGGTGGCGGCCCTCGTCCGCCTCTGCCGCCGGGAGCGGGTGCCGGTCGTGCCGCGCGGCTCGGGCACCGGTCTCATCGGCGGGGCGATGGCCCCGGCCGGCGGGGTCATGGTCTCGATGACCCGCATGAACCGGATCGTGGAGCTCGACTTCCCGAACCGGTGCGCCACCGTGCAGCCCGGCCTCATCAATCTGTGGCTGAGCGAGGCCACCCGGGCGCACGGCTATTTCTTCGCGCCGGATCCTTCCAGCCAGATGGTGTCCTCGATCGGCGGCAACGCCTCGACCAACGCGGGGGGCCCGCACTGTCTGAAGTACGGAATCACGGTCAACCACATCCTGGGTCTCGAGGTGGTCACCGGCGCCGGCGAGCTCGTGCGGCTCGGCGGCAAGACCCACGAGCGACCGGGCTACGACCTCGCCGGGGTCATGGTGGGCGCGGAGGGCACGCTGGCGCTGGTGACCGGGGTGATCGTCCGCCTCACTCACGTGCCGGAGGGCGTGAAGACGATCCTGGCATCCTTTCCCACCATCGAAGATGCCTCCGAGACGGTCTCCGCGATCATCCGGGCCGGGATCATCCCCGCCGCGCTCGAGATGCTCGACGAGGTGGTGATCCGGGCCATCGAGGAGGGCGTGGGAGCCGGCTACCCCAAGGGTGCGGGGGCGGTGCTGCTGATCGAGCTCGACGGCCCGACCGCGGAGATCGAGGCGCAGTCCGAGCCGATCGAGGCGATCTGCCGCGATCATCTCGCGCTGGAGATCCGCGTGGCCCAGAGCGAGGCGGAGCGGGCGCTGCTCTGGAAGGGGCGCAAGGAGGCGGCGGGCGTCTTCGGCCGCCTCACGCCGAACTGGCTGCTCCAGGACGCGGTGGTGCCGCGCTCGAAGCTGCCGCAGATCATGAAGGAGGTGCTGGCCATCGCGGCTCGGCACCGCCTCGTCATCGCCAACGTGTTCCACGCCGGCGACGGCAACCTCCACCCGCTGATCTGCTACGACGACCGGGTACCCGGCGAGCTCGAGCGGGCCAAGCGGGCGAACGAGGAGCTGCTGGGGGCGTGCCTGCGGCTGGGGGGCAGCGTGACCGGCGAGCACGGGGTGGGGCTCGACAAGAGCGCGAGCCTGCCGATGCAGTTCGCCGACGCGGATCTCAACTTCATGGCGCGGCTGCGCCGGGCCTTCGATCCCGACTCCATCATGAATCCCGGCAAGCTGCTGCCCTCGCATCCGGCCTGCGGCGAGGGCTTCCGGCCCGCCGCGCGTCCGCTGCCCACCGGCACCTGGATCTGAGCGTGGCCGTCTCCGTGCGGGCGATCCACGAGGCGCTGGCCCACATCGTCGGGCGCGAGCATGGCGTGCGCGAGGGGGCGGCCCTGGGCCCCTACGCGGTGGACGGCGTGGTCCCGTCCGCGGTGGTCCGCCCCGGGAGCCCCGACGAGGTGAGCCGGATCGTCGCGCTGTGCGCGGCGGAAGGCCTCGCGGTGGCGCCGCGCGGGGCGGGGACCAGCATGGGGCTCGGCAATCCGCCGCGCCGGCTCGACGTGGTGCTCGAGCTGAGCCGGCTCCGCGCGATGCGGGAGTACGTGCCGGAGGACATGGTGGCGACCGTGGAGGTCGGCGCGACCCTCGACGCGCTCGCCGCGCACTTCGCGCCGCACCACCAGCGGCTGACGCTCGATCCGCCGGGCGGGGGCGGGCGCAGCG
Organism: Candidatus Deferrimicrobiaceae bacterium; assembly: GCA_035463855.1. GTDB lineage: Bacteria > Methylomirabilota > Methylomirabilia > Rokubacteriales > CSP1-6 > CAMLFJ01. Next base: position 3,220 of record DATHSW010000370.1, on the reverse strand, counting down.
TGGGCGGCGTCCTCGCGACCCATGCCAGCGGCCCGCTCCGCTTCCGCTACGGCACCGGGCGTGACCTCCTGCTGGGCGCGCGCTTCGTCCAGGCGGACGGCACCCTCACGTGGGGCGGGGCCAAGGTCGTGAAGTCGGTGACGGGTTACGACGTGCCAAAGCTCCTCGTCGGCTCGCTCGGCACCCTGGGCGTGCTCGTGGAGGTGACCCTCCGCCTGCAGCCCGTGCCGCCGGCGTCGCGCTCGTGGCGCGTGGGCTTTCCCTCCCGGGAGGCCGCGGGAGCCTTTCTCGCCGCGCTGCTCGCCTCGCATCTGGAGCCCGACCGCGCCGCCCTCCTCGACGCCGCGGCTCTGCGCCGCGCCGCGCTGGCCATCGATCCGATCGCCCTGTTGCTCTCGATCGGCAGCGCGGCCGCGGCGGTCGAGCACCAGGGGCAAGCCCTTGCGCGGCTCGCGGCCGGGCACGGGGGACGGAGTGACGAGGTGCCCGACACGGCGTGGGCGGGTCTGGGCGCGGCGGTGGACGGGCCCATCCTGCTGCGCGCGGTCGGTGAGCCGCGGCGGCTGCTCGACTGGGTGGGCGAGGCGCAGGCGGCCGCTGCCTGCGCCGGGGTCGAGCCCGCGCTGCTCGCCCAGCCCGGGCACGGCGTGCTGCAGCTCGCGCTCGGGGAGGGCCCGGATCCCGCGCGGCTCGCGAGCCGGCTGGTCCTGCCGCTCCGGCGCGCGCTCGAGGCGGAGGGCGGAAGCCTGGTGGTGGAGCGGGCGCCGATCGAGCTTAAGAGTCACTGTGATGCATGGGGCGACATCAATCCGGATATATTGGCGATCATGGGTAGGATCAAGACCGAGTTCGATCCGGGGGGCGTGCTGAACCCGGGCCGCTTCGTGGGGGGCCTGTGAGCCACCTCTCACCGGCGGCATCTCCGGGGAGGGTCGGGCTTGGGGCCTTCGACGCCCAGGATCCGCCGTCCATGGACGGGCTCCGGGCCTGCGTGCACTGCGGGATCTGCCTGCCGCAATGCCCGACCTACCGGGTCCTCGGCGAGGAGATGGACTCCCCTCGGGGCCGGGTCTACCTCATGCGCGCCGCCGCCGAGGACCGGATCGGGCTCACCCCCACCATGGCTCGACACCTCGATCTCTGCCTCGGCTGTCGGGCCTGCGAGACGGCCTGTCCCTCCGGCGTGCCCTTCGGCCAGCTGCTCGAGGCCACGCGGGGCCAGCTCGCGCGCCGGGGCGTCACCGCGCCGACCCGCGACCCCGCCCTCCTCCGCTTCGTCCTGGGGGTGTTCCCGCATCCCGGTCGCCTCGGCCCCATGCTCCACGCGCTCCGCCTGTACCAGTGGTCGGGCCTGCAGGCGGTGGTGCGCGGGCTCGGCGTGCTGGCTCCGTTCAAGAAGCTGCAGGCGATGGACGCGCTGCTGCCGCGTCTGCCCATGCCCGGGGCGCCCCTGCCCGAGCTGATCGCGGCGCGCGGCCCCCGGCGCGGTCGGGCCGGGCTCCTGCTCGGCTGCGCGCAGCGCTTCTTCTATCCCGACGTCAACGCCGACACCGCGCGGCTTCTTTCCGCCGCCGGCTACGACGTGGTGGTGCCGCGGGCCCAGGAGTGCTGTGGGGCGCTCCATCTGCACGCCGGCCGCCTCGACGACTTCCGCGCGCGGGCCGGCCGCCTGATGCCGGCCTTCGCCGACGTGGACGTCGTGGTCGCGAACGCGGCGGGCTGCGGCTCCGCGCTGAAGGAATACGGTCACTGGCTGCCCGACGACGCGGCCCGGCTCTTCTCCGAGCGGGTGCGGGACGTCTCCGAGGTGCTGGCCGGCTGCGATCTGCCGCTCCGCCCCCTGCCGGAGACGGTGACCTATCAGGACGCCTGCCATCTCGCCCACGGGCAGAAGGTGCGCGCGCAGCCCCGCGAGCTGCTGCGGCGCATCCCCGGTCTCACCCTGGTGGACCTGCCGGACTCCGAGCTCTGCTGCGGGAGCGCGGGGGTCTACAATCTGCTCGAGCCCGAGATGGCCGGAGAGCTGGGGCGCCGCAAGGCGGCCGGCATCCGCGAGACCGGGGCCCGGGTGGTCACCGCGGGCAACCCGGGCTGCCTCATGCAGATTCGCCGGCACTGCCAGGAGGCGGGGCTGTCGGTGGAGGTCCTGCATCCGGTGACGCTCCTGGCCCGGGCGCTGGAGGAGCGATGAAGATTCGCGTGCGGGATCACGTCAAGGTCGCGGCGGACAAGATGGCCAAGGTGGGCCTCTCGACCACCGCGCGCACCCAGCTCGATCTCTACTGCGTGGCGCCGGGGCAGTCGCAGGCGCCTCACCGGCACGAGGGCGAGGACAAGATCTACTACGTGCTCGAGGGATCCGGCCGCTTTTCGGTGGGGGGCGCCGAGGAGCGGCTCGTGGCCGGCGAGGCGGTGGTGGCGGCGGCGGGCGTCGAGCACGGCCTTGTCAACGACTCGGCCGACCTGCTCCTGGTACTGGTGCTGGTGGCGCCGCCCCCGCCGCACATGAAGCGGTAGGCGACGCATGGCCGCGGCGGCCGTCCGCGCCTCGCTGATGATCACCTGCCTGGGCGACGTCCTCTTTCCCGAGGTGGGGGTCGCGATGGTGCGTCTCCTGCGACGCCTGGGCGTCGAGGTGGATTTTCCCGAGGGCCAGACCTGCTGCGGGATGCCGCTCTTCAACTCGGGGTATCACCACGACGCGGCCCAGGTGGCGGCGCGGACTGTGAAGCTCTTCGAGCGGGCGGAGCACGTGGTGGTCCCGTCCGGCTCCTGCGCCTGGATGGTGCGGAGCGAGTACCCCGGCCTGCTCAAGCACGATCCCGTGCTGCGCGCGGCGGCGGACTCGCTGGCCCGGCGCACCCGCGAGCTCTCGCAGTTCATCGTGGAGGTGCTCGGCGTGACCACGATCGAGTCGCCGTTCGAGGGGAAGGTGACCTACCACGACTCCTGCCACCTGCTCCGCGGGCTGGGCGAGTCGGCCGCGCCCCGCACCCTGCTGCGGGGGGTCTCCGGGGTGGAGCTGGTCGAGCTGCCGGGGGCCGACGAGTGCTGCGGCTTCGGCGGCTCCTTCTCGGTGCGGCTCCCCGAGGTGTCCGCCTCCATCCTCGACAAGAAGCTGGCCAACGTGGAGTCCACCGGCGCGCGCTGCCTGGTGGCGTGCGACGCGGGCTGCCTCATGCAGATGGGCGGCGGGCTCACCCGGCGCGGCTCCGCGGTG
>DATHSW010000369.1:0-8792 GCA_035463855.1 Candidatus Deferrimicrobiaceae bacterium | reverse complement strand
CGGGGCGAGCCGGGCCGTCTCTTCACGTGGATCGGCATCGCCATCATCGTGTACATGATCGTGTTCACCTACCTGGGCTACACGGCCAGCGCGACGAAGTGACCTCGAGCCGCCGGTGCCGGATGCCCCTTCTCGTGGCGGGGGTCGCCGCCGCGCTGCTCGGCGCCGCCGGGCCCGCCGCCTCGCAGGCGACCGGCGACCTCGATCGGGGCCGCGCGGTGTTCGCGGCCAAGGGCTGCTTGCGCTGTCACGTCCCGCGCGGACAGGAGGGCGTGGGGCCGCCGCTGGAGGAGCTGAGGCGGCCGCAGGGCGCCTACGAGCTGGCCGGGAGGTTCTGGAACCACGCCCCCGCCATGTTCACGACATTGCTCGGGCAGGGTGTCGCCTGGCCCGAGATCGGCACCGCGGAGATGGCCGACCTCATGGCCTATCTGCAGGCCGATCCCTCCCGGGATCCGGCGCCCAACCTCTTCCGGGGACAGGTCGTCCTGGTCAGGAAAGAGTGCCTCAAGTGCCATCGCTTCCGCGGCGAGGGGGGCTGGGTGGGCATCGAGCTGACCCAGTACCATCCGGGGTACCAGTCGCCCGTGACGTGGGCGGGCGCGGTCTGGAAGCACGCCCCGCGCATGGCCGAGGAGGCCCGGCGGATGGGAGTGTCGTACCCTCGCTTCACGGGCGAGGAGATGGCAAACTTGGTTGGGCTTCTCCGAAGCACCGCCAAGTCGCCGTGACCATCGAAAGGGAGGAGGGACTCACGATGTCCTATCGACCATGGATGTGCGCGCTCGGCCTCGCCGTCGCGCTCGCTGTCGTGGCGGCCTCGTCGGGGAGCGCGCTGGCGCAGGTCAAGCCGCCCGCCGACTTCAAGTTCGAGAGCGGCAAGGACAGCCCCGGGCCCGTGACCTTCAGCCACGGGGAGCACAAGGAGAAGGTCGGCGGGTGCACGGCCTGTCACGTCAAGATCTTCAAGATGAAGAAGGGGCAGGACGCCCCCTTCACGATGGAGCGGATGGAGAAGGGACAGCTGTGCGGCGCCTGCCACAACGGCAAGACGGAGGTCAAGGGCAAGGTCGTCTTCGCGTCGACCGACAAGGCCAACTGCGAGAAGTGTCACAAGAAGTGACCGAACGCGGAGAGCCGTCTCCGGTGCGCCGGCGAATCTATCGCCGGCGCATCGTGCTGATCGGCCTCGGCATCGTGCTGGTCGTGGGTGGGGCCGCCTTGACGGGTTTCTGGCACGTGAGCGCGAGCCCTCAGTTCTGCAACTCCTGCCATATCATGCGTCCCTACGTCGACGCGTGGAAGGTCTCCAAGCACGGGACCGTCGCCTGCGTGCAGTGCCACTACCCCCCGGGGTTCCGCGACACGCTGTGGGTGAAGTTCCAGGCGATCAGCCAGGTGGCCAAGTGGGCGACCCAGACCTACAGCTCCAAGCCCTTCGCGGTCGTCGAGGACGCGAGCTGCTTTCGCTCGGGCTGCCACTCCCCGAGCCAGCTCGAGAGCCAGGGGGTGAAGACCTTCGGCCGCGGCATCCGCTTCGACCACCGGCCGCACCTGGAGGCGGCGCGGATGGGCCGGGAGCTGCGCTGCACCAGCTGCCACTCGCAGATCGTCGTGGACAAACACTTCGAGGTCGCGACGTCCACGTGCTTCGTCTGCCACTTCAAGGGGAAGAAGGACGGGCGCGAGCTCACCCCGGTCGCGGGTTGCACGGGTTGCCACGACCTTCCCAAGGGCGAGATCACGGTCGGCTCCGTCAGGTTCGACCACGCCCAGGTGGTGGAGCGGGGCGTCGCTTGCCAGAAGTGCCACCTGAACGTCGTGGAGGGGACCGGCGAGGCCCCCCGCGCGCGCTGCTTGACCTGCCACAATCAGCCGGAGAAGCTGGACCGCTACGGCGACACGGCGCGGCTCCACTCGGCCCACGTGACCGACCGCACCATCGACTGCGTCCGGTGCCATACCGAGATCCAGCACAAGCTGCCTCCCCCGATCGGCGCTCCCACGGCGGAGGGGCATCCCGGCGCGCTCCTCGCCGGGCGGGGGGGACGGTGATCCGCGCCGCGCTCCTGCTCACGTTGCTGGTGCTCGTGAGTCCCGGTGCCGCGCTCGCGCAGCCGGCCAAGGCTCCGGGCGCGCCCCCGGCGCCGGGACACGGCGGGGAGCTCGATTGCCGTCAGTGCCACCAGGGGAATCACCAGGGCGTCGTCCGCATGTACCTCGGCCTGGGCGGGAAGGGGACGCCCATGATCCCCAGCCACATGTTCCAGGTGCGGGTGCAGTGCGTCGCCTGCCACATCGCGCCCAAGGCCGACGAGGGCTCGGCCGCGCTCGTCGGCCAGACCTTCCGGCCGACCGAGCAGGCCTGCATCAACTGCCACGGCGAGAAGTACCGCGGCATGCTCCAGCGGTGGGTGGATACCCTGGGCAAGATGCGCGAGATCGTCGCGCCGAAGCTGGCCGCGGCCCGGGCGGGGCTGGCCGACTCCGGGGCCAAGGGCGCGAAGCCGGCGCGGGCCCGGGAGCTGGCCGGCGACGCCGAATCCAACCTCCAGTTCGTCGCGCTCGGCAAGGGGGTCCACAACGTCTTCTACGCGGCGGACCTGCTCAAGCTGTCCAACAGCTGGCTCGACGAGGCACTGGTCCTGCTGGGGAAGCCCCCGGTCAAGAACGACGACGCCCTCGTGCGCGGCGGCTACTGCGCGGTCCTCTGCCATCAGACCGCGGGGGTGAAGCAGCGCGAGACGGTCACGTTCAGGAAGCAGGCGGTCCCCCACGTGCGCCACGTCACGGAGTTCGGGGCGACCTGCACCGCCTGCCACTCGGCCGAGGTGCACAAGGCGGTGACGGCGACGCCGGCCACGTGCGGGGCCTGTCACCACGGCGCGCAGAACGAGCGCTGCGAGTCCTGCCACCGCGCCCAGAGCGCCTTCTACCGTGGGCAGGCGGCGACCGACCTCGTCAAGCTCGAGCCGAACGTGATGGTCGATGCCGTCGGCTGCACGGGCTGCCACGACTGGTCCAGGAAGCATTCCCGTAAGGCGGTGGCGGAGAAGTGCGCCGGCTGTCACGACGCCGCGTACACGGGCTTTCTCGACGAGTGGACAGCCGGATTCGACAAGGAGGCGACCTTGGTGCGCGACACCCTCAAGCGCGCCGAGACGGCGCTCGTGCGCCAGCGCCGCGGCGGCCGTGCCGTCTCCGACGCGGACGCCGCCGTGGCGGAAGCGCGCAAGGCCCTGGCCATGGTCCAGAAGGCGCGCGGGGTCCACAATCCCCCGGCCGCCGAGGCGCTCCTCCAGATCGCGCGCAAGAAGGCCGAAGAAGCCCTCGCCCGCTCCTCCCCGCGATAGGTCCGGGCTCGCACCCGGGGTCTGCCGACCGGCCGCGGTCTCCCTGCGGCCTCCCCCGGGTGGGGCGAAGCCACACCAGTGGGACATCAGTTCCGCGCTGGTGAGCCGCAGGCTCCCGACCGTCTAGGACCCGCTCCTCACGGGACTCCCTCAAGTGCACTAGGACTTCGGGCTGACGTCTGGCACACGGGTTGCGTTGCTGCCAAGGCGTGATGGCTTTCACATGCGTCAAGGGCGTGCTGAGCCGGTGGCGGCTCGCGCTGCTCCTGGCCGGCGCGGGCGCCTGCGCGCTCGCGCTGACCGGTAGCGGCCCGGCCGCCGCCGATCCCGGCGACCCGGACAAGGGCCGCGCAGTCTTCTCGGACAAGCAGTGCGCGCGCTGCCATGCGCCCCTGGGAGCCTCGGGGTCGGGCCCAGCGCTCGAGGCCCTGCGGAGGCCCCAGGGCGAGATGGAGCTCGCGGGCCGGCTCTGGAACCACGTGCCCGGGATGCTCGCTGCGCTCGCCGAGGGGGGCTCCCCGTGGCCACAGATCGGCGCCCGTGAGATGGCCGACCTGATGGCCTATCTCCTGGCCGATCCGGCCCGCGATCCGGCGCCGGACCTCTTGAAGGGGCACCGGCTGCTCCTCCGGAAGGGATGCCTCAAGTGTCACAGCCTCGCGCGGGAGGGAGGGCGGGTGGAGCCCGACCTCGCCGAGCCGCGCGCCGACTACGAGTCGGCCGCCGCGTGGGCGGCCGCGATGTGGGCGCACACGCCGCGCATGGCGGCGATGGCGGCCCAGCGAGGGATCCCATACCCGCGCTTCTCCGGCGACGAGATGGGAAATCTGGTCGGCTTCCTGAAGCACGCGTCCGGCGCCACCCCCCAGCGCCGGACGCAGGCCGGGGCGAGCCAGTGATGCCCGGATGCCGGGCGATCGAGGAGGTCGCAGATGCGGATTCCTGAGCAGGTCAAACGGCTCGCGCTCGTGATCGGGATCCTCGTCGCCGGTGCGCTGGTGACGCGGTTCTACGTGATCCCGCGCTCACTCGTCTCGTCCGACCTGCACCGCTCGACGACCGTCGAGCGGGAGCTCGTCAAGCCCGTGAGGTTCGCGGGCTCGGAGACCTGCCAGGGCTGCCACGAAGAGGAAGGCGTCAAGAAGAACAAGAGCTTCCACCGGAACCTCGCGTGCGAGGGGTGCCACGGGCCGGCGGCGAAGCACGCCGACGACCCCGGGGCCGTGAAGCCGCCGGCGCCCCGCGACCGGAAGTTCTGCCCCGTCTGCCACGCCTACGACGCCTCCAGGCCGACGGGCTTCCCCCAGATCAATCCGGTCGTTCACAACCCTCTCAAGCCGTGCATCGCGTGCCATAACCCGCATGACCCGGTGCCGCCCCGGACGCCCGCGGCCTGCTCGGCGTGTCACGCGCAGATCGAGCGGACGAAGGCGGTGTCCAGCCATGCGCTGCTGGCCTGCACGACCTGCCACACGGTATCCGAGCAGCACAAGCGGGCGCCGCGGACCGCGCTCCCGTCCAAGCCGCAGACGCGGGAGTTCTGCGGCAAGTGCCACGGGAAGGACTCTCCGCAGAAGGAGCCGCCGAAGATCGACCTCACGACTCACGGCACGCCGTATCTGTGCTGGCAGTGCCACTACCCGCATCTGCCGGAGGGACGGGGATGAACAAGCGCGACTTCTTGAAGGGCCTCATCCTGTTCTTCCCCGCGGGCGGCGTGCTGGGCGCCCTGGCCCAGGACTTGAGCGCGAAAGAGCCGGGCGCGAAGGAGCCGGGAGCCGCCGCCGCCGGCGGCAAGCCGGGCGCCAAGGGCTACGATCCCCAAGCCCACTACTACGGCATGGGCATCGAGATCGACAAGTGCATCGGCTGCAACCGGTGCGTCGAGGCGTGCAAGGCGGAAAACGACGTGCCGCAGGAGCCGTTCTTCTTCCGCACTTGGATCGAGCGCTACGTGGTCAAGAAGGACGGCAACGTGGTCGTGGAAAGCATCAGCGTCAAGGGCAGGGCCTCGAAGGACACGGCGCAGGAGGACTCTGACGTGCTGCGGACGTTCTTCGTGCCCAAGCTCTGCAACCACTGCGCGCATCCCCCGTGCGTCCAGGTGTGCCCGGTCGGCGCGACGTTCGCGACGGAGGACGGGGTGGTGCTCATCGACTCCAAGCGGTGCATCGGATGCCGGTACTGCATCCAGGCGTGCCCCTATGGCGCCCGGTACCTCGATCCCCGGAGCAAGACGGCGGACAAGTGTAGCTTCTGCTACCACCGCGTGCGCCAGGGGCTGCTGCCCGCCTGCGTCGAGGTCTGCCCGACCCAGGCGCGCATCTTCGGCGACCTCAAGAGCAAGGCGAGCCGGCTCGTGCGCTTCGCGCGGATGAACAAGATCCACGTCCTCAAGCCGCAGCTCAACACCGAGCCGAAGGTGTACTACGCCCAGCTCGACGGAGAAGTGCGATGAGCCCGGAGATGACGGAGGGCCTGTCCGAGCTGCTGGAGCAGATCACCGGATTCATCTATCCCAACGAGATCGAGATCCACTGGTCGATCCTGATCGTGGTGTACCCGTACATCACGGGCCTCGTCGCGGGGGCCTTCATCCTGGCGTCTCTCGTGAAGGTCTTCAACATCAAGGAGGTGCAGCCGACGTACCGGCTGGCCCTGCTCACCGCGCTCGCCTTCCTGCTGGTGGCACCGCTGCCGCTCCTCCTGCACCTCGGCCGCCCCCAGCTGTTCTATGAGATTCTGCTCACCCCGAACGTGACCTCCGCGATGGCCATGTTCGGGTTCGTGTACGCGTGGTACCTCATGGGCGTCCTGCTGCTCGAGGTCTGGTTCGAGTACCGGCGGGACCTCATCGTGCTGGGCGGGCGGGAGCGGGGGCTGATGGGGTGGATCCACCGCGCGCTCTCGCTGTTCTCGACCGACACCAGCGAGGCGGCGCTGGCGTTCGACCGGAAGGCCATCCGGGCCATCACCATCATCGGGATCCCGTCGGCCTTCCTGCTCCACGGCTACGTGGGCTTCATCTTCGGATCGGTGAAGGCGAACCCGTGGTGGGGCAGCGTGCTGATGCCGATCGTGTTCCTCATGTCGGCCATCGTGTCCGGGATCGCGCTGGTCATCTTCCTCTACATGGTGCTGGCCGCGATCCGGAAGGAGCCCGTCGACATGGACTGCCTCGACACGATCACCTCGTACCTCTTCTACGCGGTGATCGTGGACTTTTCCCTGGAGGCGCTCGATTTCATCCATCGTCTCTACCAGAGCGAGGAGTCGGTGAAGATCCTGGGCAAGCTCATCACCCACAAGCTGTTCATGAGCCTGTTCATCCTGCAGATCCTGATCGGCATGTTCATCCCCCTGGGCATCCTGGTGGTCGCGAAGTGGCGGAAGCTCAACGAGGACGGCCGGAAGCTGCTCTACTTCACGGCCGTCATCCTGATCCAGCTGGGCATCTTCAGCACGCGCTGGAACGTCGTGATCGGCGGGCAGCTCTTCTCCAAGAGCTTTCGGGGCCTGATGGCGTACAAGCTGGAGGTCATGGGCATCGAGGGCTTTCTCACGGCCATGGCGCTCCTCGTGTTGCCCTTCGTGATCCTGGCGGTGCTGATCCGGGTGCTGCCGACGAAGCGGCTCGCGGACGAGGCGCCTGGGCCCGCGTGAGGCGCTCGACCGGGCCGTGGCGCCCAGGGCGCCTTCGTCGCCGCCCCTGAACCGCCGTTCAGCCCGCCGGCCATGGGTCAAATACCTCATTGCCAAGATCCGGTCCGATGGATTAACTTCCCGGTGATTTCGGGGCGTCTGGCGGCAGTGGATACGCGCGCGTCCAGCAGGATTGCGAAAGGAGTCGTGCCGTGACCGGCAAGCTTTGGCGGGTGCTCGGGCTGGTTGGTGGTGCGGCGGTGATCCTCTCCGCCGGAATCGTCCTCGGCCTTCCCTTTTCCTCCCGGGCCCAGCAGCCCGCGCAGACGGCGCAGCAGCAGGCTCAGTCCGCGAAGACGGCGGCGACGCCGCCCGGCGACGAATACGTCGGCGCCGAGACCTGCCAGGGCTGCCACGAGGAGGCGTTCAACAAGTTCTCCCGCACCAGGATGGGGCGCCTCTTCCTCAAGCAGGCGCGCAGCGACAAGGAGCGCAACGCCTGCGAGAGCTGCCACGGGCCCGGGAAGGCCCACGTGGATGCGGGCGGCGGCAAGGGCAAGGGGGGCATGATCACGTTCGCCAAGAACGACCCCACGCCGGTCGAGAAGCGGAACGCGATGTGCCTGTCGTGCCACACCAAGGGCGCCCGCCTCTTCTGGCAGGGGAGCGCGCACGAGTCGCGGGACGTGGCTTGCACGAACTGCCACAAGGTCATGGAGGACGTCTCCCCGCGCCACCAGCTCGCCAAGGAGACGGTCATCGACACCTGCGGCGGCTGCCACATCCAGAAGCGGGCCCAGACGATGCGCTCCTCGCACATGCCGCTCCGCGAGGGCAAGATGACCTGCACCTCGTGCCACAACCCGCACGGGACGGTGACCCCGGCCCTCCTCAAGGAAGCCTCGCCCAACGAGACCTGCTTCACCTGCCACGCCGAGAAGCGCGGACCGTTTCTGTGGGTGCACGCGCCGGTGAACGAGAGCTGCGCGAACTGCCACGATCCCCACGGCTCCAACCACGAGAACATGCTGAAGACGGCCAAGCCGCGGCTCTGCCAGCAGTGCCACATCGAGTCGCGGCACCCGACGAGCCCCTACGGGCGCGACACCGGCTCGCTCAAGTTCGTGCTGGGTCGACAGTGCCTGAGCTGCCACGCGAACATCCACGGCTCGAACCATCCCTCGGGCTTCGCGTTCACACGATAGGGGAGCGCCCATGCGACCCAGCAAAGCGATCCGACGCCTCATCCTGGCAGCCTTCGGCGTGCTCGGCGCGGCCGCGCCCGCGTCCGCCCAGCTCGAGATCGGCGGGATGCGGCTCGAGGGCGAGATCGAGGCCGGGCCCCGGTTCTTCCTCGTGGAGCCGTCGAAGAGCCGGTCGTCGAAGTTCCTCGAGTACCGCGATATCAACGAGGGCCTGTTCCTGCAGGATCTCCGGCTGAGGATCTTCCGCCCCGACGAGAGCTACTCCACCGAGCTCGGGGGCCGGCAGTGGGGGCTGCAGGACCAGGAGTACTACGTGAGGACCGGCCGGCTGGGCAAGTGGGAGTTCGGCTTCGACTGGGACCAGATGCGGCACATCTTCTCGACCAACGCGCGCATGCTGGCCACCGAGACCTCCCGCGGCGTGTTCACCTTGCCCACGCCGCGGCCGGCGCTTGCTCTCTACAACAGCGCCCGCGAGCTCGATGAGATCAGCGTTCGCTGGGACACGGCCCACATGTTCCTGAGGCTGACGCCGGCCGAGGACCTCGAGATCACGATGGAGGGTACGCGCATCCGCAAGGAAGGCGACCGG
>DATHSW010000368.1:0-9578 GCA_035463855.1 Candidatus Deferrimicrobiaceae bacterium | reverse complement strand
CGACGTCGCCGTCATCGGCCATCCGCTCGTGCAGCACAAGCTCGGCCTCATGCGGAAGCGCGAGACGAGCACGTCCGAGTTCCGCAGCCTGCTCGCCGAGATCAGCATGCTGCTGGCCTACGAGGTGACCCGCGAGCTGCCCACCCACGAGGTCGCGGCGGAGACCCCGGTGGGCCCCACCACGATCCGGCTCCTCGACGGCAAGAAGATCGTGCTCGTCTCGATCCTGCGCGCGGGCAACGGCCTCCTCGACGGCATGCTCCGCATCCTGCCGAGCGCGCGCGTCGGCCACGTGGGCCTCTACCGCGATCCGAAGACGCTCCAGGCGGTCGAGTACTACTTCAAGGTGCCGCACGAGATGGCGGAGCGGGACGCGGTCGTGCTCGACCCCATGCTCGCCACCGGCAACTCGGCGGTGGCCGCGGTCCGGCGCCTGAAGGCCACCCGGCCCCGCTCGATCCGGTTCGTCTGCCTCCTGACCTGTCCGGAAGGGCTCGGGCACTTCCACCGCGAGCACCCCGACGTGCCGGTCTACACCGCGGCCATCGACAGCCACCTCAATGAGCACGGCTACATCGTCCCGGGCCTGGGCGACGCGGGCGACCGGCTCTTCGGCACCAGGTGAGACTCGCGGGCAAGGTGGCCCTGATCAGCGGCGGCGCGCGCGGCATGGGCGCGGCGGAGGCGATCCTCTTCGCGCGGGAAGGTGCCCGCGTGGTGCTCGGCGACATCCTGGACGCGGAGGGCCGGCGCGTCGAGGCGGAGATCGCGGGCAGGGGCGGGGAGGCGGTCTACGTGCATCTCGACGTCACCAGCGAGGCGGACTGGGAGCGCGCGGTGGCCGCCGCGGTCTCCCGCTTCGGGCGGCTCGACGTGCTGGTGAACAACGCGGGGGTGGGCGGCGGCAGCCTGCTCGAGCACACCACCGCGGAAGCGTGGGATCACGGCATGGACGTCAACGCCAAGGGCGTCTTCCTCGGCACGAAGGCCGCGATCCCCGCGATGCGCCGGGCGGGCGGCGGCTCGATCGTCAACATCTCCTCGCAGCTCGGGCTGGTCGGGATGGAGCGCAGCAGCCCGCAGTACCAGGCCTCCAAGGGCGCGGTGCGCACGCTGACCAAGCTCACCGCGGTGCAGTACGCGCGCGAGCGCATCCGCGCCAACTCGGTGCACCCCGGCCCGATCGTGACCCCGATGACCGAGGCGCGGCGGGGCGACCCCGCGCACTACGAGTACATGGTCTCGCGCATCCCGCTCGGCCGCTACGGCGAGCCGGACGAGGTGGCCTACGGCGTGCTGTACCTCGCCTCGGACGAGTCGTCGTTCGTGACCGGGAGCGAGCTGGTGATCGACGGAGGATGGACGGCCCAGTAGCGGCGGCGGAGCCGCCGCGCCTGCAGTTCCCAGGCAGTGACAAAGGGAGTGGAGACGTGATCTACGAGATCCGGACGTACCGCGTGAAGGTCGGCAGCCTCCCCGAGGTCGAGAAGCGGTTCGGCGAGGCCTACGAGTACCGCAAGAAGATCTCGCCGCTCGCCGCGTTCTGGCACACCGAGATCGGCCCCCTGAACGAGATCATCCACGTGTGGCCGTACGCGGACCTGGGCGAGCGCAACCGCCTCCGCGCCGAGGCGGTGAAGGCGGGCAACTGGCCGCCCAAGATCGCCGAGTTCATCGAGACCATGCAGTCGGAGATCGTGGTGCCGTTCGCGTTCCTGCCCGATCTCAAGCCGGGCAAGATGGGCCCGTTCTTCGAGATGCGCTACTACGCGATGAAGGCGGGCACGCTCCCCGACCTGGTCAAGCGCTGGGAGTCGAAGATCGAGGAGCGCATGAAGATGTCGCCGGTGGCGCTGGCCGGCCACGTCGAGCACGGCGAGGCCAACCGCTTCATCCACATCTGGGCCTACAAGAGCCTCGACGAGCGGACCGCGGTGCGCAACAAGGCGCGGGAGATGGGGGTGTGGCCGCCCCCCGGCGGCGGCGACACGCTGCTCACGATGGCCAACAAGATCATGCTCCCGGCCGCCTTCTCCCCCGTCCAGTAGAGTCGCCGGCTATAGCGTATCGAGGAAATCGAGCAGCACGCGGTTGAAGGCCTCCGGCTGGTCGAGGTTCGAGGAGTGTCCGGCGCCCCGGATCACCTCGAGCCTCGCCCCGGGGATCTTCTTGGCCATGTACTCGGAGGGGGCCAGGAACGGCTGGTCCTGATCGCCGACGATGATCAGGGTGGGCACCCGGATGCCCGCGAGCCCGTCGATCACCCGCGAGCCCTCCTGCGCGAGCATGCCGCGCGCGGCGTGGGCCAGACCCTGGGCGGAGCGGTGCAGGCCCGCGGACTCCCGGACCTCGCGGCTCCGGCCGAGCGCCTCGAGGCCCCGCGTCTCCAGCGCCACCGCGCGATCCCGGGCGCGCGCGTTCCACGCCTCGCGCGCGTCCGCGCTGCGGTAGCCGGGCCCGGAGTCGCAGATCACGAGCGCACGGGTCAACCCGGGATGCTCGAGCGCGAAGCCGAGCGAGACGTACCCGCCGAGCGAGAGCCCCCCGATCACGGCCCGCTCCACGCCCAGGTGGCCGAGGAGGGCGCGCATGTCGGCGATGGTGAGCGCAGCCGAGTACCGCGCGGGATCCGCCGGGCTCTCGGTCGCCCCGTGGCCGCGCATGCTCCAGCTGATCACCCGGTAGCGGTCGCCGAGGACGCGGTGCTGGTCGTTCCACATGCAGCGCGTGGCCGCGTAGCCGTGGCTCAGCAGCACCGCGGGGCCGGCGCCGGTCGCCTCGTAGTCGATCTCGATCCCGTTCAGGCTCGCTCGCGCCATCGGGAGCCGCTCCTTTCCCACCGGACTGCGCCCGAGTATGCCAGAATCGCCGCATGCGGGCCATCCGGCGGCGCGCCGCGCGGTGGGCGCTCGGAGCCGCGATCGTGGCGATGACCGGGGCCGGGACGAGCGCGGGCGCGGCGGCCCAGGACCTCACCGAGCTGTCGGCGACCGAGGCGGCCGCGCGCATTCGGGCGGGCTCGCTCACGAGCGAGGAGCTGGTGCGGGCCCTGGTCGACGTGGTCGAGCGCAAGCGCGACCTCAACGCCTTCATCACCTTCGATCGCGAGCGCGCGCTGGCGGCCGCGCGCAAGGCGGACGGGTTGGCCGCCCGCAAGAGCTTCGCGGGCCCGCTGCACGGCGTGCCGATCGTGGTGAAGGACAACATTCACGTGGCCGGGCTGCCGAGCTCGGCGGGCACGCCCGGGCTCCGGACCTTCGTGCCGCCGCGCAACGCCCCCGTCACCGAGAAGCTGATTCGCGCGGGCGCGATCGTGCTCGGCAAGACCAACCTGCACGAGCTGGCCTTCGGCATCACCAGCAACAACGCCGCGTTCGGCCCCGCGCGCAACGCCTACGACCCCTCGCGCATCGCGGGCGGCTCCTCGGGTGGCACCGGCAGTGCCATCGCCGCGCGCATGGCCCCGGCCGGCCTCGGCTCCGACACCGGCGGCTCGGTCCGGATCCCGGCCGCGCTCAACGGCATCAGCGGGCTGAGGCCCTCGCTCGGGCGCTACTCGCAGGAGGGCATCACGCCGATCGCCCACACCCGCGACACCGCGGGGCCGATGGCGCGCGAGGTCGCCGACCTCGTGCTGCTCGACACCATCATCACCGGCGCCCGCGACAAGGTGGCGGCGGCCCCGCTGCGCGGCCTGCGGGTGGGCGTCTACCGCGCGGTGTTCTGGAAGAATCTCGACGCGGAGACCGACCGGCTGGCGACGGCCGCGCTGGATCGGCTGCGGGGCGCGGGCGCCGAGGTCGTCGAGGTCGACATGCCCGGCCTCGCCGAGCTGAACGGCCAGGTGAGCTTCCCGGTCGCGCTCTACGAGGCCAACGTGGATCTGACCCGGTACCTCAAGCGGTACCGGATCCCCCTGGACATCAAGGGGCTGGCCGAGCGCATCGCGAGCCCGGACGTGAAGGGCCTGTTCGCGAGCGCCATCGTGCCCGGGGCGAAGGACGCCATCCCGGAGAAGGTCTACCGCGCCGCGCTCGCCGCGCGGCCGGCGCTCCAGCGCCTCTACGCGGAGACGTTCAGGACCCACCGCATCGCGGCGCTCGTATTCCCCACCACCCCGCTGCCCGCCGCGCCCATCGGCGACGACCAGACCACCAAGCTCAACGGCGCCGACGTGCCGACCTTCCCCACCTTCATCCAGAACACCGATCCGGGCAGCAACGCGGGCATCCCCGGCCTCACCGTGCCGATCGGACGCACCGCGGCCGGCCTGCCGGTGGGACTGGAGCTGGACGGGCCCGCGGGGAGCGACCGGCGCCTGCTCGGCATCGGGCTCGCGCTGGAGGCGCTGTTCGGCCGCCTGCCCGCGCCGTGACGTCCCGCCGGCCCCCGAGGGGCCGGCCACGGGAGCCCGCGGAGGCTCAGCGCCCCGGGGCGGGGCCCACCCACACCCAGACGTACGGGTAGTCCACGCCGTTGCCGTGGCGCGCCCAGCGGCCGGTCGGCAGCGTGATCTCGGGCGCGGGCTCGGGCCGCGGCGTCGGCACGTAGCCCAGGCTCGGTGGCGACGGCACGACCACGTAGATCGGCGGCGGCGGGATCACGAGCACCGGTGGCGGCGCGGGCGGGAGGTAGACCGCGCCCAGGCAGCATGGGAGAACCGGGTGCGGACGGGCCATCGGCCTGGGCGGCCGCGGATGCGGCCGGGACATCGTGCCGGCCGGGCGCTCGTCGGCCCGCGCTCCCGCGGGCCCCAGCACGAGCAGGGCGAGCGCGACGGGAACCAGCGCGACGAGACGGCGCATGCCGGCAGTGTACTCCTGCTCCCCCTTGACAACGAGCGCGCCCGGCGGTTTCCTGAGGAGCGACGGACGGTGAGGCGCCGCCGCCGCGTCGTGCCATTGACCCAACAGGAGATCAGGATATGGAGAACACGCCACCCGGCTCACACGGCGCGTCATCGGGCGTGGGTCCTGCCTGATGGCGCGCGAACTCGGCTAAGGCACGACCAGATCCCGGCACATCGTCGGGACATGCCGCGGGCCCTGAGCCTGCGCGCGAGAAACCGAGGCCCGGCAGGCGGCTGACCGGTGCCGCCTCCGGGCCGTTTTTCTCACGAGCGAGGCGCGAGGAGACGCGGCATGGCGCAGTGGGACCGCATCGAGGTGGACGGCTCCCCGATGCGCCTCTACGTTGGGACCCCCAGTCTGGGGCGGGCTTTTCCCGCGGTGATCGTCATCCATCACGAGCCCGGGGTGGACAAGTTCATCGAGGACCGGGTGGAGAACCTCGCTCAGCAGGGCTATCTGGCCATCGCTCCCGACCTCTTTCACCGCCAGAGCGAGGAGGGCGACCCGCTCACCCGCATCGGTCGCCTCCGCGATCCGGAGGTGATCAACGACGTCAACGCCGCGGTCAACTATGCGCGGCGCCTGAAGGACACCCAGCTCGGCGACGTGGGCATCATCGGCTTCGGCATGGGCGGCCGCGTCGCCTACCTGATGGCGGCCTCCAAGCCGGTGTTCAAGGCGGCGGGTGTCTTCTACGGCGGCCATATCATGAAGGCGTGGGGCAACGGCCCCACCCCGCTCGAGCTGACGCCCTACATCCACTGTCCGATCGTGGGCTTCTTCGGCGCGGAGGACGCCAATCCCTCACCGGCGGACGTGGACCGGATCGCCGCCCAGCTCGACAGGTACCGCAAGCCCTACGAGTTCCACCGCTACCCGGAGGCGGGGCACGCCTTTCTCAACTTCACGAACCCCGCCACCTACCGGGAAGGCCCCACGCGTGACGCGTGGGACAAGCTCATCCCGTTCCTCCAGCGGAACCTGCACACCAGCCGCCAGCCGCGCCAGCGGTGACCTGAGCCGGTCAGGCCGCCGTGGGCGACAGGGTCGGCGCGGGGGTCGCGGCCGGCCGCGCGGGTGGGGGCGTCAGCGGATAGCCCTGGAGCACGTCGTGGAAGACCCGGCACCAGGGGCAGTCCACGCCGCTGTCCATGATCGCGCACGTGCAGCGGCCTTCGAACTGGGTGGCGATCTTCGCCGCTTTGTCGCGAAGCTTCATGATCGGCCTCCGTTGATCAGACCGTAGCCCCGGCCTGCGACAGCTTGATGGCGGCCAGATGAAGAAGCCGTGCCACCCGCGGGGTTCCGCGAGGGGGGCGTTCCTACCGGGTCGACGGGGCGCGGAACGCGGCGTGCTCGGCGGTCCAGCGCGCGAGCAGCTCGGGATCGGGCGCCTGCGCGATGCCCGGCACCCGCGAGGTGGCGACCTCGCCGCGGCCGCTCAGCACGATCTCGGGCTTGCCGAGGTCGTTCGTGTAGAAGTACGAGGACGGGAAGATGTCGGCCGGGTAGGTGAAATTGGGCAGGGTGGCCAGCTCGGCGCAGATGGCGCCGCCGATCGCGCTCTCGAGCATACCGCCCACCCAGCAGGGGATCTCGTGCTGGGCGCACAGGGCCTGGATCTCGCGCGATTCGGTGAGCCCGCCCACCCGCGCCATCTTGACGTTCACGACCCGGCAGCTCCCGAGGCGAATCGCCGCCTGCACATGCGCGAGACTCTGCACGCTCTCGTCGAGGCAGACCGGCGTCCCGATCCGCTGCTGGAGATCGGCGTGGTTGACCAGGCTCATGCCGTCGTCGGCCAGCGGCTGCTCGATCATCGCGAGCCCGAACCGGTCGAGCTTCCGGAAGAACTCGGTGTCGGCGGGGGTGTAGGCGGCGTTGCAGTCCACGTGGAAGGTGAAGTCGGGGAACGTGGCCCGCACCGCCTCCACCATGAAGAGATCCCAGCCGGGCCGGAACTTCAGCTTGACCCGCGGGAAGCCCGCGTCAATCGCCCCCTGGATCCTCTCCATCAGGATGTCGAGCGAATCCTGGATCCCGAAGTCGGCGCCGACCGCCACCCGGTCCGCGGTCCCGCCCAGGGCGCGGTGCAGCGGCAGGCCGCGCCGCTTGGCGTCCAGCACCCACCAGGCGATGTCGAGCGCGGCCCGCGCGAACTGGTTGCCCTTGATGAAGGCCAGCCGGTCGAGCAGATCCCGCGCGGTCTCGATGTCCTGCCCGATGATGCGCGGGACCATGTGCTCGCGCAGCGTGTGGAAGGTGGCGAGGGTGTGCTCGGCGGAGTAGGCGGGAATGAAGACGGGACAGCTTTCGCCCCAGGCCTCGTGCCCGCCGCCCTCCATGCGGACGAGGATGGTGTCGGTGACGCGCTGGTCGGCGTAGGACGTGCGCCACACGAAGGCCAGCGGCAGCTTCATCCAGTAGACGTCGATCGCGTCGATCTTCACGGCTCCGCCCTCAGCGGCCCTTCGCGACGATGAAGAGGCGCCGGAACGGAAACAGGGTGCGCCCGTCCGCGCGCGGCGGGTAGGCGCGGGCCACGAGCTCCGCGTAGCGCGCCTCGAAACGGCTCCGCTCCGGCTCCTGGAGCGCGTCGAGCAGGGGCTTGAGCCAGGTGCCCTTGGTCCACTCCTTGACCGGGTCGGCGCCCTCGAGGACCTGGAGGTACTCGGTCTCCCAGATGTCGAGGGCCGACGCCCGCGGGGCCAGGACGTCGTAGTAGAAGGCGGGATCGGCCACCGGCGCCGGCCGCAGCAACGGCTCGAGCGTCGCGCGCCACGGCCCGCCGCGCGCGGCTTCCGAGATCAGCGTGTGCGACGGCGCGCCGAAGTTGCGGGGCATCTGCACGGCCAGCGCGCCCCCCGGCGCCAGGCCCGCGAGCAGGGCCGGGAACAGCCGCTCGTGGCCGGTGAGCCAGTGGAGCGCGGCGTTGGAGTAGATGAGATCGGCCGGGCGCGCCGGCTTCCAGGTGGCCAGATCCGCCTGCCGCCAGGTGATCGCGGGCGCGGTGGCGGCCGCCTTGGCCAGCATGGTCGCCGAGTCGTCCACGCCGGTCACGTGCGCGCCGGGCCAGCGCTCCTTGATCAGGCGCGTGACGTTCCCCGCCCCCGCGCCCAGGTCGTAGACCTCGCGCGGGTTGTCGAGCGCGACGCGGTTCAGCAGATCGATCGCCGGTCGCAGCCGGTGATCGGCGAACTTCAGGTACTGCGCGGGGTCCCAGGCCACGCGACATGATAGCATCGGGGCTGCCCCGTCCTCCGTCCACGCCCCTAGCCCGCCCTATTCACGAACGGACGGCGCCTGAGGCGGACGGGTCCTGGCACCGCGGGCGGCTCCCGCGCAGCCGGCTCCGTCACCCACTCGCCGGACTCGCCGCTCTTCGAGCGGCGCACCGGGCTCGGGGGGCCCACTGCGCTCGGCTGCGCGGGAGCCGCCCGCGGTGCCACCCGTCCGGTTTCGCTCGAGCCCGTTCGTGAATAGGGCGGGCTAGCGGGGCGCGGCGGGACTGCCCAGGAGGAATCTCGCCTCCGCGAACGCTTCCATCGCCTCCTGCGAGAGGCCCTGACGCGCCGAGAGCTCGCCGAGCAGGAAATGGAGGGTCGGCTCATCGGGCTGCCGAGCGAGCGCGTCGGAAACGTGGAGCCGCGCATCGTGCAGGAGGCCACGCTGCGCGAGGAACCCGGCGCGCAGGATCACGGCAGTGGCGGTGGACGGTTCGCCGGGGAGCGCCGCGTCCATCTGTTGCAGGTCGTGCTGGATCGTCCGGGCGTGGTCCGGGTCGACCAGCTCGAACCAGACTTCCTGGGGCGGATGCCAGGTCGGGAGGAGCTGGAACCGGTACCGGACCCCGGGCGCGAGCGGAGGCGCGTCCTTCGGGTACTCGAATCGGGTCGCCGTGAGATCGGCTCGCTCGAGAACCACTCCGTCGGGCCCGACGATTCGGACACCGTAGCGCGCCGATCGGCTGCCTCGCCACTCGAAGACCAGGGAATCGGGGAGGACGCGGCCGTTGCGGGGCGTGAGGATCACCGGAGGCTTCACGCCGCCCCGGCTGCCGAGGTTCCCGAACAGCGGGTCCTTGGGCGTCGTCGAGAGGAAGTCGAAGCTCGCCTCGAGGATCATCAGCCCCTTGTGGAGCCGGCCCCGCTCGGGCGGCGCAGCCGTGACCACGAACGGCGAGGTGGACTCGTCCACCCTGACCATCCCGCGCCCGCCGCTCAGCACGACGACGACCCACGCATCGCGGGTGGTGGCGACGGTGTCGCCGTCTCTCAGGGTGAGCAGGGGCGTCGCCGGGCGCCGGCGCGCGCCTCGGGTCGACTCGACCTCGACCCGCCCCTGGCCCACGTGGATCTCGGTGATCATCCCGCCGACCTCCGGCTCCGCGCCGGTGGCGACGATCGGAGACGAGGCGATGGCCGGGAAGGCCAGGATCAGACCCCAGCGGACCAGCGATCGTCCTCTCGCGCCCATGGCGGATACCTCCCCGGAGTCGTGCCCTCTTGGACGAGCTCCTCGGCGCCATCGGGTCGCAAGGCGCGTGCCACGGCCGAATGCGTCGAGACGACAGGATGTTCCGGGCCGGTGCGCATCACCGGCTGGGCGTTCTGCCCGCTCCGGCGCTTGTGACGTGCCCGAACATGCGGGGCCGTCGGCCGGCGCGAGCTGGTCGCCCCGGCGCCGATCAGCGCGTGGGCGCGGGGGGCGGGGGTGGGGGTGGCGGCG
>DATHSW010000367.1:0-13464 GCA_035463855.1 Candidatus Deferrimicrobiaceae bacterium | reverse complement strand
CGCGTCGCGCGCTCGAGGATCGCCCGGGGAGCGCCCTTGGCCAGGAGCACCGGACCGGTCCCGGGCATGACGTGGAAGGTCGCCATCATGCGGGTGCCCGGATCGAAGGGCATCTCGCGGCGGCGGGGCCAGGCGCGCGCCAGCTCGGCCGGATCGAGCCCGGCCTTGACCGCCGCCACCAGCAAGGCCGATTCGGTCGGATCTCCGCTCAGGTGAAGCCCGTCGGGGGCGGTTCGGAGCGCCGCGTCGTTGCAGAGAGCCCCGGCGGTCAGCAGCAGCGTGAGATGGGGATCGGCGAGCGGGGCCGCCGCGCGGCCGGTCTGGTCCACGAAGCTCCCCGCGGTCGAGCGGCCTGCCCCGCCCACCGCGATCCGGTGGTCGTCGAACCGGAGCGCCGTCACCGTCATCTGGTTCTCGGTCATGGTGCCGGTCTTGTCGGCGCAGATGACGGTGGTCGAGCCGAGCGTTTCCACCGCGGCCAGCCGCCGGACCAGCGCGCCGCGGCGCGCGAGTCGCCAGAGCCCGCCGGCGAGCGCGAGCGACACGACCGCCGGCAGCCCCTCGGGCACGGCGGCGACCGCGAGGCTGACCGCCGTCTCCAGCATCAGGCCGACCGGCTCGCCGTGCAGGATGCCCGCCAGGCCCACCACCGCGCAGATGCCCAGCGCGAGGACGATCAGTCGCCGGCCCAGCGCCTCCACCTCGCGCTCGAGCGGCGTCGCCCGTGAGCCGGTGGCGGCCACCAGGCGGCCGATCCGCCCCAGCTCGGTCGCGGGCCCGGTGGCGGTGACGAGGGCGACGCCGCTGCCGGACAGCACCGTGGTCCCGAGATAGACCATGCTCGCGCGCTCGGCCAGCGGGGTGTCCGGTCCCGGCTGCGCGGCGGCGTCCTTCCAGACGGCCACGCTCTCGCCGGTCAGGGTGGACTCATCGATCTGCAGGGCGGCGGCGCGCAGCAGCCGCGCGTCCGCGGGAACCGCCGCCCCCGCCTCCAGGATGACCACGTCGCCCGGGACGAGCTCGGCGGCGGCGATCCGGATCACGTACCCGTCGCGCCGGACCATCGCCTGGGGCACCGCGAGCGCGCGCAGCCTGGCCAGCGACACCCGGGCGCGCCACTCGGAGGCGAAGCCGATGGCCGCGTTCAACACGAGGGCGGCGAGGATCGCCACCGACTCGGCGCGCTCGCCCAGCGCCCACGCGATGCCCGCGGCGGCGAGCAGGAGCAGGACCACGAGGCTCTCGAACTGGGCGACGGCCAGCCGCCACAACGGCGTCTCGCCCCGCTCGGCCACCCGGTTGGGCCCGATCTGGCGAAGACGGCGCTGGGCTTCCCGGGTGGTGAGCCCCGCTTCGGTGGTCGTCGCGGGCGTGTCGCTCACCGGCGCGACCCGCTACAATGGTCGCCCCGATGGCGGCGTACCCGAAGGAGCTGGAGCGTGAGGTCACCCTGCGGGACGGAGCGCGCCTGCGCCTGCGCCCGATCCGCCCCGAGGACCAGGATCGGCTGATCACGTTCTACGACCGCCTGAGCCGCCACACCGCCTATCAGCGGTTCTTCACCGTCATGAAGCGCCTGCCGCCGGACTGGGCCCATCTGCTCGCCAACGTGGACTACGAGCGCCGCCTCGCCCTGCTCGCCGAGCACGGCCCGCCCGAGGCGCCCGAGCTGGTCGGGGTGGCCCGCTACGAGCCGACCGACCAGGCCGACACCGCGGAGATCGCCTTCGTGATCCAGGACGGCTGGCAGAACCGCGGGCTCGGCACCCTCATGCTCGACGCGCTGCTCGCCGCCGCCGAGGCGCGCGGCATCCGGCGCTTCCACGCCTACGTGCTGGCGAGCAACACGCGGATGATCGATCTGCTCGTGCGCTTCACGGACGTGCGGGAGCGCCGCACCGAGAGCGGCGTCACCGAGCTGCTGCTCGCGCGGCGCCCCGAATCGTCGCCACGTCAGGGCCGGGGAACGGCGTAGGGATACCACCCGAGGGGCCTCCATCCGGCCGGATCGTACACGAACCAGGCCGGCCCCACGTACATGTGGGACGCGAGGCGCGCCTCGAGCAGCTCACGATGCCAGTCGGCCTCGTCCTCCAGGCTCTTGCGCACGAACTCGCGCGTCTCGGCCGGCAGCGCCCCGAGGCGCAGCAGCGTGGCCGCCCGGCCCGCCTGCGCGGCGATCCGCGCGTGCACGTCGAGACCGGCCAGAGCCTCGAGCTGCTGCGCCGCCGCGCCCTGGTCCCCGAGCGCCAGATGGGTCAAGGCGAGGTAGAGACGGGCCTCCGCATGATCCGGCCGCGCGAGGACGCCCCGCCCGAGCGGGCCCAGCGCCGCCTGGAAGGCGTCCAGGTGATACTGGGCGAGGCCGAGCCCCACCAGGGCATCGGCTCGCTCCGGATCGTCCGCGAGGGCTTCGCCGAACCGGGCCGCGGCCTCGAGGTAGCGACCATCGTGCAGCGCGGTCTGGCCGTGCTGGTAGGCGGTCGCGCATCCGGCGAGCAAGAGAACGAGTCCGGTGACGAGCCCACGCGCGCACCGCGGGGCGATCGCGGTCATGGGTGCGAGACGATGACCTCCGCGCACTCCGGGACGCAGGTGGCGTCGGCCCGGACGATCTGGCGGAGGATGTCCACTTCCGTGACAATGCCGACGATCCGGCCATTCTCCACCACCGGCAGGGACCCGACCCGGTGCTTCCGCATGATGTCCGCGGCGTGACCGACGCTCGCGCCGGCCTCGACCGTCACCACCGCGGTGGACATGATCTCGGCCACGCGCACCCCGTCGAGGAGCACGTCCACCGCGGTCGAGCCCAGCGTGTCGAAGACCCGGGGCGCGAACAGGTGGTGACGGAGATCGCGGTCCGTGATGACCCCGACCAGCATGCCGTCCCGATTCACCACCGGAAGGTGCCGGACCCGCGCGCGCTGCATCCGCACGACCGCGTCCAGGCACGACTCCCCCGGCCCGATCATCACCACCTCGCGACTCATCAGCTCTTTGATCTGCATCGCAGCCTCCTTCCGGCTCAGCGCCGGCTCCTCCACCACACGAGCAGCGCGCCCAGGAGGACGACGATGCCCAGCACGATCAGCCAGTTGTCACGGACGGGCTCGATCACGTCGTCGTCTCCTGGGTTCCGTCCACGCTCGACCGGATCGCCGCCAGCAACACCGCGGCCGCGAACGGCTTCGCGAGAAACGTCGTGGCCCCGGCCGCGAAGGCCGCCCGCCGGCTCTCGTCCGACGGGTAGCCGGTGACGACGATGACCGGCACCGGGGCGCGCGCGCCGCGGGCGGCCCGGACCACGTCGAGGCCATCGCCGTCCGGCAGGCGGAGATCCGAGATGACGAGATGGGGCGGGTCGGCGGCCAGCATCGCCAGGCCCGTCGCGCGGGACGTGGCCGCGACCACTTCATAGCCCTCCCGGCGGAGCAGCCGCTCGTAGGTCGCGACGAAGTCCGTTTCGTCATCCACCACCAGGACGCGCTTTCGCATGGCCGGTTCCAATCTCATGAGCTTCATGCTCATCGCTCACTTCCGGCCAGTCGCCGGATCATCAGGAGCACCTGCTCGGCGGCGGCCGGAACGTCGTACACGTCGGTCCTGATCACGAGCTCGGGCCGCCTCGCTTCCTCGTAGTCGATGGCGATGTCGGGCTTCGCGGCCACCGGGGCCGCCGTCCCGAACGTCAGCCCCCAGCGGACGGCGCGCTCGCGCTCGAGGCAGACCCCGGTCGAACATAGGAGCTGGATCTCCGCGAAGCACGGGATCAGGGCGCGGGCCGCGTCCCGCCAGGCGCGCCGCGCCGCGGTGGCGTCCACGATGACCGATACGCCGGCCTCGGTCAGGAGCTTGGCGGCATAGGCGAGCGCCCGGTGGACGATGTCCTGCTCGGCTTCGCCGTCCGGCTCGCCGCCCAACAGCAAGCGCTGCACCGGCGCCAGCTCCAGCACGCGCACGCGGGTCCCGCGCTCGCGGAGCGCCTCCGCCACCCGCGCGGCGAGCGTGCTCTTGCCGCTCCCCGGCCGCCCGGTGATCCAGATCGCCCAGCCCGGCTCGCCGGCCCCGCGGGGAGGAGCGGATGCTCCGGCGGTCGCGCGGGCGAGACGGCCGGCCAGCCGCACGACCTGCTCCACGGACTCGGGGACGGTCTGCACGCTGGTATCGATCAGGAGCTCAGGCGCCAGGGCGGCCTCGTAGGGCACGTCCACCCCCGGCACGGTGGCGCCCGGGCGTCCGGCCTGCCGGTAGATGTTGCGGGGTGCGTGCCCCGGCGCCCGTTCCCGCTCCCGCTCCTGGCAGATCGCCAGCGGGCAGACGAGCTGCACCTCGGCGAAGTGAAGCACGGCGTCCCGCACGAGGTCGCGCCAGATCCGCCGGTGGGCGGTGGCGTCGATCAGCACCGGGGTGCCGGTCTCGACGAGCAGCGTGGCCATGTAACCCAGGGCCCGGTAGACGATGTCGCGCTCGCGGTCCGTGTAGCGCGGAGCCGGGGTGACGCACTTCCGGATCTCGTCGAGCTCGAGCCGGGTGATCGGCTGCCCGAGGGCGCGCAGCCCGGCCTCCGCTCCCCGCGCGATCACCGACTTGCCGCTGCCCGGAGGCCCCGTGATCCAGATGGCCCAGCTCATGCGACACCTCCGAGCAGCCTCGGCACGCTCTCGGCGGTGATGGGTCCACCCGCCATCAAGGCCCGCGCGAATCCGAAGAGCGCCTCGCGCGTCCCCGGGGTCAGCGAGGGATACCAGCGGGGGTGGCCGATGACCAGCGCGCGGAAGGCGAGGAACGGCGGCATCACCTCGAAGAGCTCGCGGTCGTTCGACACCTCGGCGTAGGCCCCGAGGAACGCGTCGAACAGCGTGACGAACGGCTCGGCGACGCCCCGCCGGCTCTCGAGCGCGGCCTTCCGGAGCCCGAAGAACAGGTAGTTGATGCCGAGCGCGCTCACGTCGTCCGCCGGCTCCCCCCACTCCCCGCGGCTCCGGTCCAGCACCGAGAAGGCGGTGCCCTCCCGGAACAGCAGGTTCCACGGGTGAAAGTCGCCGTGCACGCAAGCCAGCCGATGGGCGCGACCCCGGAGCCGCCAGCGCCACGAGACCGCGTCGCGCTCGAGCGCTTCACAGACGTGCGACGGCAGCAGCGCGTAAGGATGCGGATAGCTGTCGAGGATCCCCATCAGGCACTCGCCGTGTCCCACCAGCTCCCGGATGCGACGCTCGTAGAGCGTGGGCTCCTCCCGCCTGGTCGCGTGGGCACGCGCCAGGAAGGTGCCGAGCTCCCGGGCCCGAGCCAGGTCGAGAGGCCGCAGGGGCCCAGTCAGCAGCCGATCGAGATCGAGCCAGTAGAGGGCGCCCGCGGCCTTCTCGACGAGCTGGAAGAACTCGGTCGCGTCGCCCGCGGACACGAGCTCGCCCGACTCTCGCATGAAGCCCACGTCCAGGCTGCGGACGTGAGCGGGAAAGCTGTTGTAGGCGCGGTGGCCGTAGAGGGCCTGCCACGCCCGGTCCGCCGGATAGTCGTGCCCGAAGCCCTGCGTCACCCGGGTGCGCGCCACCACCAGATTCCGCACGGCGCCGGCGACCACGCATTCCACCTCGAAGGGCACCCCGTAGCCGAAGCCCTTCGGGTCCCGGCCCTCCGCGTCCCGCCCGCCCAGGGGGCGCAGGCTCAGGACTTCGACCGGCCCCGCGAAGACGGAGGCCAGATACGCGGTGAGGGCGGCTTCCACGCCACTACTTTCCCCTGACCGTCAGGACCGGACAGGGCGCCACGGTCAGGACCCGGCTCGCGACGCTACCGAGGAAGAGCTTGGCGAAGCCGGTGCGCCCGTGCGTGCCGATGACGACCAGGTCGGCCTTCCGGGAGCGGGCGGCCTGCGCGATGCGCTCGTGGGGAATTCCTTCGAGCAGCAGGCCCCGGACGCGGGCGCCCGCCTGCTTCGCCTTCCGGACCAGGGCGTCGAGATGCTTCTGGCCATAGGCGCGCGTGGCGTTCGCCATGTCCTCGTAGACCTGGGGCGAGATGTACCCGTCGGCCACGACGGGGACGGCGGGCGCCAGGACGTGGACGAGCAGCAGCTCGGCGCGGTTGCCCTTGGCCATGTCCACCGCGCGCTTGAACGCGCCCGACGACGCCTTGGAGAAATCGGTGGGATGCAGGATCCGGCGGATCCGGCTCATCGCAGGGCCTCCGTCCGTTTTGTGGGTTGAGTCTTCTCGGCCGGCCGCGCTTCGCCCTGACCGGCGGGGGGCTCCACGGGCGCGCCCGAGGGCCTGACCAGGAAGATCGGCACGTGGGTACCGCGCAGCACCGATTCGGCCACGCTCCCGAAGATGATCCGTCCGAGCCCGCTGCGCCCGTGGGTGCTCATCACGATCACGTCCGCCTTCTGGACCTTGGCCGCCTCGACGATGGCCGGAGCCGCCGGTCCGTACCAGACGTGGGTCTCGATCCGCCCCGCGCCCGCCTTCTCGAGCTTCTCCTTCAACCCGGCCAGGTAGTCCTCCGCTTCCCGCACCGCCAGGATCTGGGCATCGATCACGTCGGTCCCCGGCAGGGTCCGCGCGACGGCTGCGCGCATGAGGATGAGGAGGGAAGAGCCGGCCTGCGCCATCTCCCGCGCCGGGGCGATCGCCGCCTCGGCCATCTCCGAGCCATCGAGGGGAACCAGGATCTTGTTGGCGTTCATTCGCGTCCTCCTTAGGCTCCTGGCGATAGCAACGGCAGTGCCACGGGGAGAAAGCGAAGAAAAACAGCTGGTTGGCCGCGCGGAGCCGGCGGGGACATGAGGCGGCACCTCCCCGCTGGGTCAGGCGCGCCCCGCCGCGACTTAGGCTCTCAGGTCGTACTTGTTGATCAGCCGGTGGAAGGTCTTGCGGTCGATGCCGGCCGCCTTGGCCGCGGAGGAGACGTTGCCGTCGTGACGCGCCAGCAGGTCGCGCAGATAGGAGACTTCCAGGACCTGGAGCCACTGCTCCTTGGCCGCTTTCAGCGTCAGATCGGTGCCGGCCGGCGTGCCGCCCAGCGGCGCCGGACCGGCGGCCGGCGCGGCCGGCCGCGAGACCGCCTGCATCACGTGATCGGGCAGATCCCGCACCGTGATCGTGTGCCCGTCGGCGAGCGCGCAGGCCCGCTCCATCACGTTCTGGAGCTCACGCACGTTGCCGGGCCAGGCGTAGCGGTCCAGCGCGTCCGCGACCGCATCCTCCATCGCGGTGACGCGCCCCTGGCCGTAGCGCTTGAGGAAGGTATGCGCGAGCAGCCGCACGTCCCCCGCCCGCTCCCGCAGAGGGGGCAGGCGGATGGCGATGACGTTGACGCGGTAGTAGAGCTCCTCCCGGAACTGGCCCTTGGCGATGGCCTCGCGCAGGTCCCGGTTGGTGGCCGAGACGACCCGCACGTCCACGTCCACCAGCGCGGTCCCGCCCACGCGCCGGATCTGCCGCTCCTGCAGCACGCGGAGCAGCTTGACCTGGAGCGTGGCGGGCAGCTCGGCGATCTCGTCCAGGAAGAGCGTGCCGCGGTGGGCCGTCTCCATCAGCCCGGGCTTGGTGCGCACCGCGCCGGTGAACGCCCCCTTCTCGTGGCCGAACAGCTCGGACTCGAGGAGCGGCTCGGGCAGCGAGGCGCAGTCCACCGGCACGAACGGCTGGCTCGCGCGCGGGCTGTTGGCGTGGATGGCGCGCGCGATCAGCTCCTTGCCGGTGCCGGATTCGCCCAGGACCAGGATGTTGGCCTCCGACCGCGCCGCCTTCTTGACCAGCTCGAAGACCTGCGCCATGGCCGGGCTGCGGCCCACGATGTTCTCGAGGCCCAGGGTCTGCTGGAGCTGCTGGCGCAGGTTGCGGTTCTCGACCTGGAGGCCCCGGTGCCGGAGGGCCCGCTCGACGGCCACCCGCAGCTGGTCCACCGAGAAATCCTTCGGGAGATAGTCGAACGCGCCCTCCTTGACCGCGGCCACCGCCGACTCTATCGTGGCGAAGCCGGTGATCATGATGACGGGCAGCGTGGGATCGATCTCGTGGGCGCGCCGGAGCAGGGTCATGCCGTCCATGCCCGGCATCTTGAAGTCGGTCAGCATGAGGTCGGGCCGCTCGCGCTCGAGGTTCGCGAGCGCGGCGGCCCCGTCCCCCGCCGTCGTGCACGCATAGCCCTGGCGCGAGAGGATGCGGGAGCAGCTGTCGAGCATGTCGGGCTCGTCGTCGACGATGAGGATCCGGGCGGCGCTCATCTGGCTCCCGGAATCATCGCCGAGAAGCCCTTCAAGAGCAAATCGGGGCGCCGGCGCCCCGGCCCGGGATCGCCGCGCCCCACCGGCTTTCCCAGGGACCTCTCCAACTTCCCGGTTTTGCTCGCCTCCGATCCGGCACGCTGGGTGCACCGGGCTAGGCGGGCAGCGCATCCCGACAGGCACAGGAGGACACATGGGTATTCACGTCTCAGGTGCGGCGCAGCGCGCGCCGAGGTCGATCGCCGCATGGATCCTGGGCGCCCTGAGCGCCCTGCACGGTTTCGCCGCCTTCATCTTCGTGACGGGGGGCCGGACGCCGGCCAATGAGCTCGAAGGATTCGTCCTGGGCCTGACCGCGGCCGTGCTCATGGTGGGCGCGATCCTCTCCTACGGCCTGGTCCGCCTCCGCGCGGAGCTGCGCACCGCCACGCCGCCGCGTTGAGCTCCGAGCGCTGGTCGACCCGCGCGGGCTTCATCTTCGCCGCGATGGGCTCGGCGATCGGCCTGGGCAGCATCTGGAAGTTCCCCTACGAGGTCGGCACGAACGGCGGCGGCGGCTTCGTCCTCTTCTACCTGCTGGGGCTCGGGCTGATCGTCTTCCCGCTGATGCTGGTCGAGTTCGCGATCGGGCGCCGCGGCGGCTCCCACGCGATCGCCAGCATCGCGGCGGTCGCGAACGCGAGCGGGGCCTCGCGCCTCTGGGCCACCATCGGCATGGTGGGCGTGGTCGGCGCGGTTCTGATCCTGAGCTTCTACTCGGTGATCGGCGGCTGGGCGGTGGCCTACGTCGTGGACACGATCCGGGATGGGCTCCCCGGCGCGGCGGCCGCCACCGTGCAGGCCCGCTACGACGCGCTCCTGGCGGCTCCGCTGCGCATGACGCTCTATCACACGATCTTCATGACGGCCACCGTCGCGGTCGTCGCGCGCGGGATCGCGGGAGGGATCGAGCGGGCGTCCCTCTATCTCATGCCGATGCTGATCGTCCTCGTCGTCGTCCTGGCGGGCTATTCCACCAGCCAGGGCGACGCGCCCGCCGCGCTGCGCTTCCTCTTCGCGCTGGACCTGGATCGCCTGTCCCCGCGCGTGGCGCTCGAGGCGCTGGGCCTGGGCTTCTTCTCGATCGGGGTCGGCCTCGCGGTCATGGTCACCTACGCGGCCTACGCGGGCCCCGAGTTCGATCTGCGGACGGTGGCGATCGTCACGATCCTGAGCGACACCGCCATCTCCTTCCTCGCGGGCCTGGCGGTGTTCCCGGTCGTGTTCGCGGAGCGGCTGGATCCCTCGAGCGGGCCGGGGCTCATGTTCGTGACGCTGCCGCTGGCGTTCGCGCGCATGCCGCTCGGGGCGCCCGCCGCGATCGCGTTCTTCGTCCTGCTGAGCCTCGCGGCGCTGGCCTCGGCCATGTCGCTGCTCGAGATGCCGGTGGCGCTGGCCCATCGCTGGCGGGGCTGGTCGCGCCGGCGGGCCGCGATCGTCGCCGGAGCCGTCTGCTGGGCGCTCGGGCTCGCGTCCGTCCTGTCCTTCAACGTCTGGGCGGGCTGGCACCCCCTCGCCTGGCTGCCGGGTCTGGGGACCCTCACCGTGTTCGACTCGCTCGACCACGTGGCCTCCAACGTGCTGCTGCCGCTCGGTGGCCTCGGGCTGGCGCTCTTCGGCGGCTGGGTGGTGCCGCCGCCCGTCCTGGCCGCCGAGCTCCGCCTCGGCCCGGCCGTGGCCCGCGCGATGGTGCTGCTGCTGCGCTACGTCGCGCCGATCGGGATCATCGCGGCGAGCGTGCTCCCGATCCTGCTGCAGCGCGGGTGACCGGCGCTCGGCGCGGTTGACATCGGTCCACGCGGCCGCTACAGTCCTCGCGACCCCCAGATCGACGCTTCACGCGAGGCGGGCGGCGCCCGGGTACCGTGCTGATCGACTTCCGCAGCGCTCTCCACCGGTTCAACGAAGCCTCGGGGTTCCTGCTGGCGTCGGCGCTCTCGTTCTCGTTCCTGCTGTGCCTCGCGCCCCTGGCCCTGCTGTTCTTCTCGGCCACCGGATTCCTCCTGGCCTCCGACCAGGCCGCCGGATCCGTGATCAAGGTCGCGACCTCGCTGCTGCCGGGCTATAGCGCGGAGATCCTCGGAGTCCTGGACCTCCTGAACCAGGAGCGTCGCGTGACGGGAACCCTGGGCGTGGTCGGGCTCGCGGTCTTCGCCACGCCGCTCTTCGCCCTCACCCGCACCGCCACCAACGCGGCCTTCCGCGTCCAGCGCGGCCGCGGGCTCGTCCACGGCTTCGCCTTCGACCTCGGCGCGCTCGCCGCGGTCGGGGTCCTCGCCATCGCGCTGGCGTCGGCGCTCGTGCTGCTGGCCACCCTGTCCGACATCGCGGCGAGCGCGGGGATCCCGACGTCGGTCCTCTCCAGCATCTGGGTGCGCGCGGTGGCCCCCGCGCTCCTGTACGTGACCCTGCTGGGCCTGCTGTTCTTCGTCTACCGGACCTTCCCGAGCACGGGCGTCTCCACGCGCGCGGCGATGATCGCGACCCTGATCGTCGCGACGCTCTGGGAGACCGCCCGCCTGGCGTTCGCCACCTACCTGGCCAGCTTCGGCACCTACGGCAAGCTCTACGGCTCCTTCGGCGTGGTCGCGGCCACGTTCGCCTGGATCTACTACTCGGCCGCGCTCTTCGTGTTCGGCGCCGGGTTGACCGCCGTCCTGACCGAGCGCCGCCGCGGCGGCGCGCCCGCTCCGGCCGCCGCTGTCGCGGTCGAGACCGCGGCGCCGGCTGTCCCGCGATCGCGCCTGCCCGCCTATCTCCTGTCCGCCGTGCTCGGGGCCGTCCTGGTCCTGTTCGCGGCTCAGAACGCGGCGCCGGTCACCCTCCGCCTCTTCGCGTGGGCCCTCGTCGACGTCCCGCTCGCCGCCGTGGTCCTCGGCGCGCTCGCCGCGGGCGCCCTGGTCGCGGGCCTGCCGCTCTGGATCGCCCACGCGCTGCTGCGCTCCAAGGTGCGCGCGATCGAGTCCCGGCCGCGGCCCGCCGAGCCCGGCGGCCTCGATCGGTAGGCCGGGCGCGCGCCGGAGTCGGAAGGGGAAGTGGTAGGCGGGGGGAGGATCGAACTCCCGACCCCGGCCTTGTAAGTGTCCGAGTGGGCTGAATCTACCGCACCACCCTGATCCGTGCAGCACGCTTCTGCAGGCTGTTCACGCTCCTCCCCAAGAGACCGGGAGCCGTCCTCACCATCGCGCACCACGCCGCTCCGAGGCAAATCCGTGACCAAATCCGTGACCAACCCGCTGGCGACGGGGCCATTGCCGCGCATCGGCCAGCCAGCCGGGCCCAGCCCGCGTGCGCGCTCGGTCGAGTCATCGGCTGGACGGCGCACGCGCTTAGTGATGGACGACGGCTCGGACCTCGACCGGCCCCCTTGAGCCCACTCACTAGGCGGGCGGGCCCCCGAGCGGAAGAGGCTCACAGACAGAAAATAAAATATCCCGGCTGTTGAGCCGGCCAGTCCGACGACAGAGCGCCCCCAGACTGCTAGGGTTTGGAAATAACCCCGACGGGTGCGCAGCGCCCGCACGCGCTGGGCGGCCAATTGGAACCAAGCCGCAGCAGAGGGAGGCAAGTGATGGCGACATTCATGGTGAGCATGACGGTAGAGACAGCCGACGACGACGACGTGGACAACACGCTGGTTGAGCAGGCGATTCGGGACATGGTATCGGAGGAGAACTGGCAGATCGTGAGCCTGCTGGTGATTGGCGCATGAACCCTTCCTCCTCTGGGTGGGCGACTTGACGATCTATCAGCAAGACGTCTAGGATTGCGTCGGGGCATGGGATGAATCGGCGTTCGTTCATCGGCACGGTGGCTGCTGGGCTCCTCGCCGCGCCGCTCGCCGCCGAGGCGCAGCAGGCGGGGAAGGCGCATCGCATCGGTATCTTAACCTTGGTGTCAGCACCGCCCTTCGAGGACGTGTTCCGGCAGACCCTGAAAGATCAGGGCTATGTCGACGGGCGGAACATTACGCTGGAATGGCGTCGCGCTGACGGCAGGAGAGAACGCCTCGGGGAACTGGCTGCCGACCTGGTCGGGCTGCGTATGGACGTGATCGTGACGGCATCGAATGATGCGGCACTCGCAGCAAAAGCCGCGACAACAACGATCCCGATCGTGATGGCAGCGGTCGGTAACCCGGAGCAGCGGGGGTTGGTTGCCAGTTTGTCGAGGCCGGCGGCAACATCACGGGTCTCACCCTTGACACCGGCCCGGAAATCGCAGGCAAGATGCTGGAGTTGCTCAAGGAGGCGGCGCCGAGAATCTCTCAGGTGGCCATGCTCACGGTAACCGACTCCAGTTCGCCGCTTTGGCCCGAGTATGCAAACACCGCCGCGAAGGCCCTGGGATTGCGAGTTCGACCCTTTGTCATTGGAGATCCTGACCGGCTGTCGGATGTCCTTACCGATATCATGCGGTCGAATCAAGATGCGTTAGTCGTGAGCACCAGCGCCCTCGCGTTTTCATTACGTCGCCGCATTCTGGATTTCGCGACGACGAATCGACTCCCCGGAGTGTACCCGTACCGCGTCTACGCCGACGATGGCGGCTTGATCGCCTATGACGTCGAGCTCAAGGACATCTTCCGCCGAGCCGCGCTCTACGTCGACAAGATCCTGAGAGGGGCGAAGCCCGCTGATCTGCCGGTGGAGCAGCCGAATAAATTCGAGCTGGTCATCAATCTCAAGACCGCCAAGGCCCTCGGCCTGACGATCCCGCCGTCGCTGCTGCAGCGGGCGGACCAGGTGATCGAGTAGCCGACCGCCTACTCTGCTGGGTTGCTTGGGGGAAGAACACTGGAAGGAGACGAGAATGGCGACCCACTCAAAGACCAGGACCGCAGTCCAGCGGCTTCGCCGCGCCGCCCGTCGGCTCCGTGCGCGGGAGATGCAGCGCGCGCGTCAGGCGGCCACAGCACCGCCCTCCAAGACCAGTTCACGCTGACTCAAAGGGTAGACTACGGCTACCGAGCGTCAGCCGACTCGCCCGGCAATCGCCGAACGGGATGAGTCGCCCTAGAGGCTGCCCCCTCGGGCTCGCTCCCGTCCTAATTCGCGTCCGGTGGCTACACGGCGAGCAACTGACTCCTCCCGCCAGGGCTTGTAGCACGCCTCGTGCGCGTGAAAGAACACACCTTGGCTTTCCACTTCGCGCTCGACGTCGGTAGGCCCTATCGTGCGACGGCAGACGAT
>DATHSW010000366.1:0-19076 GCA_035463855.1 Candidatus Deferrimicrobiaceae bacterium | reverse complement strand
CACACGGACTGGAGCGCGAGCTGATGAGCACCGAGCACAACGCCGATTCGAAGGCCGGTTCGAGGACAATACCTCCCCCGCCGAGCTCGATAGCGCCGAACCCGCTGCGCGAGGGGATGCCCGAAGAGACGGCGCCGCCGCCGACCGCGCTGATCATCTTCGGCGCCTCGGGGGATCTGACCCGGCGCAAGCTCATCCCCGCGCTCTGGTCGATGTTCCAGAGCCGCGTGCTCCCCGAGCCCTTCGCGGTGGTCGGGGTCGCGCGCTCCGAGATGACCAACGAGCAGTTCCGCGCGCGCATGCGCGAGGCGATCTCCGACTTCGCCCGGGTGCAACCTCCGTCGGCGCGGGTGTGGGACCGCTTCGCCCAAGCCCTCTTCTACTACTCGGGGGATCCGGCCGACTCTGCCATGTACCCGGGGCTGGCCGCGTACCTCAAGCAGGTCGAGCAGGAGCGCGGCACCGGCGGCAATCGCCTCTTCTACGTCTCGACGCCGCCCTCGGTGTACCCGCACCTCGTCACGCGCCTGGGAGAAGCCGGGCTCAACCGCCCGCCCGAGAACACCAGCGCCTGGGTGCGCATCATCATCGAGAAGCCGTTCGGCCGCGACCTCGCCTCCGCGGGCGCGCTCAACCAGGTCGTCGCCTCCGCGTTCAGCGAGGATCAGGTCTACCGGATCGATCACTATCTGGGCAAGGAGACCGTCCAGAACGTCCTGGTCTTCCGGTGGGCCAACGGCATCTTCGAGCCGCTCTGGAACCGCAACCACGTGGACCACGTGCAGATCACGGTGGGCGAGTCCATCGGGGTCGAGGGCCGCGGCGCCTACTACGAGGAGTCCGGCGCCCTGCGCGACATGATCCAGAACCACATCCTCCAGCTCCTCTGCCTGGTCGCGATGGAGCCGCCGGTCACCTTCGACGCCGATCCGGTGCGCGACGAGAAGACCAAGGTGATGCGGGCGATCCGGCCGATCGCGGCCGACGAGGTGGATCGGATCGCGGTGCGCGGCCAGTACGGGCCCGGCTTCGTGGGCGGGCAGCGGGTGGTGGGCTACCGCGAGGAGAAGAGCGTGTCGGCCGAGTCCATCACCGAAACCTTCGCGGCGCTGCGGCTCGAGGTCGAGAACTGGCGGTGGGCGGGCGTGCCCTTCTACCTGCGCACCGGCAAGCGGCTGCCCAAGCGCGCCAGCGAGATCGCGGTGCAGTTCAAGCGCACGCCGCACCTCGTGTTCCGCCGCAACCCGGAGATCCTGGCCGAGCCCAACCTGCTCGTGCTCCGCATCCAGCCCGACGAGGGCATGTCGCTGTCCTTCGGGGCCAAGCTGCCGGGCGCCGAGCTGCGGATCAAGCCGGTGGAGATGGAGTTCGACTACGGCAAGGCCTTCGGGGGCGAGCCCCCCGAGGCCTACGAGCGCCTGCTGCTGGACGCGATGAAGGGCGACGCCACGCTCTACGCGCGGGGCGACTGGGTCACGATGGCGTGGGAGCTGCTCCAGCCCGTGCTCGGCGCGTGGGCCGCGGGGGATCCGCGGAAGTTCCCCAACTACGAAGCCGGCACCTGGGGGCCGGCCGAGGCCGACACGCTGATCGAGCGCAGCGGGCGGCGCTGGCGGCGCCCCTAGGGGCGCCGCCGCCGTGGCGCCGTCCCTACGGCTTGAGCTGCGCCGACGCCTGACCGACCATCCGCGTCGCCGACATCTCGACCCAGGTGTAGTACCAGCTCTCATAGATCAGGACCTGGAGCGAGCTGCCGGACTTCTCGTACACCTGCGTGGTGCCCTTGTCGGAGGCGGTCGTCGACGACAGGTGCTTCCAGCCGTTGGCCTCCAGCGTGGTGCGGAACGCCACCGAGAGACTGTCCGGCTCGATGCGGCCCTTGTAGAAGATCCGCGCCGCCTTCACCGTCGGCGACTCGATGATCGTGGAGCGGTTCAGGTCCACCGCGAGACCCTTCGGCACCGGGATGTCCTCGAACTCGCTGCGCTGCACCTTGGGCGGCGTCGACGCGCAAGCGGTCAGCGCGAGAACGGTCACGGACAAGACGAGAAAACGTCGCATGGGTAGTACCTCCTGGCGGCCATCGTACCGTCCGTGGGGGCGCCGCCCAAAGTTTTTGGAAGCGCAGGCGGCGGATCGGGACATCCGATGAAGCGGCGCCCGGTCCTCGTCACGCTGGCCGTCCTGGCCGCGCTGCTCGTCTCCGGCGTCCTCGTCCACCGCCCCCTGCTGCGCGCGGCTGGACAGGCCCTCGTGGTGGACGAGCCGCGCCAGCGGACCGACGCGATCGTGGTGGTGGCGGGCAGCACGCCCGGCCGCGAGGAGACCGCGGCCGCGCTCTTCCGGGAGGGCTGGGCCCCCCGCGTGCTGGTCTCCCGGCAGCGCGTGCCGGGGCGCGTCCAGCGGCTCGTGGACATGGGCATCCGCCGGCACGACTTCCAGGGCGAGTCCGTGCTCGCCCTCGAGAAGTTCGGCGTGCCCCGGGACGCCATCGTCGTCCTGGACCAGCCGGTGGAGATCACCGAGACCGAGCTCCGCGCGGTCGCGGGCGCGGCGCGGGAGCGCGGGTGGCGGCGCCTCACGCTGGTCACCACCGCCTTTCACTCCCGCCGGGTGCAGGTCATCTGGCGGCGGGAGACCGGCGGCGCCATCGAGGGGCGTCTCGCGACCGTGCCGGGCGAGTGCAGCGCCGGAGACGCCTGGTGGCGCCGCCGGCGCTGCAGCGAGGCCGTCTTGCACGAGTACCTGGGGCTCCTCGCGCTCTACCTGCGCATCTCGAGCCTGATGCGCTGACGACCGGGCGGCGTCAGGGCGCGATGCGCCGGTAGAGGATGTGCTGGCGGTTCCGCGTGTGGGGCCGCACCTGAGCCGGCCACCGCCCCTTCTCGACCGCCTTGGCCCACGCCTCCGTCACCAGGACGTCAGGGCTCTCGATTTCGTAGAGCGCGCCATACTTTGGCGCACCCTCGATGACGATGGTCTTGAGCTGTCCCCCGATGCTCATGGTGAGCGGCTGCCTTTCGTAGCGCGACACCGCGATCACCCCGGGCACCGTGAGCAGGCTCGGCACGTGCTCCTGGTCGTAGACCTCGTTGAAGAGCCGCTCCTGCGCGGGCTCGACGTCCATGGCGGCGCTGAAGAGATACCGGGTCTGGATGGGCATGGCGGTCTCCTGTCGTGACGGGTTCGGGTAAGCCGGGCGTAGCCGAGGTCGACCGGCGGGGTCAGGACGGGCGCCGGCGCTTGGAAGCCGGCCGGGTCGAGGTCGTCCCCGCGCGGCCGTAGTCGTCCTGCCGGCGGATGATGTCGTCCTCGCCCAGGTAAGGCCCGTGCTGGACCTCGATGAGGACGGCCGGGACGCGGCCGGGGTTCTCGATGCGATGCCAGGCCCCGCGGGGGACATCCACCGCTCCCCGGGGCTTGAGCCGCCGGGGGCGGCCGGAGATGACCACTCTCGGGGAGCCGGCGACCACCACCCAGTGCTCGGCCCGGAAGCGGTGCCGCTGCAGGCTCAGCCGCCGGCCGGGCTCCACGAAGAGCCGCTTGACCTTGTAGCCGCGGCCCTCCTCGATGGTCAGAAAGCCGCCCCAGGGCCGCGTCTCGAAGGTCCCGACCGGGGGTTCGCCCCGACGCGCGCGGGGGGCCCTCATAGCCGGATCATCCGCACGAAATCGGCCTCGACGCTCTTGCTCACCTCTTCCATGACCTCCGGCGGCACGTCGTCGTCCAGCAGCAGCACCACGATGGCGCGGCCGCGGCGCGTGCGCCGGCCCACGTGCATCGAGGCGATGTTGACGCTGTGGCGGCCCAGGATCGAGCCGATGCGGCCGATCATCCCGGGCCGGTCCTCGTAGGCCAGCACCAGGATGTGCCCCTCCGGGATGAACTCGATGTGCAGATCCCGCAGCCGCACGATGCGGGGCACCCCGTCGAACACGGTGCCCGCGATGACCTTGCGCCCGGCGCCCGCGTGGGTGGTGACCGTGATGAGGTTCGTGTAGCCGGACGCGGGCTCCGGATCGGCGCGCACCTCCACCGCGAGCCCACGCTCCTTCGCGACCAGGTGCGCGTTCACCAGGTTGACCGCCTGCGCGGTCACCCGCTCGAGGAGCCCCTTGAGCACCGCGCGGCCCACCAGCTCGGTGTCGCGCCGCGCCACCTGCCCCGCGACCTCGACGTCCACGCGCTCGACGTTCTCGGGCTCGAGCTGCATGCAGAAGCGCCCCAGCAGCTCCGCGAGCTGCAGGAACGGGCGCTGCTCGGCGAGGCTCTCGCGGTCGCCCACCGGGATGTTCACCGCGTGCTCGACCAGCTCGCCG
This sequence comes from Candidatus Deferrimicrobiaceae bacterium, assembly GCA_035463855.1. Taxonomy (GTDB): domain Bacteria; phylum Methylomirabilota; class Methylomirabilia; order Rokubacteriales; family CSP1-6; genus CAMLFJ01. The sequence goes on along the minus strand of DATHSW010000366.1, from coordinate 14,757 downwards.
TCGCGGAAGGCCGCGAGCTGGCGCGCCACGTCGACCGCCACGTTGACCTGCGCCTCCTGGGTATTGGCGCCGAGGTGCGGCGTGACCACCACCCGCGGATGCTGGATCAGGCGCTTCAGGAGCGGAGACCGGGGCGGCTCCTCGCTCCAGACGTCCACCGCCGCCCCCGCGATGTGCCCGGAGTCGAGCGCGGCCAGCAGATCCGCCTCGTTGATGATGCCCCCGCGCGCGCAGTTGACGACGCGCGCGCCGGGCTTGAGCGCGGCGAGCTCCCGGGCGCCGATCATGTTCTCGGTCTCCTCGGTCAGCGGCACGTGCACGGTGAGGACGTCGGCCCGGCTCAGCACCGTCTGCAGATCGGTCAGGCGCACGCCCAGGTCGCGGGCGCGGCTCTCCGGGATGAACGGATCGTAGACCAGCACCTCCATGTCGAAGGCGCGCAGGCGCGACGCCACCCGCGAGCCCACCTTGCCGAGCCCCAGCACCCCCGCGGTCTTTCGGAAGAGCTCGGACCCGTAGATGGCGCGGTCCCACTCGAGCTGCTTGAGGGAGTGGTGGGCGGCCGGGATCTGGCGGACCAGGGCCAGCAGCATGCCCACCGTGTGCTCGGCGGCCGACACCACGTTGCCGTACGGCGCGTTCACCACCACCACGCCCTGCCGCGAGCAGGCGTCCACGTCGATGTTGTCCACCCCGACCCCGGCCCGCCCCAGGATGCGCAGGCGCCGCGCCCGCCCGAGGAACTCGGCGGTCACCGTGGTCGAGGAGCGGGTGACGATCGCCTCGTAGTCGCCGAGGCGCTCGTACAGCTCCTCCCGCGGGAGCTTGCTCGAGACCTGGTCCACCTGGAAGCCGCGCTCGGTGAGATACGCGACTCCTTCCTGCGCGATGCTGTCGATCACCAGCACTTTCATGCTCGTTCCATGCTAGCACGCCCTCCCGCCCTCTCCCCTCAGGGGGAGGGGCTCCGGTGGGCGCGGAGGAAGCGGAGGAACTCGCGGCCTTCCGACAGGCGGCGCTTCATGACCTGGACGTCACGGAGCATGCCGGAGGCCAGCGAGAGCATCTTGCGCGGGCGGAAGTAGAAGCGGCGGTAGAACTGGTCCACCGAGCGGAAGATCTCGGTGCGGGCCAGGTGCGGGTAGCCGATGGCGCTCACCTGCACGCCGGAGCCGTCCACCAGCGCGTCCGACTCGAGCCAGCCGTTGCGCTGCGCCTCCTCGTAGAGCGCGGTGCCCGGATAGGGCGCGGCTAGCGACACCTGGATGGTGTCGGGATCGATCTCGGTCGCGAAGCGGATGGTCTCCGCGATGGTCTCGCGCGTCTCGCCGGGCAAGCCCAGGATGAAGGTGCCGTGGATCGCGATGCCGAGGCCCTTGGCGTCCCGCGTGAACCGCCGCGCCACGTCCAGCCGCACCCCCTTCTTGATGTTGTTGAGGATGACCTGGTTGCCCGACTCGTAGCCGACCAGCAGGAGCCGGAGCCCGTTGTCCTTGAGGACCTTGAGGGTCGCGTACGGCACGTTGGCCTTGGCGTTGACCGACCAGGTGATGCCGAGGCGGCCGAGGCGGCGGGCGATGGCCTCGGCCCGCGGCAGATCGTCGGTGAACGTGTCGTCGTCGAAGAAGAACTCGCGCACCTGCGGGAAGAGCCGGGCGGCCAGCGCCATCTCCTCCGCGACGTGCTCGGGGCTGCGGGTGCGGTAGCGCTGCCCCCCGACCGTCTGCGGCCAGAGGCAAAAGGTGCACTTGGAGCGGCAGCCGCGGCCGGTGTAGAGCGAGACGTACGGGTGCTGGAGATAGCCGATCGCGTAGTGCTCGACCGTGAGGTCTCGCTTGTAGACCGGCGTCACGAACGGCAGCGCGTCCATGTTCTCGAGCGGCGCGCGCTCCGGCGTGTGCCCCACGTGGCCGTTCACCCGGTAGGAGAGCCCGCGCACGTCCGCCAGGCGCCGCCCCTGGGCCACCTCCTGGACCGTGAAGTCGAACTCGCTCCGGGCCACGAACGACAGCGCGGCGCTCGCCCGCAGCGACGGCTCCGGGGCCACCGCCACCGCCGCGCCCACGAGGCCGATGGTGAGCGCGGGATTCTCCGCCTTGAGCGCCTCCGCCACCCGCACGTCGGAGGCGAAGGAGGGCGTGCTGGTGTGCATCACGCAGAGGTCGTAGTCGCGCGCGAGCGGGCGCACGTCGGCCAGGGTGAGACCGTCGGGCGGGGCGTCCACGAGGCGAGAGCCCGGCACGAGCGCGGCGGGCTGAGCCAGCCAGGTGGGATACCAGAAGGAACGGATCTCCCGCTTGGCCTGATAGCGGGAGCCGGCGCCGCCGTCGAAGCCGGACACCGCGGGTGGGTGCAGGAAGAGCGTGCGCAGATAACGTCCACTCACGATTGGCTCACGATACCACAGCGGGCAGCGGGTCCCCGCGCGCCCCTAGCCGCGTGTCCGAGTGGCCTCCGTTCGAGCGCCGGCTTCGCCGGCGCAATCCGTTCTGGGGGGAGGCTCGGAGGGGGCCCCTGTTCTAGACTTCAGAAGGGGCCCCCTTCGATGACTCAGTCGCGCCGGCGGCGGCGCCACCGCACGACGAGCCACCCCGTCGCGATCAGCAGGACGGAGCCGCCGATCCAGAGCTGCAGCTCCTGCACGCGCGCGAGCGCCACCGCCACCGAGTCCGCCACCGCGTAGGCCAGCGCGAACGCGAGCGGCACGCTCACGAGGACGGCGGCCACGTCTACCGCGACGAAGCGGAGGAACGGCACCCGCACCACCCCCGCGGTGAGGAAGGCGGCCGCGCGCAGCCCCATGACGAGCCGGGCCATCACCACGAACTTGAGCCCGTGACGGTGGTAGGCCTCCATCACCCGGGCCTCGCGCTCCGGGGTGAGGATGCGGCGGGCCGCCGGCCACTCGAGGATGCGCCGGCCGAAATGCCGGCCCATCCAGTACAGGAGCATGTCGCCCGCCAGCACGCCGCCCAGGCAGGAGCCGAGCGCGCCCGCCCAGTGCATCACCTCCCAGCGCGCCATCATGGCCGCGATGACGATCGGCAGTTCCTCGGGAATCGGCACGCCGAGGCCGGTGCCGAGCAGGACCAGGAAGACACCCGGATACGTGAAATCGAGGATGAGCTCGGTCAGCATCGGTCAGCGCCGGCCCGCGGGCGCGTCGGAGGCGCGCGCGCGGCCGTACAGCCAGCGGCCGTTGTGGGCGAAGAGGAGCTGGACGGTGGCCGGCGGCAGCGAGGCGACGATGCTGCGGTCGGGCTCGCGCGTGGTCAGCAGGTAGGGCGGCCGGGCCGACGCCCAGGCCTCGACCAAGCGCGGCGCGCCCCAGAAGGTCTCCGCCGCGTCCGCGAACGTGGAGCCGATGCCGAGCACGCTGCGGGACGCGTCGAGCAGCACCGGCCGGCGCCCCGAGTAGAATTCCACCGCCCCCGCGTTCTCGATGGGGCCTTCCAGAACGAGGACATCTCCGGGACCGAGGCGGGCGCGGATCTCGGCCGCCATCACGTCCACCGCGCGCGCCTGTGAGGTCACCGCGAGCCCGATCGCCACGACCGGCACCAGCAGCACCATCACCGCGGCCACCGTCCAGGCTCCCGCGCGGGCCGAGCGGCGCGCCGCCGCGGCCGCCAGGCCGACGGCGCCCGCGAGCAGGACGAGCGCCGCCCAGGCCACCAGCGGCCGCAGCGACGACCACGCCGGGTAGGGCGACGGCTGCCCCCAGGCCGCCTCCTTCCGCGAGTACACGTCGGAGACGCCGAACACTGCCTCGGTGAACGCCCGCCCGTCGCCCGCCGCGGCCCACGCGCAGGCCGCGCCCGCGAGCGCGAAGAGGGCCAGATGCATCGCGATCAGCCCGCGTGGCCGGGGCGCCGCGTCGCGCCAGGCGCGCGCCGCGAGGAGGGCCAGCGCGGGATAGGCGGGCAGGCCGTAGTGCGGCAGCTTGAACGGCGAGACGGTGAAGAGCACGAGCACCGCCGCCGCCCAGACCGCCAGCGCCACCCACGGCAGCTCCCCGGGATCGCGCCAGGCGCGCCGGCGCACGAGCGCGCCCACCGCCGCCCCGGCCGCGAGGATCCACGGGAAGGCCCCGAAGCCGGCCGCGGTCAGGAACTCGAGCGCGGAGAGCGGCACGTCCTCGTCGGGGAACTGGCGCATGCGGGCCACGTTCAGCACGTGGTTGTCCACCACCGTGTACCAGAGGAACGCGGGCTCGGTGGCCGCGGCCGCCGCGTACCAGCCGAGGCCGATCACCAGCACGAGCGCCACCCCGAGCGGCGGCACCCACGCGTCCACCGGCCGCAGCCGCCCGGCCAGGGCGGCGGCGATCGCGATGGCCACGAGGGGCCCGATCAATCCGAGCGGATCCTTCGCGAGCGCCGCCACCCCCAGCGCCGCGCATCCCAGTACGGGATATCCCGACAGCGGACGCTCGCTTGCTTCTGCCGGCTCTTCATCTGCGGGGGCTCCGACAAGGCCCCCGCCCGCCCCCCGCGGCGGACGACCGTCTCGTGCAGGGCTCGGGCGCCGCTCGAGCGCCAGCAACAGTCCGGTGAAGCCCCAGGCAATAGCGGCCACGAACAAGCTCTCCGGCCGCACATACCGCGCGAAGGCCGCGAACAGCGCGCACGACAAAAGCGCGAGGCCGGCCAGTACGCCCCAGCCGGGGCCCAGGAGCCTGGCGCCCAGGAGGGCGGTGGCCGCCACGGCGAGCAGCGCGCCGAGCAACGGGGCCAGGCGGGCCGCGCCCTCGGTGAGACCGAAGAGGGAGAAGGAAGCCGCGGTCAGCCAGTAGAGCAGCGGCGGCTTGTCGAAATAGCGCACGCCGTTCAGCCGGAGCGTGAGCCAGCTCCCGCCCAGCATCTCGCGGGCGATCTCGGCGTGCTGGCCCTCGCCCGGATCGTCGAAGGGCGCCCGGCCGAGGCCCGGCGTGAGCAGGGCCGCGGCCAGCGCCACGACCAGAACGACGGCAACACCCGCGCCGCGGAGCCGCGCCACTAGCGGCTGCGGCCGATCCCGTCCAGGATCCGCTTCTCGACCGACCGGTCGTCGGGCTGGAGCTTTCCTTCGTCGTGCCGGCGCGGCCCTCGCTTCGTCATGGCTCTGCCTCGCCTCCTTGCGGTTGGAGCCGGCCCTCGCGCAGGCGCAGGGTGCGGTCCGCGAGGGCGGCCGCGTCGGCCCGGTGCGTGACCAGGATAACCGAGGTCCCCCGCTCGCGGCAGAGAGCGCGCAGCTCGGTGAGGATCACCCCGGCGTGCGCGTCGTCCAGATTGCCGGTCGGCTCGTCGGCCAGCACGAGTGGCGGAGCGTTGAGAACGGCCCGGCAGTAGGCGACCCGCTGCTGCTCGCCCCCCGAGAGCTGCGGGGGGTAGTGATCGCTCCGATGGGCGACCCCGAGCCGCTCCATCAGGACGCGCGCCGCCGCGAGCGCCTCCGCGCGCGGGCGGCCCACGTAGCGGGCGGCGAGCAGCACGTTCTCCAGCGCGGTCAGTCCGGCGATCAGCAGGTACGACTGGAAGACGTAGCCGATGGAGCGCCCGCGGACCGGGCACTGGGCCCGCCGAGACAGGCGGCTGACGCAGACGTCATCGAGCCAGATCTCGCCCGCGTCGGGCGGCTCGAGCAGGCCGATCAGGTTCAGCAGGGTGGTCTTGCCGCAGCCCGAGGGCCCCGCCACCGCCACGAACTCCCCCGCCTTCACCTCCACGTCCACCCCGTGGAGCACGGGCACCGGCCGGCCGTCGGGGCCGCGGAACGTCTTGCTGAGCCCGCGCGCGCGGACGACCATTTCAGGCCCCGCGCCGGATGGCCTCGGCGGGCGACAGGCGCACGATCCGCAGCGTGGCGTAGGTGGCGGCGAGCGCGCCCAGGATGACCGAGAAGACGAGCGCGAAGCCGAGCAGGCGCGGTGAGAAGAGGAAGAGCTGCTGGCCGTCCCCGCGCGCGTCCACGAGCGTGCCGACCGCGAGGGCCAGGCCCACCCCGAGCAGCCCGCCCGAGATGGACACGCCCAGGGCCTCGCCCAGGATCTCGCGCAGGAGCTGCCCGTCGGTGGCGCCGAGGGCCCGCTTGATGCCGAAGTCGCGGATGCGCTCGAAGACCGCCGCGGTCACCGTGTTGGAGAGCGAGAGCCCGCCGATGACGAGGCCGAGCGCGCCGATCCCGAAGAGTAGCGCGGAGAAGAACGCGGTGGACTGCCGCAGCAGGCGGCTCAGCTCGCCGGGGATGGTCACGTTGAGGCCGGGCACCTCGGCCTGGATCCGCCGCGCGAGCGCGTCCGGATCCACCCCGGCCGCCCACGCCACCGCCGCCCCGGTGTTCAGATCGCCCCGGCCGAGGCCTCCGGCGGCGCCCGTGAAGACCTGGACCAGCAGCGGGTCGCGGCGGAGCCAGAGGTCGCGCGCGTCGTCGAGGGCCACGATCGCGAAGCGATCGGGCGCGGTGAGCGTCTTGTCGAGCACGCCGACCACCTGGAACGTCCGCCCGGTCGCCAGATCGAGCGTCCCGCCCACCCGCAGGCGGCGCGAGGCCGCGAAGTCGGCGCCGACCACCACCACCCCGCGATCGCCCACCCGGAGGAAGCGCCCGTCACGCACCGGGAGCTCGCGGAACTCGCGATTGGACATGCGCACCGCCGGATCCACGCCCAGGATCAGCTCCTGGGTGAGGGTCAGGAATTGCGACGTGGTGGGATCGAGCGGCAGCATCACCTGCCCCTGCACCGCGGCGACCCCGGGCACCCGCGCGATCTGCTCGATCTTGGACGCGCGCAGCAGGCCGCCCGCAGTGAAGCCGGTGCCCATCCCCATGCCCTCGCCGGCCACCGAGATCTGGCCCAGCACGAAGCGGTCGCCGCCGTCGATGAAGCGCATGATGCGCTCGGCCATGGCGCCCAGCGCGACCAGGCCGGCCACGCCGACCGCGATGCCCAACACCGTGAAGAGGTAGCCCCGCGGCAGGAGCCGGCGGATCTCTACCATTTGAACCGGGATTCCGTCGTCAGGCCCCGGCGGCGGCGTACCCAGCGGTTGATGCGGACGATGGTGAAGAAGACCTCCAGGGAGATCCTCATCCGGAGGGTGAGGCGGAGGAACGCGCCGCCCGCCAGCACCCCGGTGACGCCGTCCACCATGCCCGCGAACTCACGCGGCTTGAGGAACATCTCGACGAACGAGGGATCGTAGAAGTGCCGGATGAAGCGCTGGAAGGGCTTCATCCCGTCGCGGATGCGTCGCTCGTAGTCCCGGAACCGGCGCGCCTCGAAGCGATTGTCCCGGAACGCCTTGAGGATCTCGACCGAGGCGAGCTCCGCCGACTGGGTCGCGATGTAGACGCCCGAGGAGAAGATCGGATCCACGAAGGCGATGGCGTCGCCCACGCACACGAACCGGTCGCCGATGGCGGGGTCGGTGCGGTACGAGAAGTTCGCGGCGCTGTGCACCGGCGTGATGCGGGGAGCGCCGTCGAGCGCCTCGGTGAGGCCGTCACAGCGCGCGATCAGCGACTCGTAGAGCTGCTCCAGGTCGCCCTCGCGGCCGCGCACCGTGCGCGCGTGCAGCACGCAGCCCACGCTGCTCGAGCCGTTGTGGAACGGGATGTACCAGAACCAGCCCGGCTCGAAGCTGAAGATGCGGATGTTGCCCTCCTCCTTGCCGGGCCAGCGGCGCCCCCCCCGGAAGTGGGCGAAGAGGGCCACCTTGCCGAGCCCCTCGATCGGGCGGCGGCGCCCATGCCGCGAGGCGATGAACGCGTCGCGCCCGCTCGCATCCACCAGGAAGCGGGCGCGGATCTCGCGTTGGCCGGCGCCGTCGGAGACGGTCACCGTCACGCCGTCGTCGTCGAAGGCCACGCGCTCCACGCTCGCGGGCTGGAGCAGGGTCACGTTCGGCTGGCGGGCCGCGTGGTCGAGCAGGATCTTGTCGAACTCACCGCGCGGGACCTCGTAGGTGTACGGGGGCCAGGGCTTGCCCTCCCGGAAGAAGAACTGGTAGCCGAGATCCATGTCCTGGTCGTGGAAATACGCCCCGTACTTCACGAGGAACCCGCGGGCCTTCACCTCGTCGAGCACGCCCAGCCGCTCCAGGACCGTCATGTTGGCGGGCAGGAGCGACTCCCCGACGTGGAAGCGCGGGAAGGCCTCGCGCTCGGCCACCGCCACCCGGAGCCCGCCGCGCGAGAGGAACGTCGCCGCGCTCGATCCGCCGGGACCGCCGCCGACGACCAGGACGTCGTAGTCGGCCGCGCGGCCCGGGGCGGAGGTCCGGCGCGCGGGCGCCTCGAGCGTCCGGGCCAGCTCTTCCTGGGGATAGAGCCGTCGCGCCGCGGGGGTGAGCCAGTCGATCCCGAAGGCGGCGAGCGCGCTCCGGCTGAGCGCCAGCGCGAGCATGAGCGGCGTCGCGGCGGTGGCGAGCGCGGCCAGGCGCAGGCCGCGGGCGTGCGGCGAGCGCCAGCCGTCCTCGACCGACCGGATCGCGCGGTCCGCGATGAAGGCCCCGATCGCCAGCGCCCAGCCGGGCGGATTGGACCGGTGGGGCGCCGCGAAGGCGTACATCTCACGGTGCCGGGCGCGAAGGCGCGCCGGGCTGAAGATCCCGATCAGGTACCGCGCGCCCGCGACGCCTTCGCGCGCCCAGCGTCTGACGATGCGGCCGGCCAGGAAGGCCCCGACCGCGAGGCCGTCTCGGCCCGGGCGGAAGCGGCTGCGCCGGTCCTCGAAGTGGATCGGGGTGATGGCCGTCTCGAGGATCCGGAGCCCACGGGCGGCGGCGAGCAGCAGCATCTCGCTCTCCAGCACGAACCCGCCGTGACGCGGAGTCACCTCGGCGAGCAGGCTCGCCGGATATACGCGGAAGCCGGACTGCGTATCCGCGAGCGGCACCCCGCCCAGCCAGTCGATGAAGAAGCCGGCGACGCGGAGGGCGGCGAGCCGCGCGGCGGGCATCACCCGTCCCGGCTCTTCGGCGAGCCCGCCCAGGCGGCCGCCGATGACGAGGGCCCCCGGCTCCTCGACCGCCGCCTTGAGCAGCCGCGGGATGTCCTCGGGATCGTGCTGGCCGTCGCCGTCGAGGGTCACCACCCACTCCACCCCGCGCCGGAGCCCCTCGGCGAAGGCGCGACGGAGCGCCGCGCCCTTGCCCCGGCGCCGGCCCAGCGAGACGACCTCGGCCCCCGCGGCGGCGGCGATGGCGGCGCTCCGATCGGTGGACCCGTCGTCCACCACCAGCACCGGGCCGTGGAGGCGGGCGCGCTCGACGATGTCGCCGATGGTGGCGGCCTCGTTGAAGACCGGGATGACGATCAGGCGCTCGCTCATGCCGCCGGCTCCACCACCACCGCGGTCCGGCAGCCGCCGCGCGCGATGCCGTGCACGAGCACGGCGGACGTCCCGCGCGCCGCGTCCAGCGCGGCCGCGCCCACGCGCAGCGCGCCGAGCCCGCCGTGCTGGCCGAAGAGCGGCGCCAGCGACACCGGCGGGAGCAGGTCGTCGCGCCCGCCCAGGTCGCGGGCGAGCAGGGCGCGCTCCCAGTCGTCCACCGCGGGATCGCCGTTGCCGGCGCCGTAGCAGCGCGCGACGCCCGCCGCGCCGCGGCCGCGGATCAGCCGCGCCACCGGCGAGCCGGCATCGACCCGGGTCGCGCGCCCGGTGTGGGGCGCGGTCGGCACGTTGCCCCAGGCGGTCGCGGCGATCTCGGCCATGATCCGCGCGCCGCGCGCCCGCGCCGCGGCCCGCTCCTCCAGGACCAGGAACGTCGCGCCCTCGCCCAGCACCGGCCCGTTGTGGTCGGCCGCGAAGGGCCGGCAACCTTCGGGATCCCGGCTCCGCATCGGCGAGAGCGCCCCCATCCGGGCGAGGCGCTGGTACACGTCGTGGAACAATTCGTCCACCCCGCCCGCCACGACCGCCTCCGCGCGGCCGTCGGCGATCATGCGCGCGCCGCGCGCGACGGCCAGGTCGCCCGCGAGGGTGGCCTGGTTCAGCGTGATGGAGGGCGCCTTGGCCCCGATGGCGATGGCCGCGATCGAGGCCATCGTGTTCATCACGGTGTTGGGGAAGATCATCGGCGAGAGGCCGCCCGGCCCCCGGCGGAGGAAGCCCTGGGCGAAGTCGCGGCTCGAGGTGAAGTCGCCGTACTCGGTGCCGACCACGATGCCGAGCCCGCGCCCGCCCCCGACCTGCGCGTCGCGCACCGCGAGCAGGCACGCGCCGAGGGCGAGCCGGCAGATGCGCGAGAGCCGCCGCGCCGCGTCCCGGTCCACCAGGAACACGAGCGTGGTCTCGTCCACCTCCGCGCCGAGCCGGCTCGACATGTCCGCGGTGTCGAAGGCGCGCACCGGCCCGATGGCGGAGCGGCCCAGGGCGAGCGCGCCCGCCAGGGCCTCCCGCCCGCCCACGGTGGAGGCGTTGACGGTGCCGAGCCCGGTCACGACGACGCGGCGGTCGCTCACCGTGACTGCTCGGGCTTCTGGAAGACGAGGCTCACGTTCTGGCCGCCGAAGCCGAAGGAGTTCGAGAGCGCGGCGGCCACCTCGGCGGCCCGCGCGATGCCGGGCAGGCAGTCGAAGGGCACGTCCGGGTCGACCTGCTCGAGGTTCGCGGTCGGGGGCAGCAGCCCGTGCTGGAGCGCCAGGATGGTCGCGGCCGCCTCCACGCTCCCCGCCGCCGCCATGGTGTGACCCACCAGCGACTTGGTGGAGCTCACCAGCACGCCGCCGTCGCCGAAGACGGCTCGCAGGGCCAGCGCCTCCGCCCGGTCGTTCTGGGGCGTGCCGGTCCCGTGGGCGTTCGCGTAGCCGACGTCGGCGGCGGCGAGCCCGGCGTCGTCCAGCGCCTGCTGCATGGCGTGGATCATCCCCTCGCCGTCCGGATGCGGCGCGGTGACGTGATGGGCGTCGGTGGTCATGCCGTAGCCGGCGAGCCGCGCGTACACCCGCCCGCCCCGCGCCCGGCAGTGGCGGGCGTCCTCGATCACCAGGAACGCGGCGGCCTCACCGATGGACATGCCACGGCGAGCGCGATCGAAGGGGCGGCACGGGCTGGGATCGAGGAGCTTCAGGGCGTTGAAGCCCATGAAGCAGGTGTGGGTCAGCGCGTCCACGCCACCCACCACCGCGGTCGGGACCACCCCCGCGCGGATCAGGTCCGCCCCCAGCGCGATCGAAGCCGCGCCGGAGGCGCAGGCCATGACCACGGTCTCCTTCGGGCCGGTGAGCCCGAGTCGCCCGCCGAGGGTCTCGGCGTGGGAGAACGGCAGGACGGAGCGCAGCGCCCGCGTACCGGACGAGGGATGGCCGCGCCACTCCCCCCAGTACCACACCTCGCCCTCGAGCATGCCGCCGCCGACCGCGCCGATGAGCAGCGCGGCCTCCGCGCGGGCCCGGCCCTCGAGGCCCGAGTCGGTCAGGGCCTCGCGGGCGGCGGCGAGCGCGATCCGGTCCGCGCGCGAGCGACGGCGCGAGGAGCCGAGCGTGTTCACGACCTCGGCGGGGATCTCGGCCGCGATGCGGGAGCGGAAGCCCTCGGTGTCGATGACGGTGATCGGCTTGATCGCGCACGCGCCGGCGGCGAGGCCCGTCCAGAAGCTCTTCACGCCGGCCCCGTAGGGGCTCACGATGCCGAGCCCGCTGACGACGACGTCGGGGCGGCCGTCGCGGGCCCCGGACCGCCTCATGCCGCGCTCATCCCCGAGGGCTGCGCCTCGGACGCTCAAGCCTGGCCGGTCTTGGCCAGGATGAACCGGGACAGGGAATCCAGCGAGAGGAACTCGTCGGTGAGGTCGCTGTCCTCGTCGATCACGATCCCGAAGCGCTCCTCGACGGCGACCGACAGCTCGATGAAATCGAGCGAGTCCAGACCGAGCGAGCCGTCGACGCCCTTGGGCAGGGTCGTCTCGAGCGTCATCTCGGCCGCGCGGCGCGGGTCGAACTTCAGCCGCTCGACGACGAGCGCCTTCAGCTCGTCCAGGACTTCCTTCTGCGTCATCAGCACGACCTCCGTTTCACGCCGCGCTGCCGCGCGCGTGGGATGTCTCCGGGCTCCAGTGGAGCCGGGCGTGCTCGCCCCGCCACCGTCCCGACAGCTCGAGCGGGCCGCCGGGCGCCCGCGCCCGCCAGTCCCGCAGATCGGCGAGCGGGCCCGCCGCGAAGCGCTCGCCCTCGTGGGGGGCCCCGCCGCGACGTCGGCCCCCGCGCGTGGACTCGAACGAGAGCTCGCCCGCGCCTCGCTCGAGCCACAGACAGGCCGCGGTCTCCACCAGCGGCCACCGATAGAAACGGCGGTGGCGCGCGTAGAGATCCGCGCACTCCTCGAATATCTCGACCACCAGTACCAGCGCCCGGTCACAGGTGCCGGCCTCCAGGAGCCGGGCCGCCTGCTCGATGGCCCTGAGCGTGGCGGGCGCCCCGCCGATCAGGATGCCGTACGCCCCCGCCACCCCGAACTCGATGGCCACCTCCGCCGGCACCACCGCCGGCGCGGTATAGGCAAAGTGCATCACGCCACCCCGCCGCTCGATGAACTGACGATTGGAGGCACCGTAGGCGGCGGCGGTCACGTACAGCAGGGCCGTCCGCTCGCCCGCGATCGCCTCCCGCGAGGCCTTCCCATCTTCAAGCATCGCGTCCACGGCCGCAAGGGCCAGCAGGCATTCCCGGGTCGCCCGCCGGAAGCGGTCGCCGGGACGGTCCGGGCGCGCCAGGCGGAGGATATCCGGCTGCGGGGGCCCCGAAATGGCCCCCGCACTCCCCCGTTCGGCGGACGTTGCCGGTGCCTCGCCGGACAGGACGCCGAGTCCCCGGATCGCCGGCGCTCGCATCAGGGCGCCTCGAGCACGAGGGCGCCGTTGCAGCCGCCGAAGCCCATGGAGGTGCTCAGCATGATCCGGGGCCGCCCGACGCGCGCGCGCCCGGGCACGTAGTCGAGGTCGCACTCCGGATCCGGCTCCTCGAGGTGCAGCGTGGGCGGGATCAGGCCCCGCTGCGCCGAGAGGAGACACATGAAGGCCTCCAGCGCGGCGGCCGCACCCATCGTATGCCCGAAGCTGCCCTTGATGGAGTTGACCGGGATCTCGTGCGCCCGCCGGCCCAGCGCCCGCTTGAGCGCGGTGGTCTCGATGCGGTCGTTGAGCGGCGTGGCGGTGCCGTGCGCGCTCACCAGGTCGATATCCCCCGCCGACACGCCCGCGTCGGCGAGCGCGGCCCGGACCGCCCGCTCGAGCCCGCGGCCCTCGGGCTCGGGCGCCGCGATGTGGAAGCCGTCGCTCGCGCTGCCGTAGCCGAGGAGCGTGCCCAGGCGGGCGCCGCGCGCGTCCCGCTCGCGCACGAGCAGGCCCAGCGCGCCCGCCTCCCCAAGGAGCAGGCCGCTGCGCCGCCGGTCGAAGGGACGGACCTCGTCGCGGGTGAGCGAGCGCAGGGCGTCGAAGCCCCGCAGCACGAAGCGGGAGAGCGCGTCGTAGCCGCCCGCCACCACCGCGTCGGCCTCGCCGCTGCGCAGCAGATCCGCGGCCACCGCGAGGGCGGTGGCGCCGGAGGCGCACGCGGTGGAGACCGTGATCACCGGGCCCCGCGCGCCGAGCCAGCGCGCGAGGTTCCAGCCGGGCCCGTCGTAGAGCGCGTCCCGGAGCCGGCGGCGCCCGCGGTCGCCCGCGAGCGCCCTCTCGCCCTGCTCGACGCCCCCGAGCGCGGTCCCCACCACCACCCCGACCCGCGCGGGATCGAGCGGCAGCGGGCGGAACGCGGCCTGGGCGCAGAGGTCATCGGCCGCCGCGATCAGGAGCCGGCTCGCCCGGCAGTCGGGCACCCCCCGCCAATCCTTGATGCGCCCGAGCTTCTTGACCTCGCCGCCGCGCTGCACGCGCAGGTCGGCCACCGGCACGCGCTCGATGTGGGAGATGCCGGACGCGCCGGTGATCAGCGACGACCAGAACGCCTCGAGGTCCTGGCCGATCGGGGTCACCACCCCGGCGGCCGCGATCACCACGCGCTCACGGGCGGCCATTCGGCGGGCTCCAGGCGTCGAAGAAGTTGAACCACTGGGTGGGGTGCGCGCGGATCACGCGCTCGAGCGCGGCGACCACGACAGCGAGGGCGGTCGATTCCTCGCCGGGCTTCACCCAGATCGGCGGATCGATCTCGAGCCGGTAGCGGCCGCCCGGCGCCATCGCGCAGAAGGCGGGCACCACCGCCGCGCCCGCCGCCCGCGCCAGCACGAAGGGCCCCAGCGGGAAGGCGGCCGGCTCGCCGAAGAAGGGCACGATCGCGTCGCCCCGGCCGCCGGTGGGCCGGTCCGCCTGCATCGCCACCAGCTCGGCGCGGCGGAGCGCGGTGAGCAGCCCGAGCGTGGAGGTGGCCCGGTGGCGGGTCACGAAGCGCAGCTGCGGGCCGTCCAGGCGGAGGTAGCGCTCGAGCGCGGCGTCCTGCTCGGCGGAGAGGACCACGTGCGCGGTGCGGTCGCCGCGCGAGGACAGGAGCCGCCCCGCCAGCTCCCAGTTGCCGAGGTGCGCGGTGAGCAGCACCACGCCCCGCCCGGCCGCGAGGGCCATGTCGAGGTGCTCCTCGCCGTCGGCGGACGCGACGTAGGCGCGGAGGTCGGCGCCCGGCCCGCGATTGAGCGTGACGAGATCCGCGAAGAAGGCCCCGAAGTTGGCGAATGTTTCCCCGACCTTCGCTTCGATCACCGCGGGCGGCGCGCTGGCCAGCACGCGCCCGAGGTTGCTCCGCACCGCGCGCCGCTCCGCGGGCACCGCGCGCGCGAGCAGCCGA
>DATHSW010000365.1:0-38490 GCA_035463855.1 Candidatus Deferrimicrobiaceae bacterium | reverse complement strand
TATCCAGGTCTCGCTGATCCTCTGGGGCTGGGCGCTCGCCCAGTACCCCTACCTGGTCCCGCCCGACCTGACCATCCGGGCCGCCGCGGCCCCGCGCATCACCCTCGTCCTGACGCTCTGGACGCTCGGCCTCGGCGCGCTCGTGCTCTTCCCGTCGCTGATCTACCTGTTCCGCGTCTTCAAACCCGCACCCCGCTAGGCCCAGCTTAGTCGGCCTCGCCCGGCCGTGCCCGCAAGCGCTTCACGTCCGCCCGGCGCTTCTTGCCCGCCAGTCGCCGCCGCTTCGCGCCGGCCGAGGGCCTGGTCTTGACGCGCCGCCGTGGCGCCACGAGGGCCGCGCGGATCAGGTCGGCCACCCGGGCGCGCGCGTCCTCCAGATTGCGCGCCTGGTTGCGCGTCGCCTGGCTGACGACCACGAGGCGCCCCTCCGCGTCCAGCCGGTTCTGAGCGAGGCGGCGCAGGCGCGCCCGCGCGTCGTCGGACAGGCCTTCGATCGCAGGAAGGTCCACGCGCAGGTCGATCTTGGTCGCGACTTTGTTCACGTTCTGGCCGCCCGGCCCCGAGGCCCGCGCCGCGTGTACGGTGAGCGCGGCGGCCGGCACGCGGACGGCCGCGGTCACGACGATCGGGTCGGCCATGACGCGGGCTTCGCGGGCAGCTCGGCCTGGAGCGCGGTGACGAACTCGTCGGGCCGGCTCGGCGAGAGGACGAGGAGGCCGCCGCGCGTGTGCACGAACACCAGGTCGTCGGTGTTGGTGATCGCGAGGTAGTGCCAGCCGGTGCGCGGGTTCCAGCGCGGCCCGTGAGACCCGAAGAGGCTATTGAAGCCGGCGGCGAGGAGCCCGCCGATCTGGCGCGGCTCGCGATCGCAGCCGGTGATGCGGTCGTACGGGATGAGCCGCGGCGCCCAGCGCCGCTCGAGGCGCAGGCCGCCCTCCTCCAGCGTGTAGCCGCTCGGCGCCAGGCCCTGGATCACCCACAGCGCGCCCAGGAAGGGCAGTGGCAGGATGAGCAGGCTCGGATCGCCGGAGCTGGCGACGAGCGCGACCGACAGGAGGAAGGGCCCGCCGAAGCCGAGCCCGATCCCGACCACCCCGGCAAGGAGCCGCTGCTTCCGCCCGAGGACCGCCGGGAAGTGCACGCGGCCGTCCGGGCTAGCGGGGGAAGATCTCGAGCGCGCCGAAGAAGTAGGGGATCTCGAAGGCGGCCGACTCCGGCGAGTCGGAGCCGTGGACCGCGTTGGCCTCGATCGAGGACGCGAAGTCCTTGCGGATCGTCCCCGGCGCGGCCTTGGCCGGATCGGTCGCGCCCATCAGCTCGCGCAGGCGGGTGATCGCGTTCTCGCCCTCGAGCACGATCGGCATGCACGGGCCCTGGGTCATGAAGGCGCACAGGCTTCCGTAGAACGGCCGCTCCTTGTGCACGATGTAGAAGCCGGCGGCCTGCGCGGCGCTCAGGTGGATCAGCTTGGCCGCGAGGATCTTGAGGCCCTCCTGCTCGAAGCGCGCGATGATCTGCCCCGAGACGCCCTTGGCCACCGCGTCGGGCTTGATGATGGTGAGCGTGCGCTGGACGGCCATCGCGGAGGGATCCCTACCCTTTCTTGCCCACCACGCGGGCCACGGTGGCGCCCATGTCGGCGGGGCTCTTGACGGTGGTGATGCCGGCGGCTTCCATGGCGACCATCTTCTCGGCGGCGGTCCCCTTGCCGCCCGCGATGATGGCCCCGGCGTGGCCCATGCGGCGGCCGGGCGGCGCGGTCTGGCCGCAGATGAAGCCCACCACCGGCTTGGTGACGTGGGCCTTGATGAAGGCGGCGGCCTCTTCCTCGGCGGTGCCGCCGATCTCGCCGATCATCATGATCGAGGTCGTGTCGGGATCGGCCTGGAACAGCTTCAGCACGTCGATGAAGTTGGTGCCGTTGACCGGGTCGCCGCCGATGCCCACGCAGGAGGACTGGCCGAGCCCGCGCTGGGTGAGCTGGTGGACGACTTCGTAGGTGAGCGTGCCGCTGCGCGAGACCACGCCCACGTGGCCGACCTTGTGGATGTGGCCCGGCATGATCCCGATCTTGGCCTGGCCCGGCGTGATCACGCCCGGGCAGTTGGGGCCGATGAGCCGGCTCGGGGTACGGGCCAGGAAGGCCTTCACCCGCACCATGTCGGCGACGGGCACGCCCTCGGTGATGCAGACGATCAGCGGCATCTCCGCGTCGGCGGCTTCCATGATGGCGTCGGCGGCGGCGGGCGGCGGGACGAAGATCAGCGCGCAGTCGGCCCCGGTGGCCTTCACCGCGTCCTCCACCGTGTTCCAGACCGGAAAGCCCTCGTGGGTCGTCCCGCCCTTGCCCGGCGTCACCCCGCCCACCACCTGGGTGCCGTACTCCTTGCAGCGCGCGGCGTGGAAGGCGCCCTCCTTGCCGGTGATGCCCTGCACCAGGACTTTTGTCTTACGGTCTACCAAGATGCTCATGGTCTGGCGGTTGGGCCTCTTCGCCCTTCGGGCTCATCGGGGCGTCCGCTCATCGCGTCGCGCCCCGGGCGAGCTCGACCGCCTTCTTCGCGCCTTCGCCCATGTCGTCGGCCATCACGAGGGCCAGGCCCGACTCGGCCAGCATCTTCTTGCCCTGCTCCACGTTGGTGCCCTCGGCGCGCAGCACCACCGGCAGCTTGAGCCCGAGCTTCTTCACCGCGGCGATGATGCCCTCGGCGAGCCGGTCGACTCGGAGAATGCCGCCGAACACGTTGATGAAGACCGCCTTCACGCTCGGGTCGGACGACAGGATGCGGAAGGCGTTCTCGATCTGCTCCGGCGAGGCTCCGCCGCCCACGTCCAGGAAGTTGGCGGGCTCGCCGCCCGCCAGCTTGATGATGTCCATGGTGGCCATCGCGAGGCCGGCCCCGTTCACCATGCAGCCGACGTTCCCGTCCAGCTTGATATAGTTGAGGCCGTATTTCGATGCCTCGACGTCGAGCGGGGTCTCTTCGTTGACGTCGCGGAGGGCCACGACGTCCTTGTGGCGGTAGAGCGCGTTGTCGTCGAAGTTGAGCTTGGCGTCGAGCGCCAGCACCCGCCCATCCTTGGTAACCACGAGTGGATTGATCTCGGCCAGCGAGCAGTCCTTGTCGAGATACGCGCGGAAGAGATTGCTGATCAGGGCCACCCCCGCCTTGAACTGGTCCCCGGTGAGCCCCAGGCCGAAGGCCAGGTGGCGGGCCTGGAAGGCCTGCAGGCCCAGCGCGGGGTCCGTCCACTCCCGGATGATCTTCTCCGGGTGGGTGGCCGCGACCTCCTCGATCTCCATGCCGCCGGCCGGCGAGGCCATGACCACGTGGGTGCCGCGGCCGCGATCGAGCGTCATCGAGAGGTAGAGCTCGGCGGCGATCGGCGAGGCCTCCTCCACCAGCACCTTCAGCACCCGGATGCCCTCGGGCGGCGTCTGCGGGGTCTTCAGCATCATGCCGAGGATCTGCCGGGCCGCCGCCTCGGCGCCCGCCGCGTCGTCGGCCAGCTTCACGCCGCCCGCCTTGCCGCGCCCGCCCGCGTGCACCTGGGCCTTCACCACCACCTTCCCGCCCAGCTTCTGGGCGATGGCGCGCGCCTGGGCGGGCGACTCGGCCACGTCCCCGCTGGGGACGGGCACGCCGAACTCGCGCAGGATCGCCTTGCCCTGGTACTCGTGGATCTTCATCGGGCGAGGCTCAGGACGCGGCCTTCTTCCCGCCCCGCAGCTTCCGCACCACCCACACGATGGGGTCGAAGTCGTCGGCCAGCCGCTCCTTCATGGGGATGATGCCGTTGTCCGTGATGTGGATGTGCTCGGGGCAGACCTCGGTGCAGCACTTCGTGATATTGCAGAGCCCCACCCCGGCCTGCTCACGCGCGAACTCGGTGCGGTCGCGGGTGTCGAGCGGGTGCATCTCGAGCCCCGCGATCTTGATGAAGAAGCGAGGGCCGGAGAAGCGCTTCTTGAGGTCGTGGTCGCGGATGACGTGGCAGACGTCCTGGCACAGGAAGCACTCGATGCACTTGTGGAACTCCTGGCCGCGCTCGACGTCCTCCTGCATCATCCGGTACCTGCCGTCGGGACCGGCGGGCCGGAGGCGCAGCGGCGGGACCTGCTTGGCCTTCTCGTAGTTGTAGGAGACGTCGGTGACGAGGTCCCGGATCAGCGGGAAGGTCCGGATGGGCGAGACCGTGACCGGCTCGTCCTCCTTGAAGATGTCCATGCGGGTCATGCACATGAGCCGCGGCTTGCCGTTGATCTCCGCGCTGCACGAGCCGCACTTGCCCGCCTTGCAGTTCCAGCGGCAGGCCAGGTCCTGAGCCTGGGTGGCCTGGATGCGGTGGATGAGGTCGAGCACGACCATGCCCTCCCCCGCCTCGACCTGGTACTCCTTGAAGTCGCCGCCCTCGGGACTGCCGCGGAACACTCGCATCGTGAAGGTCGGCATCACTGCTTCTCCTCGATGAGCTTCTTGAGCTCGTCGGGCATCTGAGGCAGCGGCTCTCGGGACACCTGGACCGTTCCGTCCTTCAGCCGGACCGCGACATTGACCTTTCCCCATTCGGGATCACTCTTCTGATAGTCGTCACGGGTGTGGCCTCCCCGGCTCTCCTTCCGCTCCAGGGCCGCCATCGTGACGCCCTCGGCAACCGTGAGCAGTGACGTCAGGTCGAGCGCGGTATGCCACGCCGGGTTGTAGGTTCGGCCCCCCTCGACCCTCACCCTCCGCGCGCGCTCCTTGAGCGCACCGATCTTCTTGAGCGCGTCCTTGAGCTCGCCCTCGACCCGGACGATGCCCACCAGGCTCTGCATCGTGTCCTGCAGGTCGGCCTGGATCGCGTAGGGGTTCTCGTTGCCCGAGCGCGTGAAGGGCTCGAGTATCGCCCGGCTGATGGACTCCACCTGCGCCGAGTCCACCGCGAGCCGACCCCCGACATTCTTGGCGTGGAGCGCCGCGTGCAGCCCGGCCCGCCGCCCGAACACCACCAGGTCGGAGAGAGAGTTGCCGCCGAGGCGATTGGCCCCGTGGAGACCGCCGGCGACCTCTCCCGCCGCGAAGAGCCCCGGCACCGCGGTGGCCGTGGTGTCGGCGTCGACCCGGATGCCCCCGTTCATGTAGTGGCTGGTCGGCCCGACCTCCATGGGCTCCTTGGTGATGTCCACGCCGGCCAGCTCCTTGAACTGGTGGTACATGGAGGGCAGGCGCTTGCGGATATAGTCGGCCGGCCGGCGCGAGGCGATGTCGAGGAAGACGCCGCCGTGCGGGCTCCCCCGCCCCGCCTTCACCTCGGAGTTGATGGCCCGGGCCACCTCGTCCCGGGGCAGCAGGTCCGCGGTGCGGCGGTTGTTCTTCTTGTCGGTGTACCAGCGGTCGCCTTCTTCCTCGTTGTCGGCGGTCTCCGCCTTGAAGTACTCGGGGATGTTGTTGAACATGAACCGCTCGCCCTTGTTGTTCTTGAGGGTGCCGCCGTCGCCCCGCACGCCTTCGGTCACCAGAATGCCTCGCACCGAGGGCGGCCAGACCATACCCGTGGGGTGGAACTGTTGGCACTCCATGTCGATGAGACTGGCTCCGGCTTCGAGAGCCAGCATGACGCCGTCTCCCGTGCACTCCCACGAGTTGGACGTGATCTTCCAGATCTTGCCGATCCCGCCCGTGGCCAGGACCACCGCCCTGGCCTTGAACAGGACGAGCTTGCCGGTATTGCGCCAGTAGCCGAAGGCCCCGCATACGCGATCGCCGTCCTTGAGCAGCCGCTCGATCTTGCACTCCATGTACACCTCGATCGGCTGGTGGATCGCGTGGTACTGCAGCGTGCGGATCATCTCGAGCCCGGTGCGGTCGCCCACGTGGGCCAGACGCGCGTACCGGTGCCCGCCGAAATCCCGCTGGAGGATGAGGCCGTCCTTGGTGCGATCGAAGAGCGCGCCGTAGCGCTCCAGCTCCAGCACACGGTCCGGCGCCTCCTGGGCGTGCAGCTGGGCCATGCGCCAGTTGTTGAGCATCTTGCCACCGCGCATGGTGTCCCGGAAGTGGACCTGCCAGTTGTCCTCCGGATACACGTTGCCCATGGCGGCCGCGATGCCGCCCTCGGCCATCACGGTGTGGGCCTTGCCGAGCAGCGACTTGCAGACGAGCCCCACCGACGCGCCCTGATCGGCCGCCTCGATGGCCGCGCGCAGGCCGGCGCCGCCCGCGCCGATGACCAGGACGTCGTGCTCGTGTGTCTCGTACTCCACGGTCGCCATCAGATGATCCTCCAGTCGCGGATCACACCCATCGAGACGAGCCGGATGTAGAGATCCGTCAGTCCCACGCTCCAGAGGGACAACCACGCGAACATGGGGTGGCGCTCGTTGAGCCGCGTGATCCCGCGCCACAGGCGGTAGCGCGCCGGCGCCTTGGAGAAGACGTCCATCGCCCCGCCGCAGACGTGCCGGCAGGAGTGGCAGGAGAAGGTGTAGCCGGCCAGGAACAGCACGTTGATCCACATCACGAGGGTGCCGACGCCGATGCCGAAGCCGTTCGGGAAGCGGAACGCGAGGAGCGCGTCCCAGGTGAGCACCACGATGAAGAAGACGGCCACGTACCACGCGTAGCGGTGAAAGTTCTGCAAGATCAGCGGGAAGCGCGTCTCGCCGCTGTAGCCGGCCTTGACGTCGCGCACCGCGCAGGCCGCGGGCGCCAGCCAGAACGAGCGGTAGTAGGCCTTGCGGTAGTAGTAGCAGCTCAGGCGGAAGAGGCCGGGGCCCGCCAGGACCAGGAAGGCGGGCGACACCAGGCCCATGATCGGCAGGGTGACGTCGGGAAGCCCGCCCCCGAATGTGCGGTGCAGGCACGCCTTGGTGATGCAGGGGGAGTAGAAGGGAGAGAGGTACGGAGCCGCGTAGTAGTGTGCGTTCTGGAACGCGGCCCACGTCGAATAAACGATGAACGCCAGCAGCATCACCGCCACCGTGAGCGGCAGCGCCCACCACGAATCCGTCCGCAGGTGCGCCGCCGCGATCGGCGGCCGCGCCTCGCCGAGGATGCGCCCGCCCTGCCTCTGCGCCGTTGCGCCGTTCATGCGTTCTCCCTCGCGTAAGCCTTCATGCCGTCCTGATAGAGATCGCCGCCGTGACAGTCGTTGACCACGATGGCGGGGAACCCGGCCACCTCGAGGCGCCGGATGGCCTCGGTGCCGAGATCCTCGTAGGCCACGATCTCGAGCTTTCGCACGAAGCCCGAGAGCACCGCGCCCGCGCCGCCGATGGCCCCGAAGTACACGCCCTTGTGCCGGCGGAGCGCGTCCTTGACCGGCTGGGAGCGGGCCCCCTTGCCGAGCGTGCCCTTGAGTCCCAGCGCCAGGAGCTTGGGGGTGAACTTGTCCATGCGCCCGCCGGTGGTGGGGCCGATGGAGCCCGCCACGTCACCGGGCCGCGCGGGCGACGGGCCGGTGTAGTAGATGATCTGGCCCCGCACGTCGATGGGCAGCGGCTGGCCCGCGTCGATCAGCGGGAGCAGCCGGCCGTGGGCGGCGTCCCGCGCGGTGTACATCACCCCGGTGATGCGCACCCGGTCCCCCGCCTTCAGCGCTTCGACGTCGACGTCGCTGAGCGGCGGCGTGACCTCCTTCGTGCCGTCAACCGCTATGGTGACGCTCATAGCGTCACCTCTTTGTGCCGGTGCGCGTGGCACTCGATCGTGACCGCCACCGGCAGGCTCGTGATGTGGCAGGGGTACGTGAGGATGTGGATGCCGAAGGCGGTGGTGTCGCCGCCGTAGCCCTGGGGCCCGATGCCGAGCCGGTTGGCGCGGTCGAGCACGTCCCGCTCGACCGCGGCGACCGCGGGGTCCGGATTCGGCGCGCCCAGCTCGCGGAAGAGCGCCTTCTTGCTGAGCCGCGCGGCCTGCTCGAAGGTGCCGCCCACGCCGACCCCCGCGATCAGCGGAGGGCAGGCGTCGGGCCCCGCGGTGCGGATGCACTCGAGGATCCACTCCTTCACGCCGTCCACCCCTTCGGCGGGGGTGAGCATCTTGTACTTGGAGCGGTTCTCGCAGCCGCCGCCCTTGGCCATGATCTGGATCCGCAGCTCGCTGCCCGGGACCACGTCGAGGTGGATCACCGCCGGGGTGTTGTCCCCGGTGTTCACCCGGTCGAAGGGCGCGCGCACGATCGAGGCGCGGAGGTAGCCCTCCCGATAGCCCTGCCGCACGCCCTCGTTGATCGCGTCGTAGAGGCCGCCGCCGGTGACGTGCACGTCCTGCCCCAGCTCGAGGAAGCAGACCACGAAGCCGGTGTCCTGGCAGTACGGGATCTTCCTGGTCCGGGCCAGCTCCGCGTTCTGCTGGAGGATCTGGAGCACCTGCCGGCCGGCCGGCGAGCGCTCCTTCTCGAGCGCGCCCGCGAAGGCCCGCAGCATGTCGGGCTCCAGCGAGTAGTTCGCCTCCATGCAGAGCTTCTTGACCGCGTCGACGATCGCGGAGACGTGGATCTCGCGCATGGGGCTAGAGCTTGAGCTTGTCGACCAGCTCGCGGACCGCGGCGGCCGACTTGTCGAAGGCGGCCTGCTCGTCCTTCTGGAGCTTGATCTCGATGATCTGCTCCACTCCCTTCCGGCCGAGCTTGACCGGCACGCCCACGTAGAGCCCCTTGGCGCCGTACTGGCCGCTCAGGTAGGCGGCGCAGGGCAGGATCTTCTTCTTGTCCTTCAGGATGGCTTCCACCATCTCCACCGCGGCGGCGGCCGGCGCGTAGTAGGCGCTGCCCGACTTGAGGAACGCCACGATCTCGGCCCCGCCGTTGGCGGTGCGTGTGACCAGGGCCTGGATGCGGTCGGGGGGCAGGAGATCGGTGATCGGGATGCCCGCCACCGTGGAGTAGCGCGGCAGCGGCACCATGGTGTCGCCGTGGCCGCCCAGCACGAAGGCGGTCACGTTCTCCACCGACACCGCGAGCTCCTGGGCGATGAAGGTGCGGAAGCGCGCGGAATCGAGCACGCCCGCCATGCCGATGACCCGCTCGGCCGGGAACCCCGACTTCTTCCACGCGAGCTGTACCATCGCGTCGAGCGGATTGGTGACCAGGATCAGGATCGCGTTCTTCGAGCGGGGTACCACCTGCTCCACCACCGAGCCCACGATCTCCGCGTTCTTGAACAGCAGATCGTCGCGGGTCATGCCCGGCTTGCGGGCCAGGCCGGCGGTGATCACCACGATGTCCGAGTCCGCCGTCTCGTCGTAGCCGTTGCTGCCGATCAGGCGGGAGTCGTAGCCGTGGATGGGCCCGGCCTGGGCCAGGTCGAGCGCCTTGCCCTGCGGAATCCCCTCGACCACGTCCACCAGGACCACGTCGCCCAGCTCCTTCTCGACGGTGTACTGGGCGACGGAGGCGCCGACGTTGCCGGCGCCGATGACCGAGATCTTGGGCCGCGCGGCCATCACATCGTCTCCATGCTCTTGATGATGGCGGTGCCGAACTCCGAGCACTTGACTTCGCGGGCGCCCTCCATCAGCCGCGCCAGGTCGTAGGTCACGACCTTCTGGCCGATGGTCTTCTCGATGCCCGCGATGATCCGGTCCGCCGCCTCGTTCCACCCCATGTAGCGCAGCATCATCTCGCCGGAGAGGATGACCGAGCCCGGGTTGACCTTGTCCTGGCCGGTGTACTTGGGCGCGGTGCCGTGGGTGGCCTCGAAGAGGGCGTGGCCGGTGTCGTAGTTGATGTTCGCCCCGGGCGCGATGCCGATGCCGCCCACCTGGGCCGCCAGCGCGTCCGAGATCAGGTCGCCGGTCAGGTTGCAGCACGGGATCACGTCGAACTCGTCGGGCCGGGTCAGGATCTGCTGCAGGAACGCGTCCGTGATGGCGTCCTTGACCAGGATCTTCCCCGCGGGCGGCTTGCCGCCGCAGTCGTCCCAGGAGACCAGCCGGTCCGAGAACTCGCGCTTGGCCAGCGCGTACCCCCACTTCATGAACATCCCTTCCGTGTACTTCTGGATGTTGCCCTTGTGGACCAGCGTGACGTTGCGGCGGCCGTTCTCGATCGCGTACCGCATGGACGCCCGGATCAGCCGCTCCGACCCTTCCTTCGAGACCGGCTTGATCCCGATCGAGGAGCTGCCCGGGAAGCGGATGTTCTTGACGCCCATCTCCTTCTGGAGGAAGTCGACCACCTTCTTCGCCTCGGGCGTCCCCGTCATCCACTCGATGCCCGCGTAGATGTCTTCCGTGTTCTCGCGGAAGATCACCATGTCGATCTTCTCGGGGTGCTTGACCGGCGAGGGCACGCCCTTGAACCAGCGCACCGGCCGGAGGCAGACGTAGAGGTCGAGCTCCTGGCGGAGGCTGACGTTCAGCGAGCGGAACCCCTCGCCGATCGGGGTGGTCAGCGGCCCCTTGATGGCCACCAGGTACTCGCGGATGACGTCGAGGGTCTCGGGCGGCAGCAGGTTCGGCGGGCAGTCCTTGCCGTAGACCGTCGCCGCCTTCTCCCCCGCGTACACCTCGGCCCACGCGATCTTGCGGCGCCCCTTGTAGGCCTGGGCCACCGCCGCGTCCAGCACGCGGACCGACGCGGCCCAGATATCGGGCCCGACGCCGTCGCCTTCGATGAAGGCGACGATCGGGTGCTCGGGCACCTGGAGCTTGCCGTGGCTGATCGTGATCTTCTCGCCCGCCGGAATCTTGACTCTCGCTGCCGCCATTGGAGCGTCTCCCCTTGCTCGGAGTTATCTGAGGGCGTTCAAGGCTGAGCCCGCCTTGAACCACCCGATCTGCTCGTCGGTCATGGTCTGCAGACACTGGATGGTGACCGTCTTGCCGTCCGGCTTGTGGATCACCACCTCCACCGGCTTGCCGGGCGCGAGCGTGGCCAGCCCGCGCACGCTCACGCGATCCGGCTGCCCGAAGAGATCGTAGTCCGACGTCTTGGCGAAGGTCAGGGGCAGGATCCCCTGCTTCTTGAGGTTCGTCTCGTGAATGCGCGCGAAGCTCTTGACGACGACCACCTTGCAGCCGAGGTAGCGGGGCGACATGGCGGCGTGCTCGCGGCTACTGCCCTCGCCGTAGTTCTCGTCGCCGATCACGATCCAGCCGATCCCCTTGGCCTTGAGATCCCGCGCGTTCTGCGTGAAGGTCTTGACCTCGCCGGTGATCGGGTTGGCGCCCTTGCCCGCCTCCCCGGTGAAGGCGTTGACCGCGCCCAGGAACATGTTGTCGCTGATGCGATCGAGGTGGCCGCGGTAGCGCAGCCACGCGCCGGCCGGCGAGATGTGGTCGGTGGTGGTCTTGCCCTTAGTCTTTACCAGGATGGGAAGCTCACGGAAGTCTTGTCCGTCCCAGCGCGGGAACGGCTGCAGGAGCTGCAGGCGCTCGCTGTTCGGCGCGATCGCGATCTGCACGCTGTCGCCGTCCGCGGCGGGGGCCTCGAAGCCCGCGTCGCCGCCCGCGAAGCCCTGGGCGGGCAGCTCCTCGCCTTCCGGCGCGGTGAAGCGGAACGGCTTGCCGTCCGGCCCGGGGATGGTCCCGTGCACCGGGTCGAACTCGAGCGTGCCCCCGAAGGCCAGCGCGGTGACGATCTCGGGGCTGGTCAGGAACGAGAGCGTGGAGGCGCTGCCGTCATTGCGCCCCGGGAAGTTGCGATTGAACGAGGAGACGATGGTGTTGGTCTCCTCCTTGCCCACGTCGCTGCGCTTCCACTGCCCGATGCAGGGGCCGCACGCGTTGGCGAGCACGGTGCCCCCGATCTTCTGGAAGGTGTCCATGATGCCGTCGCGCTTGATCGTCTGGTAGATGCGCTCCGAGCCCGGCGTCACCAGGAACGGGGTCTTGGCCTTGATCCCGGCCCGGAGCGCCTGCATCGCGATGTGGGCGGCCCGCCGCATGTCCTCGTACGAGGAGTTGGTGCAGGAGCCGATGAGGGCCTGACGGATGCCCGCGGGCCAGCCTTCCTTCTTCACCTCGCCCGCGAGCTTCGAGATGGGCCGCGCGCGGTCCGGCGAGTGGGGGCCGACGATGTGCGGCTCGAGCTCGGAGAGGTTGATCTCCACGACCTCGTCGTAGAACTTCCGCGGGTCGCGGATGACGTCGGGATCGGCGACCAGGTGCTGCCGGTGCGCCTCGGCCAGCCGCGCGATGTCCGCGCGCTCGGTGGCGCGCAGGTAGGCCGCCATGCGGTCGTCGAAGTGGAAGAGCGAGGTGGTGGCGCCCAGCTCCGCGCCCATGTTGCAGATGGTGCCCTTGCCGGTGGCGCTGATGGATTCGGCGCCCGGCCCGAAGTACTCGATGATCTTGTTGGTGCCGCCCTTCACGGTCAGCAGCCCGCACAGATAGGTGATGACGTCTTTCGGCGAGCTCCAGCCCGAGAGCTTGCCGGTGAGATGCACGCCGATCAGCTTGGGATCGAGCACCTCCCACGCGAGCCCCGCCATCGCCTCGCCGCAGTCCGCGCCGCCCACCCCGATGGCCGCCATGCCGAGCCCGCCCGCGTTGGGGGTGTGGGAATCGGCGCCGATCATGAGGCCGCCCGGGAAGGCGTAGTTCTCGAGCACGACCTGGTGGATGATGCCGGCCCCGGGCTTCCAGAAGCCGATGCCGTACTTCTTCGAGACCGAGTGCAGGAAGTCGTAGACCTCGCGGTTCTCGCTGATCGCGCGCTGCGTATCCTCGGCGGCGCCGCTCTCCGCGCGGATCAGGTGGTCGCAGTGCACCGTGCTCGGCACCGCCACCTGCTTCTTGCCCGCCTGCATGAACTGCAGCAGGGCCATCTGGCCGGTGGCGTCCTGCAGCGCCACCCGGTCCACCCGCAGCCTCAGCTGGGCTCGGCCCCGGCTCCATTCCTGCTTGGCGAAGTCGTCGGCGTGCGCGACCAGGATCTTCTCGGCCAGGGTGAGGGGGCGGCCGAAGCGCCGGCGCGCCTGATCGAGCTTGCCGGGCATGGATTCGTACAGCCGCTTGACCTGGTCAACCGACATGGTGGGCCTCCTCGACCGGCAGACATACGGATCGCCTCCTACCCGCGGTCAGGCAGGAGGCGACCAGATAAAATCCGCAGTTACGCTAGCATGACGCCCGGGGGAGGTCAAGGGAACCGGGCCCCCGGGCCGCGCCGAGCCGAGGCTCAGCGGGCCGCGGCCACCGCGTCCGCGATCCGCCGGCGCACGGCTTCGATCTCCGCGGGATCGGCGTACCGTCCCCGCGGCCAGAAGAAGCCGCGCAGGCCGTCGCCCCGCCGCCGCGGCACCACGTGCACGTGGAGATGCGGCACGCTCTGGCTCACCCGGTTGTTCACCGCCACGAAGGAGCCGTCGGCGCCGAGCGCCCCCTCCACCGCCCGCGCGAGCACGCGCACCGCGTCCCAGAGCGGCGCGGTCAGCGCGGCGGGCAGATCGCCCAGCGTCGCCACGTGCCGGCGCGGGATGACGAGGCAGTGGCCGGGAAAGAGCGGCCGGTGATCGAGAAACGCCACCACCGCGGCGGTCTCCAGCACGAGGGCGCCCGGCTCCTCGCCGCGCGCGATCCGGCAGAAGAAGCAGCCCGCGGCCGCGCCCGGGCTCACCGCGCCACGGTCAGCCGAAAAGCCCGCGCACCGCGCGGCGCCGCAGCGCCAGGATGGACTCGGTCGGCGAGATCTCCATCGGGCAGACGTCGGTGCAGTTGGCCTGGCTGTGGCAGCGCGTCAGCGTGTCCTCCGAGAAGAGCACCGCCGCGCGATCGGGATGGCCGGCGTCGCGGCTGTCCGCGGCCACCGTGAAGAGGCGGTTGAGCGCGGCCGGCCCCGGGAAGCGCTCGTCGTTCGTCACCATGGTGCACGCGGACACGCACAGGCCGCAGCCGATGCACTCGATGGCGGGGTCGATGCGCCGCCGCTCCGGCGCGTCCGCGCCGACGCGGGCGAACGCCGCCGGCTCCTCCTTCGGCACGAAGGTGGCGCCCACGCGCGCGGTCTGCTCGGCGAGCGGGGCCAGGTCCACCACCAGGTCCCGGATGAGCGGGAAGTGGTAGAGCGGCCGCACCGTCACGATGCGGGTCTCGAGACTCTTGAGCAGCGTGCGGCAGGCCCAGCGCTCGCGCCCGTTGATCACCATGCCGCAGGAGCCGCACATGCCCACGCGGCAGGCGTAGCGGAAGGCCAGGGTCGGATCCAGGCGGCGCTGCGCGTCCACGAGCGCGTCCAGCACCGTCATGCCCTCCTTGGCGGGCACCCAGAAGCGCTGGATCCGCTCGCGGAAGCCCGGTGACCAGCGGAAGACCTTCAGGACCATCGCCACCCCCAGACCGCGGCGAAGATGACCGCGGCCAGCGCCACCGCGAGGACGAGCAGCAGCCGGTGCCAGCGCACCGGCAGGCCGAAGTCGAGCAGGATGACGCGCACGCCGAGCAGCCCGTGGAGCAGCACCAGGGCCAGCAGCAGCGCCTGCACCGCGCCCCAGTACGGCGTGCGCACGTGCAGGACGATCACCGCGAGGAGGGCGACCGCGGCGGCGCGCTGCACCAGCCAGGCCCACATCCCGGCCCGGGTGCCGCGCCAGCCCTCGGTGGTGGCCCACCGGCGCCGCAGGATCCGCCGCGGCCGCTGCGGCATCAGTCGCCGACGTCCACCGTCATCGGCCGGCGCGCCGCGTCCGGCTTGACGCGCGTGTAGCGCACCGGCTCGGTCCAGACCTTGGGGCCCGCGCCGTCCGCGAAGTCGGCGAGCACCGCCACCGGCTCGCCCGCCGTCGCCGGGAAGTCGCGGCGGTAGTGCGAGCCCCGGCTCTCGGTGCGCTCGAGCGCGCTGCGCGTGATCAGCCACGCCGCGGTGGCCTGGCTCTGGAGGTTCAGCCAGTCCTGCCAGGCGACGTTGTAGGCGCCGCCGCCCCGCACCGCCACGTGCTCGAGTCGCGCGGCGACGTCCTCGATCTCGGTGAGCGCGAGCTTGAGCCCTTCGCCGGCGCGGATCAGGCCCACGTGCTCCCACATGACCTGGCGCAGCCGCCCCTGCAGGGCGTAGAGGCTCTCGCCGCCCTCGCTCCGCCCGAGCGGCGCGGCGACGGCGGCGGCCGCCGCCTCCACGTGCGCGCGGGAGATCTGCGGCAGCGGGCGCCCGATCACCCAGTCCGCCATCACGTCGCCCGCGATGCCGCCGAAGACGGTGGACTCGGCCACCCCGTTGCCGCCGAGCCGGTTGGCCCCGTGCACCCCGCCGGTATCCTCCCCCGCCGCGAAGAGGCCTTCCACGTCGGTGCGGCAGGAGCGGTCGATGACGATGCCGCCCATCATGAAATGCGCGGTCGGCCCCACCTCCACCGGCTCCCGCGCCAGGTCGCGGCCGAAGTCGCGGCAGCGGCGCACCATGCCGCGGAAGCTCTTCTCCACCACCTCCGCGCCCAGGTGCGAGACGTCGATCCACACCCCGCCGTTGGCGGTGCCCCGCCCCTCCTGCACCTCGGTGTAGCAGGCGCGCGCCACCAGATCGCGGGTGGACCGCTCGAGGCGAACCCCGTCGTAGCGCGGCATGAACCGCTCGCCGCGGCCGTTGACGAGGCGGCCGCCCGCCCCCCGCAGGCCCTCCTCGAGCAGGGCGCCGGTCATGAGCGAGTTGGGCACGATGAGCCCCGTCGGGTGGAACTGCACCATCTCCATGTCGCGCAGGCGCACGCCGGCGCGCAGGCCGAGCGCGATGCCGTCGGAGGACTTGTCGGCGGAGCAGGCGATGACCTTGTACATGGTGGGCCCGCCGCCCATCGCGAGCAGGATGGCGCGGCTGCGCACCATCACGAAGGTGCCGCGCCGGACGTCGAGCAGCAGCACGCCGCCCACGTGGCCGCCTTCGGTGCGGAGCAGCTCCACCGCCCGGTGCTCCTCGAGCGGCCGGATCGAGGGGCGCCGCCAGACCTGCTCGCTGAGACGGCTCATGATCTCGATCCCGGTGAGATCGCCCTTGTGGATGGTGCGGTCGTGAGTCTGCCCCGCGAAGGGCTTCTGATGGATGCGCCCATCGGGGTGACGGTCGAAGAAGCAGCCGTAGCGCGCCTCCAGCTCGAGCACGCGCCGGGGCGCCTCGTGGACCAGCGTCCACACCAGCTCCTGATCGTTGATCCACGCGCCGCCCTGCAGCGTGTCGAGCAGGTGAGCCTCGATCGAGTCGGGGGCGGCGAGCACCGCGTTGTAGCCGCCCTGCACCATGCGCGTGCAGCCGGCGCGGCCGAGCAGGCCCTTCACCGCCACCGTCACGGTCAGGCGGGGCGAGCGGTCCGCCGCGTGGAGCGCGGCGCAGAGCCCCGCGCCGCCCGCGCCGAGGACGAGGATGTCGGTGTCGAGGCTGTCGGGGACGAATTCGGCGGCCATCGGTCGGGTGGCCCCGAGGTTACTTCGCGGGCGCGGCCACCAGGGCGTCGAGCAAGGCGCGGCCGGCCTTGCCGTCCCACTCGCGGGTGCCCGCGGCCCAGGCGACCAGCCGCCCGTCGCGCCCGATCACGAAGGTGGTCGGGGTGGCCCTCACCCGGTAGTCGCGTGTCACCGCCCCGTCTCCGTCGAGGAGCACCGACGAGGTCACCCCCGCGCCCTTGACGTACGCGGCCACCAGGTCCCGGGGCTCCTGGATGCTGACCGCGAGGACGATAAAGGGCTGGCCCTTGCGGGCGCGGACGATCTTCTCGATGGCGACGGGCAGCTCCTTCCGGCAGTAGCCACACCACGTGGCCCAGAAGTAGACGAGCACCACCTTGCCCTGCTGCTCCGCCAGCGATGCCTTCCCGCCGTCCACCTTGGGCAGGGAGAACGCGGGCGGCCGCTCGCCCGGGAGCGCGACGAGCTGGAGCTCGCGCAGGTACCGGTCGATGTCGTCGGCCGACGCGGGCGCGGCCCACGCGAGGCCGCCCACCAGCAGCACGCCGAGCAGCCCGAGCTTCACGTGACCTTCACCTCCGCGGTGCCTTCGAACTTGCCGCCGTGCGTGTCGACGAACGTCACCTTGACCAGGCCCGTCTCGGTGGCCCGGAACGGAATCGTGAACGTCGGGTTCTCGCTGACCGCGGTGGACGGCTCGATCAGGGCGATCTCGCGCCCGAGGTACGTTACCACGATGCGGTTCACGAAACGGTAGTTGCGATCCACCGAGCGCCCGCCCTGCCGCTCCACCCGCTCCTGCGGATGGATGACCAGGGCCCGGATCCGCGCCACGCTGCCCCGGCGGACGCTGCCCGGCACCGCCAGCTTCACGCGCCCGAGGTCGGCCATGGGCTCAGGCCGCGCAGCCGGCCACCGTGACGCGGACGTCGCGGGTGGCGATCCAGAGCGCGCCGTCGCTCATCTCGGCCACCGCGCGCACCGGCCCGCTGTCGGCCAGGCGCAGGTTGGTCGCCACGTAGGCCTGGCCGGCCGCCGGCGTCAGGGTGATCTTCACGTTGAGGGGCCGGGGATTCTTCTCGGCGAGGATGTAGATCGCCTTGACGTGGTTCTCCGGTGTCATCGGCGACTTCACCTCCACCGCGATCGGCACCGCGGCGCCGTCCTCCGCGATGAGCGGCATGTCGATCGTGATGAGCGCGGCCCCGTCCTTGATCGGGCGGCCGCCGAAGAGCCGGGCCATGGTGGGGGCGATCGGCTCTTCCGGCGCGAGATTGGGGAGGTGGCCCTGCGCGCGCGCCCGCCGCGCACCGCAGGCCGCGCCCGCGACGATGCCCGCCGCCGCGCCGAGCCACGCGCGCCGCGTGAGGATCAGGCTCATGCCTCCCAGCATGCCCCCGATAGCGTCCTTGTCAACGCCTTCACTCGATCCGGTAGGCGGACGCCGCGGGCTTGAACGCGCGCGGCAGCCAGAGCGGCCGGCGCAGCCCGTCGGGGCCGGGCGCGGGTCGGGCCAGGGCGAGCCATTTGCGATAGACCTCGAAGGACTTGTTGGTGTCCACCACCACGTCACCGTAGCGATCCTCCGGCCCGGGCCGGCTCACCGTCACCTTCTGATGCCAGCAGTGCTGGCCGCTCACCGGATCCGGATGCACCGGGAAGGTCAGGTTCTGGTGCACGCCCGCATCCTCCCACCAGACGCGCCGCGAGTCGGGATCGCGGCTCTCGAAGGGCCGCACCCCGTGCACGTGGCGCAGGCGCCACTGCCCTGGCCCCGGGTTCTCGAGATTCACGAGCGCGGTGGACCAGCGCTCGCCGCCCGTCTGCTCGGCGAGGCGCCAGCGGCCGAGGTGATGCGAGCAGGCCAGCACGCCCGGCCGGATCGCCTCGGTCACCCAAACGCGGTCGATGAAATGTCCGATCTCGGTCGTGACCTTCAGGAGATCGCCGGTCTTGACGTCCCAGCGCGCCGCGTCCTCGGGATGGAGCCACAGCGGGTTGTTGTGGGAGATCTCGTAGAGCCACTTGGCGTTGCCGGAGCGGGAGTGGATCAGGGTCGGCAGCCGGAAGGTGGGCATGAGCGCCATCTCGCCGGCCGCCCGGTCGATCTCCCGCCAGTGCACGTGGCTGCGCGCGTAGGTGGGCACCGCGTGCTCCGGCCACTTCCAGTCCTTGAGCGTCTTCGAGTAGAACTCGAGCTTGCGCGAGGGCGTCGGGAAGCCGCCCATCCACTGCCCGTCCACCTCCACCCCCTCTCCCGAGGCGACCGGCGTCTCGTGGGTGCGGTAGACCTCTGCCTGCACCAGGAACGCGCCGTACCTGCGCATGTACGCGAGCGGGCTCAGGCCCTCGCGCGCGGCCGCCTCCGGCAGCCCCGGCACGCTGTGCTCGAAGATCCAGCGGTAGAACTCCTCGATGCGGAGCTTCTCCCCCGGCCGGTAGGGCGACTCGAAGTACTTGCGGATGCCGAGGGCGCCGTCCGGATCGATCCGCCACGACAGCTCGATCCAGAACTCGTCCTCCTCCCACACCTGCCCGAGCCCCGCCGCCTCGTGGGCCTGCCAGGTCCAGTCGAAGCGCTTGCCCTGCTTCTCGAGCGCCACCCGCAGCACCGGCTGGCGGAAGCCGATCCAGCGCGCCGCGTGCGTCTCCTGGCTCATGAGGTCGTGCCGCTCCGAGGCGTGCCCCATCGGCAGCACGTAGTCGGCGAACCACGCGGTCTCGCTCCAGGTGGGGGTCAGGCAGGCGTGGCGCTCGACCTTGGCCTCGTCGGTCAGCATCTCGATCCACGACATGCCGTCCGGGTTGGTCCACACCGGGTTGTAGACCCGGGTGAAGTACATCGCGAGCTTGCCGCGGCCTTCCTTCAGGAAGTGCGGCAGGAGAAAGCTCATCTCGAAGAAGGCGAGCGGATACTCCCGCGGCATCAGGAGCTCGCTCCAGATCTTGCCGGGCGGCGGCATCATCGGCGGGGCCGGCACCGCCTTGTTCCAGCCGGAGGGCGCGGTGCCGCCGGGGGTGGCCACCGCGCCCGCCAGCACCACCACCAGCTCGAGCGCGCGTGCGACCTCCCAGCCGTGGAGATTGCCGGCGGCGGCGTTGCGCCAGACGTGGGTGGAGAGCGCGCGGCCCGCGCGGCCGACCTCGCGCGCCACTTCCTCGATGCGCGCGGCGGGCACCCCCGACTCGCGCTCCGCGAACTCCGGCGTGTACTCGGCGTAGAGCGTCTTCAGCGCCTCCTCGAAGGAGACCATGGTGACCGGCAGCTCCGGCCGCTCCTCGCGCAGGTACTGCTCCCAGTTCACCCAGCGGCGGACGAACTCCCGGTCCCACGTGCCGTCGCGGAGCATGCAGTGGACGATGGCCAGGAGCAGCGCGGCCTCGGTGCCCGGCCAGGGCGAGAGCCAGTAGTCGGCCATCGAGGCGGTATTGCTGAGCCGCGTGTCCAGCACGCAGACCTTGGCGCCCGCCATCTTGCCCTCGATGATGCTCTGGGCGTGGGGGTTGAAGTAGTGGCCGGCCTCGAGATGAGAGGACAGCAGCAGGATGAAGCGCGCCTTGCTGTGGTCGGGCGAGGGCCGGTCGAGCCCGTGCCAGAAGCCGTACCCCGCGCGCGCGGACGCCGAGCAGACGTTGGTGTGGCTGTTGTGGCCGTCGATGCCCCACGCGTGGAAGACGCGCTGCAGGTAGATCAGCTCGTGGCCGGGCCGCCCGAGGTGATACATGACTTCCTTCTGCCGGCCTTCCATCAGCGCTTTCCGGATCCGCCCGCCGATGTCGTCGAGCACCGCGTCCCAGGTCACCCGCTCCCACCCGCCGGCCCCCCGCGCGCCGGTCCGCCGCAGCGGATGGAGGATGCGCTCGGGATCCGTGATCTGGTTCAGGGTCGCGGGGCCCTTGGCGCAGTTGCGCCCGCGGCTGCCCGGATGCACCGGATTGCCCTCGAATTTCTGGATCTGGAGCGTCTGAGGGTCCACGTAGGCGAGAAGCCCGCAGCCCGCCTCGCAGTTGAAGCAGATCGTGGGGATGAGCTGGAAGCGCCGCTTGACTCGCCTGGGCCACGCCTTGGCGTCGAACTCCTCCCAGTCGTCCCAGCGCGCCGGGGGCGGAAACCGCTCGAGGCCGGAGGCCGGCGCCGCCAGCTGCCGCGCCACCGGGTGCAACGGATCCGGGGTCAGGTCTTGCATTGCGACATGCTCTCCCGTGAGGCGTGGACTCGTGCGCTGGAAATGTCGTAATGCAAGACCTGACCCCTTTCTAGCTGAGCGGGAGCATCTGGCCCGCGCGGATCCACAGCTCCTCCCACAGCCAGAGGCCGGCCAGCGCGAGCACCGCGGCCAGCTCGGAGCCGAACGGCACCGAGGCGCTCAACAGCAGCACCAGCGGTAGCGCGATGCCCACCGCCACCACGCCGCCCCAGAGCGGCGCCCGCAACGGCCCGCGGGTGAGCAGCCGCGCCGCGCGCCGGGCGTCCTCGGTGCCGTGGCCGCCGAAGAGCTCGGCGCCCAGCACGAGCGCGCTCACGAGCAACGACGCCCACAGCACGAGGCCGAGGCCGCCCACGACGATGGACGCGCTGCCGACCGCGCGCGCGGCGAGCAGCAGGCTTGCCGCGCCGCCGACGAGGGCGGCCACCAGCAGGTGCGGCAGCAGCAGCGGGCTCTGCCAGAAGTCGCGCCCCTCGGCCTGACCGAAGAGGAAGGCGCTGTAGCCGGCGGTCGCCGCCGCGACCGCGGCCGTGGGCCAGGCCAGGAGCTGCAGCGCCACGAGATTGCCGGCGAGGCCGGCCAGCAGCCACAACGCCCCCAGCACCCCGGCCGCGAAGAGGATGAAGCCGCCGAGCACGAGCCAGGAGCGCGGGTTCGGCTTGAACACCAGGTAGAGGAACCGCTCCGGGCGCTTGAGATCGAACACGAGCAGCAGGGCGGTCAGCAGCAGGAAGGCCAGGCCGATCGCGGGCACGGCGAGGCCGGTCAGCGTGTCCGCGGTCAAGAACCCGGCGCCGATGCCGAGCGCGGCGACCAGGAAGGCGCCCGCCGCGATGGACTTGGTCCAGAGATACGCGGCCACCTTCCATCCCCACGGCCGCTCGGGATGGGCGACGTCGTAGACGGTACGCGCCAGGGCAAGCAGATCCATTCCGTCGGTCGCGGCGGTGGGCGGTGGCGCGGCGGGCGGCGCGACGGCGCGGTTGGGCTGGCCCGGACTCGGGATACTCCCGACCTGGGAGAAGAGGTAGCCGCCGCGGCGCTCCTGCAGCTCGGGCGTGAGCGCGGCGGACTCCGCGCCGAGGTAGAAGAGCTTCGGGCGCGTGCCCTGCTCCGGCTTGCGCACCTGCGTCTGCTGGGAGGCGACGAGCCGCGCGATCGGGCTGCCGGGGTCGTCCAGATCACCGGGCACGATGGCCTGGACCGGGCAGACGATCACGCAGGCCGGCTCGAGCCCGGCCTCCACCCGATGGGCGCAGTAGTGGCATTTCGCGGCGGTCTTCGTCTCGGGGTCGATGTAGAGCGCGTCGTAGGGGCACGCCTGCATGCACGACTTGCAGCCGATGCAGCGCTCCCCGTCGAAGTCCACGATGCCGTCCGGCCGGCGATAGAGCGCCACCGTCGGGCAGATCGTCACGCACGGGGCGTTGTCGCAGTGATTGCAGCGCATCACGCTGAAGTAGCGCCGCGTGGCCGGGAACACGCCCTTCTCGATGTACTTCACCCACGTGCGGTTGACCCCCAGCGGGACCTGGTTCTCCTCCTTGCAGGCCACCGTGCAGGCGTGGCAGCCGATGCATTTCCGCTGATCGATCACGAAGCCGTATCTCATCGCGCGGTCGTCCGCCTAGTGGGTGATCACGTCGTACCACACCCGGAGCATGACCAGGGCGATGATACCCGCGAGCACGCCGCGCAGGACCGGCACCGGCACGCGCCGGCTCACCCGGCCGCCGAGCGGCGCGCCGGTCAGCGAGCCCAGCACGACCGTCACCGCGGGCCAGAGCGGGATCTGGCCGGTCAGCGCCTTGCCGAGGAAACCGGTCACCGCCGAGATCCCCACCACGGCGAGCGAGGTGCCGATGCTGAGCCGCATCGGGATCCGCATCACGCCCACCAGCACCGGCACCAGGAGGAACGCCCCGCCCGCCCCGATGAGCCCCGCCACGAGGCCGATCCCCCCGCAGAGCGCGATCGCGGTCGCCCGGCTGAACTCGACCGGCCCCCGATCGCCGCCGCCCGGCGGGTCGGCGGGCGCGATGAACATGAGCGGCAGCGCCAACGTGGTCATGAGGGCGAAGGTGGCGAGGAGCGCGCGCCCGGACACGTAGGAGGAGAGGATTGCGCCCAGCAGCGAGCCTCCCGCCATCGCGGAGCCGCCGGTCAGGGCCAGGCGGCGATCCACCAGCGCGTACCGCCCGTGACTCCACGTGCCCACCGTTGCGGCCGCGAGCACCTGGGTCATGCTGAGCCCCGCCACCACCTTGATGGGAACCTCACCCGCGCCCAGCAGCGGGGGCACGTAGTAGAGGAGCGGGATCATCACGATCGCGCCCCCCACCCCGACCAGACCCGAGACGAAGGCACCGCAGAAGGCGAGGACGAAGAGCGTGACCTCCAGCGTCGGCGTCACGCCAGCGCCTGCCGCAGGGCATGGTGGCTCATGAAGGCCACCATGATAGCGCGAAGTGCGCCTAGCGGAGGCTCGAGTAGTAGATGGCCAGGTCCGCGAGCGTCTCGTCCGGGATGCTCTTCAGCAGCGCCTTCAGGGCCGCCAGCGCCGGGTCGCCCGGACTGCGCCGATCCTGCTTGAACAGCAGCATCTGCTCGCGCAGGTAGCCGGGCGCCTGCCCGGCCAGGCTCGGAATCAGCTTGGCCGGATCCCCCAGTCCCTGCGGGCCGTGACAGATCACGCACTGGGCCGCCGCGTTGCGCCCGCGGGCCACCGCGTCGGCCGGTGACGGCACGGGCGTGGGCTCGCGCTTGCGCGAGGCGAAGTAGGCCGCGACGTCGTCCACCCCCAGGTTCAGCACCTGCTTGGCGTAGGGCTCCATCTCGGGCGAGAGCCGCTTGCCCGCCGCGTAGGCCTCGATCTGCTTCTTGAAGTAGGCCGTGTCGAGGCCGGCGATGATCGGCATCGCGCTCGAGCGGCTGTTGCCGGCCTGCCCGTGACAGGCCGCGCAGGTGACGGACTTGAGCGCGCCGCGCTCGTCGAGCGGCCCCGCGGCCTCGGCGGGCGCGCCCGCCAGCGCGGCCACGAGGAGGGCTGAGGCGAGGGCGATCCGAGGCGGGGTCAGGCGCATGAGGCGGCTCCTCCCCGGCCGGCGACCGGCGGCGCTCATGCCAGGATGTCCGCCCAGATGGACTGGGCCCAGCCGATGGCGCGCTCGGCCACCAGCGGGCTCTGGGCCGGCGTGAGCTTCTGCTCGATCTGCACGACCTTGCCGTTCTCGATCCGGTAGGCGTTGACCACCGCGATGGCCTCGCGGTCGCTCACCCAGCTATAGCAGGTATTGCCGGGCGCGAGCGCCGCCGGCGGCTTGCCGCTGATGAGGCTCACCACGGAGGCCGCGGCGATCTTGCCCATCGCGTTGGCCACGTTGCCCGACTTGGGCACGGGCAGGCCGATGGTGGCGTCACCGATCACGTGGACGCCGGGCTGCTTCACCGACTCGTAGGTGACGTGGTTGACCTCGCACCAGCGCTTGTCGCCGCCGACCAGATCGGCCTGCACCGCGATCGATCCGGCCCGCTGGGGCGGGATCAGGTTCACCACGTCGTAGCGGATCCTGTCGAACTCGGTGCGGACTTCCCGGGTGCCGGGATCCACCGCGATGACGCGGCTCGCCGGCCGGTAGTCGATGTTCGGATAGGCCTGCCAGGCCGCGCGGAAGAGCGCGGTCTTCGAGATGATGTTCTGGTTGGCGTCGAGCACGATGAGCTTGGAGCGGGGCTTCTTCGTCTTGAGGTACCAGGCCACCATCGAGGTGCGCTCGTAGGGGCCGGGCGGGCAGCGATAGGCCGCGGGCGGGATGCTCAGCACGAAGACGCCGCCGTCGGGCATGGCCGCGAGCTGCTGGGCCAGCTGGACGGTCTGCGGCCCCGCCTTCCACGCGTGCAGGACCTTGTCCTGGTTCTGGGCGAGCCCTTCCACCTGCTCCCACTGGAAATCCACGCCCGGCGAGACGATCAGGCGGTCGTACTGCAGGTATCCCTCACCCAGCCGCACCCGCTTGGCGGCCGGCTCGATGGCGGCGGCCGTGTCGTGGATGATGCGCACCCGGTGCTTGCGCAGGCCGTCGTAGCCCATGGTGAGCGAGTCGATCGTGCGCAGGCCCGCCAGGACCAGATTGCTGAACGGGCAGGAGACGAACGCGCGGTTGGGCTCGATCAGGATGACCTCGATCGCCGGGTCGAGCAGGCGCACGTACTTGGCCGCGGTGGCCCCGCCCCAGCCTCCGCCGATGACCACCACGCGCGGGCCGCGCTTCGGGGCGAAATCGCCCTTCATGGTTGCGGCGCACCCGGCGAGACCCGAGCCGGCCAGCACGCCGAGGCCCAGGCCCGACGTCTTGAGGAATCGCCTGCGAGTGACCGCGCTCATGTCCGCCCTCCGTCCCTGCCGCATAATGTACAGTTCTTGACCGGGATGGACGAGAACCTACAGATCCCATCCCGCGCTGTCAAGCAAATTAGCCGGTTCCAAGGGCTTGCCTTACCCGGGCCAGGATCTCCTCGGGCGTCCCCTGGAGGTGAACGGCGGGCGACAGCGGAGGCGGCGGGTACTTGATTCCGGCGCCGGTCAAGACCAGCACGACCCGGGCGGTCGAGTCGACCAGTCCTTCGTCCAGCATCCGGAGGAGCGCGGCCAGGGTCGCGGCGGCCTCGGGGGCTGTCCAGATCCCCTCGACCCGGGCCATCAGACGCTGGGCATCCACGATCGGCTGCTCGCCGACTCCCCACGGAAAGCCCTCGGTCTCTCGCAGGATGCGCAGCATCTGCCGGCCCGCGAAGGGCCCGGGGACGCGCAGGCCGGGCGCGTTCGTGAACGGGTTCTCCCACATCGTCGTGGTCTCGGCCTTGTCCTCCCAGGCGCGCACCAGGGGCGCGCAGCCCTCCGCCTGCACCGCGACGAAGCGCGGCTGCGCGGGCTTGATCCATCCCATCGCGGCGAGCTCCTCGTAGGCCTTCCAGATGCCCACGAGCCCGGTGCCGCCGCCGGTGGGATAGATCAGCCACTCCGGGGCGTCCCACCCGAGCTGCTCGGCGAGCTCGAGGCCCATGGTCTTCTTGCCCTCGAGGCGATACGGCTCCTTGAGCGTGGCCAGATCGAACCAGCCGATGTGTGGCGCGACGGCGGCGATGACGCGGCCGGCGGTGGCGATGGTGCCGTCGACGGTGAAGACGTGGGCCCCGGCGAGCGCCGCCTCCGCCACCGCGGCCTCCGGGGTGTCACGGGGCACCACCACCGCGACGGGGATGCCCGCGCGGGCGCCGTACACGGCGGCGGCGCCGCCGGCGTTGCCGGCCGAGGGGATCATGAGGCCCTTGACGCCCAGGGTGCGCGCACGGGTGACCGCCATGCCGAGCCCGCGGGCCTTGAAGGTGCCGGTCGGGTTCTGGCCCTCGTCCTTGGCCCAGAGGTGGCGCAGTCCCAGATGCGCGGCGAGGCGCGGCAGCTCGAGTAGCGGCGTGCCTCCCTCGCCCAACGTCACCGGCGCCTCGGCGGCGGCCAGCGGGAGCAGCTCGCGGAAGCGGTACATGCCGGGCGGGCGGCGGCGGAGCTCATCCTTCGTGACGGCGGCCGCGGCCCGGGCCAGGTCGTAGCGGACCGCGAGCATCTGGCCGCACCCGGCGCATACGGTGAGGGCATGGCCCGCCTCGTGACGACGGCCGCAGACCGTGCATTCGATATGGGTCACGAACATTAGGTGCCTTTCTGGTCTACCGCGTAGAGCTGCCAGTCGCCGGGAATCCCCTTGAGGGACTGCCGGCCGCGATCCGAGAACTGCAGGCCCGACCCGGCCACGAGGTCGCGCACCGTGCTGGAGACGAGTACCTCGTCCTCCCCCGCCGCCGCCGCCACCCGGGCCCCGATGTGCACCGCGATGCCCGCGAGCTTGTCGCCCATCACCTCGCATTCGCCGGTGTGGATGCCCGCCCGCACCCGGAGACCGAGCGGCTTGATGGCGAGTCCCACCGCGCAGGCGCAGCGGACCGCACGGGCCGGCCCGTCGAACGCAGCCAGGACGCCGTCCCCCGCGGTGTCGATCTCCCGCCCCCGGAACCGGGCCAGCTCGCCGCGGACGGTCGCGTGGAAGCCCTGCAACAGCTCGCGCCAGCGCCGGTCGCCCAGCTCGGCCGCCCGCTCGGTCGAGCCCACGATGTCGGTGAACATCACGGTGGCGAGCACGCGGTCGGACTCCGTCTCCCGGGAGAGGCCGGTGACGAATGCTTCGGTCTCGGCGAGGGTGCGATCGGCGGTGTCGCCGAACGGAACGTGATCGATCCCGGGCATCTCCACGTACCGGGCTCCCGGAATGTGACGCGCCAGGTAGCGGCCGAGCTCCACCGGGACCGTCCGATCACCCTCCGGATGAAGGATCAGGGTGGGCACGCGGATCGACGGCAGCACGTGGCGGACGTCGATGTGGGCGTTCATCCTCAAGATTGCCGCGCTCCCGGCCGGTCCCGCGCTCATGCGGGTGAACCGTGCCCACCACTGCCGGAACGCCTCGTCGTTGATCAGGCTGGGCGCCCGCGCCTCGAGGCCCACCGGGCCGCCCCAATCCCGAGTGGTCGTCTCGATGAACGCCTCCCACTCGGACGCGGGCACGCCCCACGGGTAGTCCGCCGCCCGCACGCGACGGGCGTAGGAGCCGTGCATGATGAGCCCGGCCGCCCGCGCCGGATAGGTGGCCGCGAAGACGGCGCACATCGGGCCGCCTTCGGAGTAGCCGAAGAGCACCGCCCGGTCGGACTTGGCCGCGTCCATGACCGCGCGCACGTCGTCCATGCGGGTCTCGATGCCCGGGATGTCCACGCGGTCGGAGAGCCCGGTGCCTCGCTTGTCGAACAGGATGAGCCGGCAGAAGGACGCGAGCCGGTTCAGGAACGAGGCGGCCGCCGGGTGCTCCCAGAAGACCTCGACGTTGGAGACCCACCCCGGCACCAGGACGAGATCCCGCGGCCCGTCGCCCACTACCTGATAGGCGATGTTGACGTCACCGCTCCGCGCATACCGGGTCTGGGGCGGCACGTCGATCGGCGCGGCCTAGTGCTTGTCCTTCTCGGCGCGGTGAGCGGCGACGACCTTCTCGGCGAGCTGGCTCGGCACTTCCTCGTAGTGGGAGAACTCCATCGAGTAGCCGCCGCGGCCGCCGGTCATCGAGCGCAGGCTCGACTCGTAGGTCAGCATCTCGGACATCGGCACCTGGGCCCGCACCGCCACCACGTCGCCGTCCGGCTCCATCCCCACGATGCGGCCGCGCCGGCCGTTGAGGTCGCCGATGACCTCGCCCGCGCCCTCCGCGGGCGCGGTGACCTCCACGTTCATCACCGGCTCGAGCAGGCAGGGCTTCGCCTCCATGAAGCCCTTCTGCAGGCCCATCGAGGCCGCGATCTGGAAGGCCATGTCCGAGGAGTCCACGTCGTGATAGGAGCCGTCGTAGAGCGTGACCTTGAGATCCACCACCGGGTAGCCGGCGAGGATCCCGCGCTTCATGCAGTCGCGCACGCCCTTCTCCACCGAGGGGATGAAGTTGCGCGGGATGGCGCCGCCGAAGATGTCGTCCACGAACTCGAAGCCGCTACCGCGGGAGAGCGGCTCGATGCGGAGCCAGGTGTCGCCGTACTGGCCGCGCCCGCCCGTCTGCTTCTTGTACTTGCCCTGCACCTCCGCGCGGCCCTTCACCGTCTCCTTGTAGGGGATGCGCGGGGGCAGCAGCGAGACGTCCACGTTGTACTTGCGCTTCATCCGCTCGACG
The DNA here is from genome assembly GCA_035463855.1 of Candidatus Deferrimicrobiaceae bacterium. GTDB lineage: Bacteria > Methylomirabilota > Methylomirabilia > Rokubacteriales > CSP1-6 > CAMLFJ01. Next base: position 10,200 of record DATHSW010000365.1, on the reverse strand, counting down.
ACCACCTCGACGTGGAGCTGGCCCATGCCCGAGACCAGGAGCTGCTTGGTCTCCGGGTCGTAGTGGTGATGCAGCGTGGGATCCTCCTCGGCCATGCGGTGCAGCGCGGTCGAGATCTTGTCCTCGTCGCCGCGCGTCTTGGGCTGGATCGCGAAGGAGATCGCGGGCTCCGGGAAGGAGATGCCGGGCAGCACGACCGGATGCGCCTCGTCGGACAGGGTGTCGCCGGTGAGGGTGTCCTTGAGCTTGGCCACCACCCCGATCTCGCCCGGCCCGAGCGCCTCCACCGGCTTCTGGGACTTGCCGGAGAGCCAGCCCAGATGGCCGATCCGCTCGCGGCTGTCGCGGCTCGCGTTGAGGACCTGACTGTCGGACCGCAGCGTGCCCGAGTAGACCCGGAACACGGAGAGCTTGCCCACGTGCGGGTCTGAGATCGTCTTGAACACCACCGCGCTGAACGGCGCGGTGGGATCGGCGGCCCGCTTGACCGCGGCCTTGGTGCGCGGGTCCGTCCCCTCCGCCTCCGCGGCGTCGGCGGGCGACGGAAACTCCTTCACGATGAGCTCGAGCAGCGGCCCGACCCCGATGCCGCGCGTCGCCGAGCCGGCCAGGATGGGCACGAGGTCACCGGACATGATCGCTTTCCGCAGCGCGGCCAGCATCTCCGGCTCGCCGATCGAGCCTTCCTCCAGATACTTCGTGAGGAGATCGTCGTCGGTCTCCGCGGCGGCCTCGGTCAGCTTCTCGCGGTAGGACTTGGCGCTCTCGATGAGATCGCCCGGGATCTCCACGTCCTTGACCTTGCCGTCGGCCCAGACGAGGGCGCGCATCGCGATGAGGTCGACCACCCCCGTGAAGCCGCTCTCGCTCCCGATCGGCAGCTGCAGCGGCACGAGGCGGCCCTTGAGCCGCTTCTGCAGCGACTCGAGCGTCCGGAAGAAGTCGGCGCGCTCGCGGTCGAGCCGGTTGACGACGATCGCGCGCGGCAGGTTGTAGTCGTTGGCGAACTTCCAGACCTTCTCGGTCTGCACCTGCACCCCCGCCACCGCGTCCACCACCACCACCGCGGCCCCGGCCACGCGCAGGCCCGCGCGGGCGTCGGCCACGAAGTCGCCGTATCCGGGGGTGTCGATGAGGTTGAGCCGGTGGCCCTGGTGATCGCAGAAGGCCACCGCGGTGTTCAGCGAGATCTTGCGCTTGATCTCGTCGGGATCAAAGTCGGTGGTGGTGGTCCCGTCGTCGACGCGGCCGAGGCGGCTGCTGGCCCCGCAGGCGAACAGGATGGCCTCGACGAGGGAGGTCTTGCCCACGCCGCCATGGCCGACGAACGCAACGTTGCGAATCCTGGCGATGTCCAGAGCCATGCCCGCCTCCTGAGAAGGAGAAGGTGTGGCGGGGATGCTACCACAGCGCTCCCGGGGCTTCCAGCCCCTAGGACGCGGCGCTCCGGACCGCCGCGCCGACCGCGTGGAGGAGCCGCTCGGGCGTCTCCGGATTGATCGAGCAGTCGGGCCCGAGGAGCAGCCAGCGACCGCCCATCTCGCGCCTCGCGGCGGTGGCGCACTCGACGAGCGCGGCCTCCGTCATGCCCGCGATCTCGGGCTTGGCCGGCAGCCCGCCCACCACCGCCCGCCCGGTCCGCGCGTGCGCGGCCGCGAGAGTGGGATTGCCGCGGACGGCGGCGAAGCTCCACGCGGTGACCGGATAGTCCACGAACTCGTCGAACTGGATGCCCGCGCCGCAGACGTGCAACAGGTTGAACGGGGCCCCTTCGACCGCGCCCAGGATGCGCAGGTCCCAGGGGCGCTGCCAGCGGCGGCACTCCTCCGCGGTGAGCAGCCCCTGGGCCGCCACGTTGGTGGCGTAGAAGAGCCCGTCGGCGCCCGCGGCGGCGCAGAGCCGCGCGTACTCGCGGAGCGTCTCCGCCATCGCGTCGAAGGCCCGCGCGGTCTCGCGGGGCGCCGTGCGCAGGAGCTCGAGCGCCTGCTCGCGCCCGCCCCGGGCCAGCATCGGCAGGATCATGGGCGGGGCGAACACGGTCCAGATGATGGGCACGTCCGGGCCGACAGCGGCGCGGATGAGGCGGAGGGCCTCGAGCTGCTCGCCGAGCGCGCCCTCGCGGGGATCGGTCGCGGGCAGCCTCGCGAGGTCGTCGGCGGTGGTCACCGGCGCGTGGGTGACGGTGTACGGCTTCGCCTTCTCCCCCGATGGGGCATAGGTGAGCCCCCACATCTCCGCGAAGCCCTGGGCGCGTGACTGCGGCTTGAGGAAGTCCCAGTCGAAGGTCCGCGCGAGCCGGAGCGTCTCGTCGGCCAGGCCGCGGGCCGAGTTCTCGGTGGCGAAGTTGTGGAGCCAGAACGCGAGCGGGACGCGGTCGACCGCCTCGCCCCGGAGGGCCGCCATCACCCGCTGCCGCTTGGTCATCATGGCCGCCGCCCCCGATCAGCGCGCCGCCCGGTGGATGGGGAAGGCGGGCGGGATGATCTGCTCGACGCCGGCGCCGTCCCAGCGCCACGCGGGCACCCGGCTCCAGTAGTGCTCGGTCGCCGCGCGGGCCTTCGCGTAGACCGCCTCCTCGTCCACGCGGGTCGCGTGGCCACCCTGCACCAGCACCTGGCCGTCCACGATCACGGTGTCCACGTCGCGCCCGGAGGCCCCATCCACCAGCGCCTTGATCGGGTCCGCGTAGACCAGGCCGCCCACGTGGTCGAGGTTGATCAGCAGGATGTCGGCCCGGGCGCCCGGGGCCAGGCGCCCCAGATCCTCGCGGCCCAGGAAGCGGCAGCCGCCCACGGTGGCCGCGTTGAAGACGTCGCGGGCGCGGCCGGCCTGGTAGTTGCCGTCGGTGACGCGGGCCAGGATGGACGCCCAGCGCAGCTCCGACACGATGTCGAGCGGATAGGTGTCGGTGCCCAGGGCGAGCGTCACCCCCGCGTCCAGGTAGCGCTGGAAGGAGTGGAGCGTCATCGCCATCTTCGCGTACTTGTACGGGCAGTGGCCGACGGTGACGCCGCGCTCGGCCAGCACGCGGAGGTCGTCGCCGAAGGGATACCGCGTCCACTCGTGCCCGGTGGTGAACACGACGTGGCCGAGCAGGGTGCGCTCGTCCAGGAAGCCGATATCGGCGAGGAAGCGGATCGGCGTCTTGCGGTATTCGTCCATGATGCGCTGGAACTCGACGAGGTTGCCGCCCGCGTGGGTGTGGATGGGCGCGTTCTGCTCGCGCGCGGCGTCCTTGCCGGCCCGCAGCAGCGGCTCGCTGCACGTCTCCACCTGGGCCGCGTTGAACAGGGCGCGCAGGCGGCCCCCGGCGGCGCCGTCGAGCTTCCGCGCGAAGTCCACCGCCTCCTGCAGGCGCGCCCGGCCGATCCCCGCGTCCTCCTCGTAGTAGAGGCGGCCGCGCGCGTCGGTGTAGGTGTCGCGGTCGCGGAACGGCGGCCCGCCGTAGACCCGCACCCCGAGATCGTCCACCAGGCGCGCGTAGCCCTCCCAGTCGCCGCGCAGGCCGCCCACGTCGATGACGGTGGTGGTGCCGTTCTTGAGCGCGTGGAGGAAGGTGAAGGCGCGGATCGCCGCGGTGGGCTCGGCGGGAGGCGGCGTCATCTTGCCCTTGAGCGGCGCCGCGAAGCTCATGTAGTTCGCCGTGCGGTAGTCGTTCTTGGCCATGTCGAGCAGGAGGTAGTCGCCGCCTCCGCCCGCGGTGTGCACGTGGGTGTTGATGAAGCCGGGGGAGACCAGCTTGCCGCGCGCCCCGATGCGCGCGTCCGCGGTCCCCGTCCAGGCGGGCCCCGCGTGCACGACGCGGTCGCCCTCGAACACCACGGCCCCCTGCTCGTGGACCTCGTGGCTCCGCCCGTTCCACGCCACCACCCACCCGCCCTCGATCACGGTCCGCATGCCCAGACCCTCCCGGCCCCGCATGCTAGCCCGCCCGACGGCGCCCCGCAATCACGAGGGTAGACAAGCGAATGACGGGACGGCGAGAAGGGCTCAGCTGCGAGGCGGCGCCCGAAGGCCGGGCGCGGGGCGTACTCCTGTACGTTGAGCGCCCGGACGAGGGCGCCAACGAAGCGGATGGGCCCTTATCGGCGGCCCGCCTAAGGCCGAACTATCTTGCTGTGGAGAACTCCGATCTGCTCGACCTCGGCCTCGATGCGATCGCCCGCCTTGAGGAAGTTGCCGCTGGCCGCGCCGACGCCCTCGGGGGTGCCGGTGGCGATGATGTCCCCGGGCAGGAGCGTCATGCCCTGCGAGAGCACCTCGATGCACTGGGCCACCGGGAAGATCATCTTGGAGGTGTGGCTGGACTGGCGGATCTGTCCGTTCACTCTCAAAGCTATCGCGAGGGCCTGCGGGTCCGGCAGCTCGTCGGCGGTGACCAGCACCGGGCCCATCGGGCAGAAGGTGTCGAGCGACTTGCCCTTGAACCACTGCTGGTGCCGCTTCTGGAGGTCCCGCGCGGTCACGTCGTTGATGATGGTGTAGCCGAAGACGTGCCGGAGCGCGTCCGCGCGCGCGATGTCGCGCCCCCCGGTGCCGATCACCACCGCCAGCTCGACCTCGTAGTCGAGCTCCTTGGTGATCGCGTGGTGCACCACGTCGTCCCCGGGCCCCACCACCGCGGTGCCGGGCTTGGTGAAGTACACCGGATGCTCGGGGGCGGCGGCCCCCCGCTCGGCGGCGTGCTCGGCGTAGTTGCGGCCGAGGCAGAAGACGTTGCGGGCCGGCGCCGGGATCGGCGCCAGCAGGCGCACCCGCTTGGCCGGGTAGGCGAGGCGGCTCTGGGCCAGCTCCTCCGCCGCGCGCTGGCCAACGAGCGCGCGGCCGTGCTCCCACGCCTCGCGGGTGAGCGCCGTCACCGCCTCGCCGCCCTGGACGATCTCCAGCACGGTGCGCGGGAAGCCGCCGCGCCCGCGGCGCACGGTGCCCCGCTGCGTGGCCAGATCCTTGGCGAGGCCGGCCAGGTCCAGCACGTGCTCCTGCCAGAGCGCGCCCGGCTTGGGCTCGCCCCGCCCGCGTCGGAACGTGACCAGGCGCATGGGCCTACCCGCTCACCGCCACCGCGCCGCTGCGCGGGGGCAGGGTCTTGCCCGCCGCGCGGGCGATGTCCTCCAGCTCGCGGGGCAGGCCGAAGCGCACGTCCTCCTCGACCACGTGGACTTCCTGGACGTTCGAGCCGCGCTTGCGGCGCAGCTCCTCGACCACCTCCGTGACCAGGAACTCGGGGGTGGAGGCCCCCGCGGTCACCCCGACGCGCCCCATGCCCTCCAGCCACTCCGGCCGGATGTCGTTCTTGTCGTTGATCAGGTAGGACGGCGTCCCCATCACGGTGGAGACCTCGACCAGACGGTTGGCGTTGGAGCTGTTGGCGGCGCCGATGACGAGCAGCACGTCCACCGCGCCCGCCACCGTCTTCACCGCCGCCTGGCGGTTCTGGGTGGCGTAGCAGATGTCGTCCTTGGCCGGCCCGACGATCTTGGGAAAGCGGCGCCGCAGGGCTTCGATGCAGTCCCGGGTGTCGTCGACCGACAGCGTGGTCTGGGTGAGATAGGCCACCTTGTCCGGATCCGGCACGTCGAGCTTGTCCACGTCCTCGGGATGGGCGATCAGGAACATGCGGTCCGGCGCCTCGCCCATGGTGCCCACGACCTCGTCGTGGTCGGCGTGGCCGACCAGGATGATCGAGTAGCCCTCGCGCGCGTAGCGGACGGCCTCGAGATGCACCTTGGTCACGAGCGGGCAGGTCGCGTCGATCACCCGCAGCCCGCGGCGGTGCGCCTCCGCGCGCACCGCCGGCGAGATGCCGTGGGCGCTGAAGATGACGGTGGCGTCGTCGGGCACCTCGTCCAACTCGTCCACGAAGTGGGCGCCCTTGGCGCGCAGGGCCTCCACCACGTGACGGTTGTGCACGATCTCCCTCCGCACGTACACCGGACGCGGGCAGACCTGCAGGGCCAGCTCGACGATGTCGATGGCGCGGTCCACCCCGGCGCAGAAGCCCCGGGGCCCGGCCAGCACGATCTGCTGCAGCGGAAGCGGCGTGGTCATGATGCCCTCACTTGAGAGCGCTCGCTCAGGTCGAGCGCCCGATCAGATGATAGCGCATTGCGGGCGCGAGGCAGTTCCGTACGCTCGTGCTCATTGCCAGGGATCCACGAGCACCTTCATGGTCTCACCGCGCTCCATGAGGGCCAGCCCTTCTTTCACCTGGGCGAGCCCCATGCGGTGGGTGAGGAGCCCCTGGGGCTCGATCTGTTTGGATTCGAGGAGTTCCACCGCGCGCCGGATCATGGCCGGGGTGTGGTGGAAGGCCCCCACCAGCGTGAGCTCCTCGTAGTGGGCCCGGCGGGTGTCCACCCGCACCGAAGTGCCCGGAGCGCAGCCCCCGAACAGCACCACGGTGCCGCCCCGGCCCACGCCATCGATGGCCTGCTCCCAGACCTCCGGCCGACCGGTCGCGTCCACCGTCACGTCGGCCCCCCGGCCGCCGGTCAGCTCGCGCAGGTGACCGACCATGTCCGGGACGGCCAGAGCGTCCAGGCAGGTCCCCAGGCCCAAGCCCCGCACCCGGTCCAGTCGCCACCCGGCCTTGCCCACGATCACCACGCGGGCCCCCCGCTGCCCCGCCGCCATGGCCAGCAGGCAGCCGAGCGGCCCGTGGCCCCAGATCACCACGGTCATGCCGGACTCCACCCGGCCCCGCTCCACGCCGAGCAGGGCGCAGGCCAGCGGCTCGGCGAAGGCGGCGCTCGCGGCGGGCAGCCGCGCGCTGATCGGCACCACGTTGCGCGCGACCAGGCGCGGGGGCAGCGCGATGTGCTCGCCGTACGCGCCGTTGACGAAGAGCAGGTCCTCGCAGAGATTGGGCCGCCCGGCCGCGCAGAAGCGGCACTGGCCGCACGGGGCCGAGTTGGCGGCCACCACGCGATCCCCTTCCCTCACCCCCGGAGCGCCGCGCCCCACCGCGCTGACCACGCCGGCCAGCTCGTGGCCGAACACGGTGGGCACGTGCGGGATCATCACGGGATGACCGCGGCGCAGGGTCTTGACGTCGGTGCCGCAGGTGAGCGCCGCTTCCACCCTCACCACGAGGCCGCCCGGCTCCGGCTCGGGCACCGGAACGTCCTCGAAGCGGAGGTCGCCCGGACCGTAGAACACCTGGGCCCGCATGGCTAGGGGGTCACGTAGACCTTCACCGCCTCGTGGCGGCGCATCAGATCCACCCCTTCGCCCAGGCGACCGAGCGGCAGCCGGTGGCTGACCAGCCCCTCCACGCCGATCCGGCCCCGCGCCAGCAGCTCGAAGGCCTCCGCGAGCTCGGCCGGCGAGGAGGAATAGGTCGCGGTGAGGGTGAGCTCGCGATGGTAGAGCGCGGCGAGCGGCAGCGGCAGGCTGTCGCCCCCGCCTCCCGCGAAGTAGTGGAGGGTGCCGCCATCCCGCACGCGCGCGGCCGCCGCGGGCAGCCCCGCGGCGCCGCCCGCGGTGACGATCACCAGATCCGCGCCCCGGCCGTCGGTCGCCTCACGCAGCGCGGCCTCCAGCACCACGTCGGTGTCCAAGACCTCCGCGCCCATCCGCCGGCCCAGAGCGCGCCGGCTCTCCAGGATGTCGGAGGCGAATACGCGCGCGCCGTGGAGGGCCAGGAGCTGGGCGAGCAGGCAGCCGATCGAGCCCAGGCCCACCACGAGCGCGGTGTCCCCCGCGGCCACCCGGCTGCGCTTGACCGCGCGCAGGCAGCAGGCGAGCGGCTCGGTGAAGGAGGCGGTCTCCTCCGCCATCTCCGCGGGGAGGCGGAAGGCGGCGTGCTCGACGTTCGGGGCGGGCACGCGCACCAGCTCCGCGAAGCCCCCCGGATCGAGGTTGACGCGCTTGAAGTGCCGGCACATGGACGGGCTGCCCCGCCGGCAGTAGTGGCACTCGAAGCACGGCACGTGATGGGCGACCACGAGCCGGTCGCCGGGGGCGAAGCGGCGCACCCCGGGCCCGACCGCCGCGACCTGCCCCACCACCTCGTGACCGAGCACGGCCGGCTCGGCGGCGGCCGCGTTGATCTTCAGGATGTCGGAGCCGCAGAGCCCGCAGCCGCTCATCCTCAAGATCAGCTCGCCGGGCCCCGGCGCCGGCTCGGGCCACTCGCGCAGCTCGATGACGCCGGCCACGCAGACGGCGGCTTTCACTTGTTCAGCTGCGGGGGCCCGGAAATGGCCCCCGCGCTCGCCCCGCCCCCCAGGCGGGCGCCGAGCCAGCAGCGGAGCGCGATGGCGACGCGACGGCCGGTCGGGACCGTCACCCGGCGGGCGAAGACGTCGAAGCGGCGCGCCTCGATGGCCCGCAGCAGCGCGAAGTAGGTGCGCCCCATGATCTCGGCCGCGAAGAGCCGGCGCGCGTCGACGGGCGGCAGCGCGGCCCACGCGCGCCGGTAGTACTCGTGGGCGCGGCCGGCCTCGAAGGTCATGAGCTGGACGAAGCCGGGCGTGTAGCGGCCCTGCGCCAGATCGTCCGCGGTGACCCCGAAGCGGCGCAGATCCGCCTGCGGGAGGTAGACGCGCCCGATGCGGGCATCCACCTGGACGTCCCGGAGAATGTTCGTGAGCTGGAGCGCGACGCCCAGGTTCACCGCGTATTCGCGCGCCCGCGGATCGGTGTAGCCGAAGATCTCGATGCAGCAGAGCCCCACCGCGGAGGCCACCCGGTAGCAGTAGGGATACAGCGCGTCGAAGGTCTCGTAGGTCGGGTGGTCCATGTCCATCTCCACCCCCGCGATGATCTCCTCGAGCGCGGCGCGCGGGATCGGGAACCGTCGGACGGCCACCTGCAGCCGCTGGCCGGCGGGATGCTCGGGCCGGCCCTCGTAGACGCGCGCGATCTCGTCCCGCCAGCGCCCGAGCTCCGCGCGCTGCCGCGCGCGATCGGCCACCAGGTCCACCGCGTCGTCCACGATGCGGCAGAAGGCGTAGCACGCGTAGATCGCCTCGCGCTCGGCGCGCGGCAGGCACAGGAACGCGTAGAAGAAGTTCGACCGGCTCTTGCGCGTGAGGCGGGAGACGAACTGGCCCGCGTTCACGGCGCTTCGTGCTCCCGACCATTCACTTCTTCAAGCCCCCCGCACTCCCCCAGGGTTCCGTTTGGCGTTCGCGTAGCCGCGGTCGGTGAACCAGGCCACCGCCTCCTGCAGGGCGGTCTCCGCGGGGGTCTGGGGCAACCCCAGCTCGCGAATCGCCTTCTCCGAGCTGAAGAACATGCGCTTGCGGGCCATGCGCACCGCGGTGAGCGGGACCGCGGGCGGGCGGCGCGTGAGGCGGGAGACGCCCTCCATCGCCGCCGCGGCCGTCCACGCCACCAGATAGGGCACGCGGAAGCGCGGCGCGGGCACCCCGCTCAGGGCCGACAGCATGCGGAAGATCTCGAGCAGGGACAGGTTGCGGTGGCCCAGGATGTAACGCTCGCCCACGCGGCCTCTCTGGGCGGCGAGGATGTGGCCGCGCGCCACGTCGCGCACGTGGACGACGTTCAGCCCGGTCTCCACCGAGCCGATCATCTTGCCGTTGAGGAAGTCCACGATCATCTGCCCGGTGGGCGTCGGCCTGACGTCCCAGGGCCCGATGGGCGCGGACGGGTTGACGATGACCACGGGCGCCCCGCGCGCCGCCCACTCGTCGGCCACTCGCTCGGCCAGGAACTTGGAGGTCTTGTAGGCGCCGACCATGTCGCCGAGCGAGACCGGGGTCGTCTCGTCGCCCAGGGTGCCGTCCTTGGGGATGCCCACCGCGCCCACCGTGGACGTATAGATGATGCGCTCGGCCCCCGCCTCGGCCGCCGCGGCCAGCAGGTGCCGGGTGCCGTCCACGTTGGCGCGGTACAGGACGCGCAGATCCGGCGCCCAGAGCCGGTAGTCGGCGGCCGCGTGGTACACCTGGTGGGCGCCGGCCACCGCGATCCGGAGCGAGGCGGCGTCCAGCAGATCGCCCTCGACGATCTCCACCGCGCAGCCCTCGAGGGCGCGCCGGTCGCTGCCCGGCCGCGCCAGCACGCGCACGCTGTGGCCGTCCGCGAGCAGCTCGCGCACCACGTTGCCCCCCACGAAGCCGGTGGCGCCGGTGACGAGGACGTTCACGGGCGGGGGGAGACGGCGAGCGCCGCGAGCATGCGGGCGACGGCGGCGAGGGCCCGCCGCGTGGCCTGGCGGAGGGCGAAGGCCCG